>JAEWIY010000095.1 GCA_023386835.1 Verrucomicrobiota bacterium
GCGGAGCGCCGCTGGAGAAGGGAGAAAGGAGAACGGAGAAGGATGGAAACCGAACCTGATGACTTAAACGTCGAAGAAGGTCCGGCCAGTGGCACTTTTGAGAATCTGCGAGTTTGGCAGGATGCCGTCGAATTGGCCGTGCTCGTCCATACGACCTATCGTTCCTGTCCCGACTTCGACCTTCGCGCTCAGGTGAAGCGCGCGGCTCTCTCGGTTTCGAGCAACATCGCGGAAGGGTACGAACGATCCAGCAATTCGGAGTTCGTTCGTTACCTCGACATCGCCCGAGGATCGTGCGGCGAAGTGCGGTCGCAGACGCATGTTGCCGTTCGCGTCGGACTACTCTCGCAAGCGGAAGCCAACGTGCTTCTCATGGCATCGCGTGAACTTTCCATGCGCATCGCCCGCCTGATGCAAGTTCGCCGGGAGCGGTTTGGCTGACTGGTTCCTTCTCCTTTCTCCCTTCTCCTTTCTCCACACTTTTCGGACCCATGGTCACTTCGTTTCAGAATTCATCATCCTCCAGCCCCGCCGGTGAGCGCTCGATCGCCCTCCGGTGCGAAGGGCTGCACCGTTATTTGGGGCAGGGGGAAGGGCGGGTGCATGTGCTCAAGGGGGTCTCCTTTGAGGCGGAGCGCGGGCAGGTCTACGCGATCGTGGGACCTTCGGGGTGCGGCAAATCCACGTTGCTGTACCAGCTCGGGCTGCTCGACCGGCCCGACGATGGCCAGATCTGGATTGGCGATGAGCTGATGTCGAACAGCAGCGACGAGCTACGGACAGCGGCCCGCAACCGGCACATCGGTTTCGTGTTCCAGTTTCACTTCCTCATGCTTGAGTTCAGCGCGCTGGAAAACGTGATGATGCCCATGCGGAAGATGGGGCGGCTCTCACCGGCGGAGATGGAAGATCGGGCCCGGCATTTCCTCAGCGCCGTCGGCTTGGGCGAAAAGACGCATCGCTTGGGCACGCAGTTGTCCGGTGGTGAACAGCAGCGTGTCGCCATCGCGCGAGCGCTCGCCAACCAGCCTTCAATCCTGCTCGCCGACGAACCGACCGGAAATCTCGACCAAAAAAATTCCGGCATCGTTTTCGATCTGTTGACCCGCCTCGCGAAGGAGAACGGCCAGGCGATCGTGCTCGTGACACACAACCCGGACATCGCCAAGCGGTGCGATCAGGTCCGGCCGATGCGCGACGGCGAGTTCGTCTGATTTCGTCACGGCACGGCTCGATTTGAGTCGCCAGCGACGCCGCCTTGCCGGGACTTTCCTGACAGTTCGCTCAGGAAGTTCACCGGGCGGGAAACAATAAGTGCGGAGGCCGCAAGTGGCACTCCGCGCTTATGACTACTGAAAGACAAAAAACGCTTGGGAATTTTTGGTTTACTTTGGAATTCGTGGTGGGTTGCTTGCCGGCTGCCCGTGACCTCTCGACGACGATCCGTGAGCCACCCACACACGCGAAAAACCTTCCTTGGCAAGTTGCTTGCAGCTGCGGCTGCGACAATCGCCGCGCCCAAACTTTTCGCGAAAGCCGCGCCGGCCTCTCCGGCTGCCGCGGCCACGCATCGGAATGCAACCCCGCGGTTGCAGACCGATGGCCGCGCCGTTGCGCGGAGCGTTGATTCAGTCTGAACCGCGCCTCCCGCGCAGCCCTTCCTCGGTCCACCCGGCTTATGTCGAAGCTTTTCCCGAAATCGGCGAACCGCCTGCCGCTGCAGATCATCGTGTATCTGTTCCTGGTCGGCGGCATCGCCACGGCGGCGATCACGTACTACGCGACGCCCAAGTATTCACGCGTTGGCTACGCTCCGGTCCAGCCGGTCCCGTACAGCCACAAGCTGCACGTCGGCCAACTCGGCCTCGATTGCCGCTACTGCCACTCCAACGTGGATGACTCCAGCCATGCCACGGTGCCGACGGCGCAGACGTGCATGAACTGCCACAGCCAGGTCAAGAAGGACAGCCCGCTGCTCGCCCCGGTCCGGCAGAGCTACGAGTCCGGCCTGCCGGTGGAGTGGGTCCGCATTCACCAGGCGCCCGACTACGTTTACTTCAATCACGCGGTGCACGTGAATCGCGGCGTCTCCTGCGTGTCGTGCCACGGTAACGTCGACGAGATGGACGTCGTCGAGCATGCGCAGCCGCTCTCGATGTCGTTCTGCCTGGACTGCCATCGCAACCCGGAGGCGCACATCCGTCCGGTCGACCAAGTGACCAATTTGAAATGGGAGGCGCCGGGTGGTGAGTCCGGCCAACTCGAACAAGGCCGCAAGTTCGTCCACGACTGGAACGTCATGCCGCCGCAAAGCTGCTCTGGCTGCCATCGATGAAACGCCAATTTGAACATCCTGCGCCGTCGGAGCGCGAGTTGAACGGGCCTCGCTACTGGCGCAGCCTGGACGAACTGATCGAGACGCCTGGCTTCCAGGCCCAGCTCGAGCGCGAATTCCCGGCCGGAGCCTCGTCGCTCTCGGGCGTTGATCGTCGCCAGTTCTTTAAGCTGATGGCGGCCTCCTTCGCCTTGGGCGGAGTCGGACTCGCGTCCGGTTGCCGTCGCCCGGAAGCCAACATCCTGCCGTACGGCAAGTCGGTGGAAGGCGTCATCCCGGGGCTGCCGCTGTATTTCGCCACGGCGTTCCCGCTGCGTCGCAGCGCGATCCCGCTGCTGGCCGAAACGCACCAAGGCCGGCCGACCAAAATCGAAGGCAATCCGACGTTCGAAGCGATGGGCGGCGCGTCTTCGCTGCTCGCGCAAGCCTCCGTCCTCGACCTTTATGATCCGGACCGCGCGACCACCCACACGATCGGCGGCGCAGCTGCCACGGTGGAAGCCGTGCGGGACCGACTGAACCGCATTGCCCAGGATTACTCCGGCAACAGCGGCGCGGGTCTCGCGTTCCTCGCGGAGCAGTCCAGTTCTCCCACCCGCGCCCGCCTCGTCGCGGCGCTGAAGGCCAAGTTCCCGCAAGCGGTCTGGGCCGAGTACGAGCCGGTGGCCGATGAGCCCCCGGCGGAGGCCGCGCAAGCCGCCTTCGGGCAGAATGTGAAGCCGGTTTACCGCTTCGCGAACGCGCGCCGCGTCGTCAGCCTCGATGCGGACTTCCTGCAGTGTGAAGCCGGTTCGCTGCTTTACGCGCGGGACTTCGCGAAGGCGCGCAAGGTCGTCAAGCAGGACGACCCGATGAACCGCCTCTACGCGGTCGAGAGCACCTTTACGCTGACGGGCGGCATGGCTGATCACCGGCTGCGTTTGCCGAGCAGCCACATGCTGGCTTTTGCGGCTGCGTTGGCCGGACGGCTCGGTGTCGGCGGTCTCGAGCAGCTCACCCAGGGCCTTGAGTTTAAGGACCAGGAGAAGTGGCTCGCCGAGTGCGCGGCTGACCTGCAGGAGCATCGCGGCCAGTCACTCGTCCTTGCCGGCGCCCACCAACCCGCGGCCGTGCACGCGATCGTTTACGCGATCAACGCGGCGCTCGGTAACGTGGGCCAGACGGTCCAGTTCGTCACGGTCGAGCAGCCGGCGGCGGCGTCGCTGACCGATCTCGCGAATGCCGCCCGCGAAGGCCGCGTGCAAACGCTGTTCGTTCTCGGCGGCAACCCGGCCTACAATGCGCCGGCCGACGTCGATTTTGCCGCGCTCGCCGGAGCGGTCCGTGACGTGGTGCGTTTCGGTTACTACGTCGATGAGACCAGCCGCCTGGCTGGCATGCACATCTGCTCGGCGCACTACCTCGAGTCGTGGGGTGACGCGCGGGCAGTGGACGGCACGATCCTGCCGATCCAGCCGATGATTCTGCCGCTCTTCAACGGGCTGACGGAGATCGAGCTGCTCGCGCGGTTGGCCGGTGAAGCCACCACGGACCCGTACGCGCTGGTCTTCAACACGCTCACCGCGAATGCCGGTGCGGGCGCGGAAAACGCGTTCCGCCAGTTCCTGCACGACGGTGTGCTGCGCAACTCCGCGTACCCGGTGGCCAATGTTCGCGTCAACGCAGGCGGCGTAGCCAACCTGGCTCGCAGCGCGGCGGCGCCGCAGGCGTTCTCCAAGGACAACTTGGAAGTCCGTTTTGTCGCCGACACGAGCGTCGACGATGGCCGGTTCGCCAACAACGGCTGGCTGCAGGAAGTCCCGGATCCGATCACCAAGATCTCCTGGGACAACGCGATCCTCATCAGCCCGCGTCTGGCGCAGGAACTCGGCGTGTATCCGAAGGGTTCCGCGCTGCAGGTCGCGCGGGTTGAGCAGGCCAACTTCGAGCAGGGCAAGGAGCGCGCTCGGATCGGCGTTGTCACGCTGAACGGCCGGACGGTTCGTGGCCCGATCCACATCCAACCGGGTCTTGCCAACTACACGATCGTGCTGCCGCTCGGCTACGGCCGGACGGTGACGGGTCGGGTGGGGCAGGGTGCTGGCCACAACTTCTATCCATTGCGTTCCAGCGAGGGGCTGCACTTCACGTCCGGCGCCCGCCTGCAGGTGACCGACGAGGTGTATTCGCTCGCGAATACGCAGGAGCACTGGTCGATGGAAGGCCGCGACATCGTGCGCGAAGCCAACCTCGACGAGTTTCGCGAGCATGCGAACTTCGTTCATCGGTTCGGCATGGAGTCGCACACTCCGTCGAACCTCGGCCCCTCGACCGGCGAACCGCTCCAGAAGACGGCGATCACGACGCCGCGCGGCAATTCGCTCTACGAGCATCCGAACTTCGACGGCGTGCACCAGTGGGGCATGTCGATCGACCTGAACACCTGCTACGGCTGCAACGCCTGCGTGGTGGCCTGTCAGGCCGAGAACAACATCCCAATCGTCGGCAAGGACCAGGTCCTCCGCGGCCGTGAGATGCACTGGCTCCGCATCGACCGCTATTACTCCGACGGCCAGGCCGACGGCGAAGCGTTCGGTGGTGAAGGCAACAAGGTGCTGCCGGAAGATCCACAGGCGGTCACCCAGCCGATGGCGTGCGTGCACTGCGAATCCGCGCCTTGCGAAACGGTGTGCCCGGTCAACGCCACGGTCCACGACGAGGAGGGTCTGAACGTGATGGCGTACAACCGCTGCATCGGCACGCGGTACTGCGCCAACAACTGTCCCTGGAAGGTTCGCCGGTTTAACTACTTCGATTACAACAAGCGTCGCACCGACCAGTTGTACATGGGGCCCTTGGGCGATTCCGGCATGCCGGAGTTGGTCAAGATGGTGAAGAATCCCGACGTCACCGTGCGCATGCGCGGCGTGATGGAGAAGTGCACCTACTGCGTGCAGCGCATCCAGCAGGCCAAGATCGCGCAGAAGGTGAAGGCGCGGGATTCGGGCAACGTGGTGGTGCCGGACGGCACGATCAAGACGGCCTGCCAGCAGGCGTGCCCGGCGGACTGCATCGTCTTCGGCAACGTTCGCGATCCGAATAGTGCGGTTTCGAAGGCCAAGGCGCGCGAGCACGACTACGCGGTGTTGGGTTACCTCAACACCCGGCCGCGCACGACCTACCTCGGCAAGCTGCGCAATCCGAATCCGAAGATGCCGGATTACTACAACCAGCCGCTGACCCGCGTGGAGTACGACAAGAAGAACCATCCGGGCGGCCACCACGGCAACGGCCACGGCTCGCACGGGGAGGGTGCCGACGCCGGCCATCCGTCCGAACATGAAAAGGGCCCGCATACCCACGGCCAGCCGCACAGCTCTGTGATCAAGAAGATCATCACGACGGGAGGACTTAGCTAATGGCTCACGCTCATTCGGCGGTCGCCGCTCCGGCGATCCTCAAGGAGGTCAAACCAGCGGTCCTCCCGCGGGCAGTGCTCGTTGAGCACAACCGGGGGTTCGCCTGGATCACGGACAAGATCTGCAGCATCATCGAGGGCAAGACGCCCGGCTGGTGGTGGGCCTGTTTCGCCGTCGCCTGCTTCGTCGCTTCATGGACGATCGGCGGTCTGGTGTACCTGGTCTCGACCGGTGTGGGTGTCTGGGGTCACGCCAATCCGGTCAACTGGGCCTGGGACATCGTCAACTTCGTGTTCTGGATCGGTATCGGCCACGCCGGTACGCTGATTTCGGCCATTCTGTGTCTCTTGCGCCAGAAGTGGCGCACCTCGATCAACCGGGCGGCCGAGGCCATGACCATCTTCGCGGTGGTCTGCGCGGCCATCTTTCCGGTCTTCCACGTCGGCCGCGTGTGGTTCGCGGTGCTGCCCGGTTACCTGTTCCCGTTCCCCAACGCGAACGCGATCTGGCCGCAGTTCCGCTCACCGCTGGAGTGGGACGTGTTCGCCGTGTCGACGTACGGTACGGTTTCCGTGCTGTTCTGGTACGTCGGTCTGATTCCTGACCTGGCGATCCTGCGTGACCGCTTCTACGCGGCGGGCAACCGTGTGCGCTCCGCCCTCTACGGCTTCTTCGCGATGGGCTGGCGCGGCGCCAACCGCCACTGGAGCAACTACGAGATGGCGTACCTGATCCTGGCCGGCGTTTCCACGCCGCTGGTGCTCTCGGTGCACACCATCGTGTCGTTCGACTTCGCCGTGTCGCTCCTGCCGGGCTGGCACACGACGATCTTCCCGCCGTACTTCGTTGCCGGCGCGATCTTCTCCGGCTTCGGCATGGTGCTCACGCTCATGCTGCCGCTCCGGGCGATCTACCGTCTCGAGGATCTGATCACGCAGTACCACATCGACTGCATGTGTAAGATCACTTTGGCGACCGGTACGATCGTCGGCTACGCCTACGGGATGGAGTTCTTCATCGCGTGGTACGGCGCGAACCCGTATGAGGGCTTCGCGTTCATCAACCGCGCGTTCGGCCACTACGCCTGGGCGTACTGGATCATGATCTCGTGCAACGTGATCACGCCGCAGTTCTTCTGGTTCAAGAAGGTCCGGCAGAACACCGCGCTGGTCTGGGTGCTCTCGATCTTCGTCAACGTCGGCATGTGGTTCGAGCGCTTCGTGATCATCGTTACGTCGCTGGCCCGTGACTTCCTGCCGTCGTCGTGGGGTTACTACAGCCCGTCGATCGTCGAACTGTTCACGTTCTTCGGCACCTTCGGGGTGTTCAGCGTGCTGTTCCTCCTCTTCATCCGGTTCCTGCCCATCATGCCGATGGCGGAACTCAAGGCGGTCACCCCGCAGGCGGATCCGCATCATCACGATCCGCACCACGATCCGAAACATGTCGAGCCCGCCGGGACCGAGCGTGGCGTCGGCGCACCGCCCCGTCCGCACTAAGCCTCGTTCTTCCTCCTTACCATGGCTGCTCAACCTTACGGTTTGATCGCCACCTTCGAGACCGCCGCGGACATCTATCACGCGGCGCAGAAGGTGCGGGATGCCGGCTACAAATTCTGGGACTGCATCACGCCGTGTCCCGTCCACGGCCTTGATGGGGCGATGGGCGTGCGGCGCTCCAAAGTTCCGCGCTTCTCGCTGCTGGGCGGTATCCTCGGCTTCACGACCGGCATGACGATGATCTGGTGGATGAACAAGTTCGACTATCCGCTGATTGTCGGCGGCAAGCCGCTGTTCAGCCCGATGTTCGCCTTTCCGATCTCGTACGAGCTGACGATTCTCTTCACCGCCTTCTTCACGATCGGTGGCATGTTTTTCCTCAACCGGCTGCCGATGCACTACCATCCGGTGCTCAAGCACGACCTGATCGTGCGCGGCCTCGACGACCGTTTCCTATTGGTGATCGAGTCGCGGGATCCCAAGTTCAACCTCTCCGCCACCCAGGCGCTGCTCGAGTCAGCGGGCGGCAAGGACATCAGCGCCCTCGAACACTGAGCCATGCGCTACGTTTATCTCGTCACCTTCTTTGTCGTGGTGCTGGCCGTGGGCCTGCTCGGGTTCCGCGGGTCGACTTCGACCAAGCCGCCCCTGGAGATCTTCCCGGACATGGATCGCCAGGAAAAGTACAAGCCGCAGGCCCGCTCGGCCTTCTTTGCCGACGGTCGCACGGACCGTCCGCTGCCGCCCGGTGTGGTGGCGCGTGGGCACCTGCGCCTGGATCCGCACCTTTCCGAAGGGCGGACAGCCAATGGCGAATTTGCCCGGGGGTATCCCGCCAGCATCACCGTGGACCACACGTTCATGGCGCGTGGCCGCGAGAACTATAACATCTACTGCGCCCCCTGCCACGGCGGGCTCGGTGACGGCCGCGGTATCGTCAGCCAGTACGGCTGGGGCACCCCCGTCAGCTTCCACGCGGACAACTACCGACAGATGCCGGAAGGCGAAATCTTTCACGTGATCACGCACGGGCGGAACACCATGTTCCCCTACGCGGATAAGTTGACGCCGGAGGACCGTTGGGCGGTCGTCGCCTACACCCGGGCCCTCCAGCGCGCGCAGAATGGTCGGGCGGCGGACGTTCCCGCAGCTCGACGGGCAGAACTCGGCATCCAATGAGCACACACGCCGCCCCCCTTCCTGCAGGTCTTCCCGTCACGGCTTCGGCCGCGGCCGGGACCGCTCCCGCCGCCGGTAAGGCGCTGATGATCGGCGTTGCCGGCATCGCCCTGACCGTGCTCGGCATCTTCGTCTCCGGCGTGGCCAAAGTCGCCGCGGCCTGGCTGACGGCGCTCACGTTCTGGACCGGGCTCGCGATCGGCATGCTGATGCTGATCATGATCCACCACATCTTCGACGCGTCCTGGTCGACCGTGATCCGGCGTCAGTTCGAACATGGCCTCGCCTCCTTCAAGTGGCTGGCGCTGCTTTTCGCCCCCTTGGTCGTCGGTTCGTTCATTGAACCGACCCTGATCTGGAAGTGGTTCAGCCCGGCTTACGACCTCGCGAACGTCGGCGGCCACGGCACCGTGGGTGACGACGTGTTGTGGGTGAAGAAGTCGATCCTGCTCAACCCGACGACCTTCGTCATCGCGACCGCCGGTTCCTTCCTCCTGTGGATCTGGTTGTCCGCCCGCCTGCGCAAGGCGTCCTTCACCCAGGACGTCGATGGCGACGCGCGCTGGACGCTGATGAACCGCAAGACGGCCGCTTTTGGCATTCCGATCGGCGCGCTGACCCTGACGCTCTGCGTCATCCTCTGGGTCAAGTCGCTCGAGTACCACTGGTTCTCAACGATGTACGGCGTGTGGTACTTCGCCAACTGCGCCCGCGGCGCACTCGCCTGCGGCGTGCTGATCATGTTCTGGCTGTATTTTCGCGGCGACTACAAGGGCATCCTCAACACCAACCACTGGTACAGCATTGGCATGCTGTCCTTCGCCTTCACGGTGTTCTGGGCCTACGTCACGTTCTCCCAGTATTTCCTGATCTGGAACGCGAACATCCCGGAGGAGACCTTCTGGTATAACCTGCGTGAGGTGAACAACAGCGATGGGCAGCCCAACCAGTGGAAATGGGTCGGCATGCTCCTCCTCTTTGGTCACTTCTTCTTCCCATTCCTCGGCCTGATCAGCTACCCGGCCAAGATCAACAAGGGCTGGATGCGGTTCATGGCATACTGGGTCGCGGCGATCTTCCTGATCGATGTGATCTACAACATCTGGCCGGCGAAGAAGGACGCGTTGGGCGATCCGCTGCCGCTGCTGGCTTTGCATCAGGTGTGGACCCTCACCGCCGTCATCGGCGTGGGTGGCATCTGCGTTTGGTCTTATCTGAAGAGTTTCCCGACGGCGCGCCTGATCCCGATCCGGGACCCGCGTATTGGCGAATCCCTGACTTATCATGAGTGAGTTTACGTCCAAGTCCGTCTGGCCGACGGTCCTCGCGGTGGTGGGTGTCTTCGCGATCTTTCTGGTCATCCTGAAGGTCGCGCAGACGCCGGTTCAGCCGCTGAACAGCCCGGCCTCTCCGCCGGAAGAGGAGCGTTGGCGCTATAGCGACGAGGGGCGTGCTTCGCGCCTCGTTGAACTTCGGGGCCGTGAAACCGCCGCGATGAAGGACTATGGCTGGGTTGATCAGGCCAATGGGGTGGTCCGGCTGCCGCTGGACCGCGCGATTGAGCTGACGATCACCGACGCCAACGCAAAACGCTAACTTCAGGAATGGACTGGTTGTTGTACGCCGTCGCATTGCCCGTGGCGCTGGTGGTCGTTGGATCCGCCGGCTGCGCGATTCACTGGGCGATCAAGCACGGCCAGACCCAAGCCCTCTGGAGCACGCTGCGCTCGTGGCTCGGCCTGGCCAATGATCCCGCCGAGGCGACACCGCTCCTCCGCTCCTCTCCGTCTGGAACGTCCCGCCAAAACTGACCCCCTTTGATGGTCTCTGCTTCCTCCACCATAACTCCGCCCGCCGCCGCCGTTCCCACGGCCGCCGGTCGAGCAGGGTTGGGCGACATCGACGCATCGGTGCGTGCACCGATCATCGTGTTCTTCGTCTTCGGGCTGCTGTGGCTGCTCGCGGGCACCGCTTTCGCGCTGATCTCCTCGGTGCAACTGCACAACCCGGGCTTCCTCAACGATGAGGCGTGGACCACGTATGGGCGGATGCGCCCGGCGTTCCTCAGCGCGATGGTCTATGGGTGGGGCTTCAACGCCGCGTTCGCCATCGCGATGTGGCTGATGGCCCGCTTGTCCGGCTCGGTTCTGCCGGGTGGGATTGTCGCCGCGGTGGGAGGCGTTTTCTGGAATCTCGGCGTTGCCATCGGCATCGCGGGCATCCTGTCGGGTGATGCAACCGGTTATGCGTGGCTCGACATGCCGCGGTACGTGGCGCCGTTGCTGTTCGTCGCCTACGCGATGATCGGATCGGTCACGGTGGCGACGTTCCGCTTTGGCCGGTTTCGCACCGCGTATGTTTCGCAGTGGTACCTGCTCGCGGCGCTGTTCTGGTTCCCGTGGTTCTTCACGATCGCCCAGGCGATGCTGCTGTTCAACTCGCCGCGCGGGGTGGTGCAGTCGATCCTGCAATCCTGGTACGCGGGCAACGTCTTCGGCCTGTGGCTGGCGCCGGTCGCCCTCGCGTCCATCTACTATTTTATACCGAAGATCACCGGCCGGCCGATTCGCGACTACCGCATCGCCCGGATGGGCTTCTGGAGCCTCGGCCTCTTCGCCAGCTGGGCGGGCGTCCGCCTGCTGATCGGGAGCCCGGTGCCGGCTTGGGTTCAGGCCGCGGGTGCGGCCGCCTGCCTGATGATGCTCATCCCGGCCGTGGTCGTGGCGGTGAACCACCTCGGTTCGTTGTCCGACCAGTTCCGCCGCCTGAAAGAGAGCCCGACGCTCGCCTTCAGTGCATTCGCCAGCCTGGCTTTTGTGGTTTGGTGCGTGCTGACCGCGGCCACCTCGCTGCGCTCCGTCGCCGGCGTTACCCAGTTTACCTTGGTCAACCTGGCGGTGGTGCAGCTCGAGGTGCAGGCCTTCTTCAGCATGGCCGCCTTTGGGGCCGCCTATTATCTGCTTCCGCGTGTGGCCGGGATTGGCTGGCCGTCCGGCGCCTTGATCAAGGCCCACTACTGGGCTACGGCTGCCGGCGCGACGTTGGCGGTGCTCTGCCTTGCGATCGGCGGCTGGATGCAGGGCTCGGCGATCAACAATCCCGAGCAGTTCCCCGAATACATGAACGTCGTGCAGCGCACGACGCCGTACCTGGTGGGCCACAGCCTCGCGCTCGTGCTGCTCGCCGTGGGTCACCTCGCCTTTGCGGTGAATGTCGTCACTCTCCTGATGAAGCGTCCGACTGGTGCAACGGCCACGACCCTGCTTGAGGAGCCTCGGGCACTGGAGGTGGCGCAATGAATCGCGGTGCTTTCCTCTTCCTTGGCGCCTTCAGTATCCTGGCCTTTTCCTGGACGGGTCTGGTGGTCACCAATCAGATCACGACCGGCCAGTTGGTCTCCCATTTCGACGAGGCCGAAGCGGCGGTGTACCCGGCCGGCATTCCCGGTGTCGTGGAGCGTGGTCGCGCCGTGTATCGGGATCTCGGATGCGTGGAGTGCCATACGCAGCAGGTCCGGCGGCCCGGCTTTGGAGCCGACCAGGAGCGCGGGTGGGGCGAGCGGCTGAGTGTCGCACGCGACTACCTCTGGGAGAACCCCGTGTTGCTGGGCTCGGTTCGCATCGGTCCGGACCTGCGCAACGTGGGTGCCCGTCGCGACGATCCGAACTGGCATTATCTGCACCTGTTTGATCCCCGCCTGGTGGTGGAAGGCTCGACGATGCCGAGCTACCGTTTCCTGTTCGACCAGCGCCGCATCGTTGGCCAGCCCTCGGCGGAAGCCCTGTCGCTGCCGGCCCCGTACTCGGTTCGCGACGGCTACGAAGTGGTGCCGACGGAGCGCGCGCGTTCGCTTGTGGCTTATTTGACCAGCTTGAAGGACACCTACGCTTACCCGGAAACGGAGAACGTCTTCAAACCGGCGGAGGCCGAGGGCGAGGCGACGACGGAGGGAGCACACTAACATGAGTTCCGATCCGAATCTCCCGTCCTCCCGGATCGAGCCGGCGGCGGCTTCCGACGAAAGCATCCAGCAGGTGCACGCGGAGCTGTTGCACGCGCACGCGGAACCGAAGAAGGGCTATTCCTGGATGCCCCTCTTCCTGTTGGCGTTCGTGTCGACGATGATCTTCATCGTCTCGATCTACTTCATCCATCACCGCGGCGGTTTCTCGCCGCTCGTGTATGACGAGCGCTTCGATCCGGCCACCATGGGTTCGGCCGGTGAAAAAGCGGCCGTGGATCCGGTGGTCGCGGGTCGACGCCTGTTCACGCAGAACTGCGCCACCTGCCACCAAACCAACGGTCAGGGCGTGCCCGGCGCGTTTCCTCCGCTGGCTGGCTCCGAGTGGGTGACCGGCGACGAGGAGCGCGCGATCAAAATCCTGCTCCACGGTCTGCAGGGACCGATCGAAGTGGCGGGCACCACCTACAACAGCGTCATGCCGGCGTTCGGTCTGGGCAGTCCGTTCAACTGGAACGACGAGCGCGTGTCGCAGGTTTTGACCTACATCCGCCAGGAGTGGGGCAATCAGGCTGAGCCGGTGACCGCCGAGCGCGTCACCGAGGTCCGCACGCAAAACGCCCGCTCCAGCGCCTGGACCGCCGCCGAGCTGGGCCAGTAAGCGCTCTGTTCAGCGAATAGCTTCGAGCCGATCCTTCACACAGGGTCGGCTTTTTTGCGCAGCCGGGACTGACCTACAGCGGTCCGGGGGGCCGTGTTGCCGCGCAAACCAGCGCGACCAATTACCGGCCGGAGTTATGCGCCGAGGCGGCAGTCGGGGACGAGGTGGTTCTGCACGTAGTCGCGTACCGCGTCAGCTAACGGGGTCATGGGGCGATCGTAGCCGGTTGCGCGCAGCTTGCTGATGTCGGCCTGCGTGAAGTACTGGTACTTGCCACGCAGCAGCTCGGGCATGTCGATGAACTCGATCTTCGGCGGTCGGCCCAAGGAGTCAAAGATGGCGGTGGCCAGCGTGATCCACGTGTTGGCCTCGCCGGAGCCAAGATTGTAGAGCCCGCCGACCGAGGGCGCGCGTTCGGCGAAATGCAGCGTCATCTCGATCGCGTCCTTCACGTAGAGGAAATCGCGCTTCTGCTCCCCGTCCTTGTACTCGGGTTTGTGGCTCTTGAAGAGCTGCACGCGGCCGGTGTCCTGAATTTGTTGATACGCCTTGTGCACGAGCGACCGCATGTCGCCCTTGTGGTCCTCATTCGGCCCAAAGACGTTGAAGTACTTCACGCCGACGATCTGCCCCAGCCACCCCTGGCGTTGCGCATGCAGGTCGAAGAGGTGCTTGGAATATCCGTACATGTTGAGCGGGCGCAGCTGCTGCAGCTCGTCGTTGCGGTCGTCCATGCCTTGGCCGCCGTCGCCGTACGTGGCCGCCGAGGACGCGTAGACGAAGCGCACACCGCGCGAGATCGCCCATTCCGCCAGCTCTTTCGAGAAGGCGTAATTGTTGTCGATCAGGTAGGAGGCGTTCTTCTCGGTCGTGGCGGAGCAGGCACCGAGATGGAACGCCGCGGAGAACGTGCCGAAAACGTCGCCGTCTTCCGCCAGTTTGGACCGGAAGACGGGTGCCTCAATGTAGTCGCTGAACTCCAGCGGCACCAGGTTGCGCCACTTCTCGTCGGAACCGAGATTGTCCGTCACCAGGATGTCGGTGACGCCACGCTGGTTGAGCGCCCAGATCAGGGCACTGCCAATAAAACCAGCGCCACCAGTGACGAGAATACGGCCGTCAAGTGTGCTCATAGGGACAGAGCAAGGTGGCTCCAAAGGGGAGCCTGCGTAAACCCTGTTTTTACCTCGACCTCGGACGAAGGCGCGTCAGCCTTGGGAGAGCTCAACCGAGCGAGCCTTTGCCGCCAGCACCGTTTCGCGCATCATCCCGCGGAAATCACGCGCGGCCATGCGTTGCAGACCGGCGAAAGTGGTGCCGTTGGGTGAGGTGACCTGGTCGCGCAGGGCTTCCGGGCGGCTGCGGGTCCGCGCCATCAGCCGCGCCGAACCGAGCACGGTTTCCACCGCGAGTGTTTCCGCTTCCTCTTCCGTGAGACCGGCGGCCACGCCGGCGTCGCGCAAGGCAGCGGTGAACTCGAAAACAAACGCCGGACCGCACCCGCTGACGCCCATCAGCGCGTCGATCTTTTCCTCGGGCACCTCGAGCTCGCGTCCGATTGCCTCCAGCAGTTGCAGCACGGCCGTGCGGTCGGTGGAGGTGAGGGGATGAAGTGCGCACCATCCCGTGATGCCGGCGCCGATCGCGCTGGGCGTGTTCGGCATGGTGCGGATGATGTTGCGAGCCTGTGGAAAAACTTGCGTGAGGCGCGCGAGCGTTTTCGCCGCCAGGACCGAGATCACCAGCTTGCCCGCGGTGAGCGCACCCAGACGTGGATCCGCGGTGGCGAGGTGCTGCGGTTTGAAGGCCACCACGACGATGTCGGCGCCGTTTAACAGGTCCTCGAGGTCCGTGGCGGCGCGAATGCCAGTGCGAGCCGCCAAGGCGCGCGCGGAATCACCGCTCGCGCTCAGGCAGATGATGGCGTCGCGAGCCGCGGGGTTTTGGGCCAGCAGGCCGTCGACGATGGCCGACGCCATGCGGCCGGCTCCGAGAAACGCAATCCGAGCTTTCACGATTCGTCCGCGGGCGCGCCCTTCCGTTTGCGCACCTTGCGCTCCATCGGGTGGATCAGCACCGCCACCGTGCCGCCGCCCGGCCGATCCTCGATCATCAGGTCACCGCCCATGTTGCGCAGCGCGTGCCGCGCCACGGTCAGGCCCATGCCGACGCCGACGGTGTGTTTGGTCGAGATGAACGGCTCGAACATCTGATCGCGGATCGACGGATCCACGCCGCGACCTTGATCCTCCACCAGGATTTTCACGGAGCGGCCGGTCTCGACGTCGCCGATTAGCTCAGTGCGTACGTGGATCGGGCGCTGATCCGCCGGCCGGTTGTCGTAGGCTTCCCAGGCGTTGATCAGGATGCTGGAGAGAATGTTCTCGAAGACCTCGACGTGCGAATCCAGCAGGAGGTCGCCCAGCGGGTTGTCGACCGTGACGGGCTGCGAAATGTTGTGGTCCTGCTGATACCGCGCGACGCCGCCGGCCAGCAGGTCCGAAAGCTTGAAGCGCTCCGTCGGCACGCGGGTTTTCACCACCAGCGAACTGAGCTGCTTGATGATCGAGACGATCCGATGGACCGCCTCCTCCACCTGCTGCGCGTTACGCGTCACCAGCGCGGGCTTGTCGGGGTAGGCCTTGATCAGGTCGAGGTACCCGATGACGACGCCGAGCAGATTGTTCAGGTTATGGGCGATGCCCTGCGTGACCGCGCCGATGGTCGCCGCGCGCCGCGCTTCGACCAGGCGGCGCTGGAGATCGACCATCTCCCGGTTGATCGCGACGAACCGCAACTGCGTCTGCACGCGAGCCAGCGTCTCATCGAGATCGATCGGTTTGGTGATGTAGTCGACGGCGCCGACGCCGAGCCCCTCGAGTTTGCCCTCCTTCGAGCTGCGCGCGGTGATGAACATCACCGGAATCGACCGGGTCTCCTCGCGCGCCTGCAGGCGCTGGCAAACCTCGATGCCGTCCATGTCCGGCATCATGACGTCGAGCAGGATCAGGTCGGGTTTGTCCTGCCCGATCTGTTCGAGCGCTTCCTGCCCCGAAAACGCCGTCTGGACCTGAATGCCCTCCCGTTCGAGCTTACGACGGAGGAGCTGGACATTGATCGGCTGGTCGTCGACGACCAGAATCTTCGGTGCGGGCATGCAGCGGTAGTCAGTACAAGCCTACACGCGCCGGCAAGGCTGCTCGCTGAAAGTCAGGCCGTTGCGGCGTTCTGACGGCGCGCTTTAACGGTGTTTTTCATCAACATCGCCACCGTCATAGGGCCAACACCCCCCGGGACCGGCGTGATCTGGCCAGCAATCGGCGAAACGGTTGGGAAATGGACGTCCCCGGTCAGCCGATAGCCGGTCTTCTTGGACGCGTCCGGCACGCGGTTGATGCCCACGTCGATGACGACCGCGCCGGGTTTGACCATGTCGGCCGTCACGAATTCTGCGCGTCCGATCGCAGCGATGAGCACGTCGGCGAGGCGGGTAATGGCCGGCAGATCGCGGGTGGCCGAGTGGCAAATGGTGACCGTGCCGTTGGCCCCGGCCTTCTTCTGCAGCGCGAGCAGGGCAACGGGCTTGCCGACGATCAATGAGCGTCCGAGCACGACCACGTGTTTGCCCTTCAAATCCACGCCGCTGCGGTTCAGCAGCTCCATCACGCCGGCCGGCGTGCAGGCGACGAATCCGCTTTCGTCCTCCTGCGCCACCTTGCCGAGGTTCAACGTGTGGAAACCGTCGACGTCCTTCAGCGGTGAAACACGACGGAAGATCGCGAGTTCGTCGAGGTGTTTGGGCAGGGGGGACTGGACGAGGATGCCGTCGACTTCGGGATCGGCGTTCAGGTCGTCGATCACCGTCTCCAACTCTGCCTGACTGATCGTGACGGGCGGCAGGATCAGGCGGCTGGTGATGCCGATCTCTGCGGCGGTCTTGTCCTTCTTTTTGACGTACGAGACCGACGCCGGGTCGTCACCGACGCGCACGAGTGCGAGACAGGGCTTGCGACCGGGCAGCGCCGCCACCTCGGCCTTCAGTTCGGCGATCAGCGACGCCGCGATTTGGTTTCCGTCGATCAGCATGGGAAAAAAAAGACAGGTGACGTCGAGGCTGGTGAAGCCTCAACGCCCGGCGGGTTCAGTCCAGCCGCCGGGCCGCTCGTCAGCCGCAGCCCGGGTCAGCCGCGCTTGGGCAGATCGTCAGCGCAGCTGCAACGACTCGACCGTGATGACGATGTCCTTCGTCTCGGGCACGGGCTTGGCCGTGCCGTAGGCGCTGACGTGGCGGCCGATGTAGTTTTCGATCTGGTCGGTCAGCAGCAGCCGTGAGATATCCACATAAGCAATACGGACTCCGCTCTCGTCCTCGAGGGCGTAGTCAAACGGCCGGCGTGGACGCAGCAGGCTGCGGGTCGAGACGAAGCGACCTTCAAAAAGACGGGGCAACGCGGCCAGGCCGCCGTCACCACGATTCTCGATTGGCACCGCACGTCCGGCGGTTTGGGGGGCCGGGGTCGCGGCGGGAGCGGCTGCCGGCGCGGGAGCGGCCTTCGTTTCCTGCCGGGCAGCTGGAGCCGGGGCGGGGGAGGCCGGTTGCGGCGAAGGCGTGGAAGCCACCGCGGCCGAACCGGCGCCGCCGCTCACCTGTGCGTAGCCCGTCACCGCCCGGTTCAGCCGGAGCTGGGTCCAGCGGCCGCGCAGTCCGGTGATCTCCATCGGATCGTTCGCGACGGCGGTGGTGAGCACGGGGGCATTCGAATTGGGTTCTGTGCGCAACGCTGCGCCGGGTTTCACGTCCAGCGCCTTGTTGATGTCCTTGTTATCCACATACACCTCGTGTGGACCCTGAACTTGGACGGCGGTCCAACCCGCGGGAGCGGTGGCGCCCGAGGCCCTCGGAGGCAATTCGTTGCCCGGCTGAATGACCGTCAGCACCGGAGCCTGCGAATTGGGTTGAGCGTAAATCGAGGTCTCCTGCCGAACCGGCGCTGCCATGAGCACGGAGGCCAGCGCGCTGAAGGCGAGCATGCCGGCGAGAGGGAGGCGTTTAATCTTCGTCATGAACAGTTCTGCTTTGGGTGACGGCTGCACGGTGCTCGGGGAGCGGCGCCGAGGGAACGTGGAAGAGTGAATCGACTTCCTTGGTAGAAAGTTGTTTGACCGCGCGCAACGGGATTCCCCGGAGGCGCAGGGCACCAATTTGATAGCGGCGCAGCCGTTTTACGGGATGCCCGAGCGCGAGGAAAAGTTGGCGGATTTCGCGCTTTTTGCCGTGGTGCATCCAGACATCGAGTTCCGTCGAACCCTGGACGGACGGGTGCAGGAGCGCGGCCCGTTCGACTTTCAAGCGTTCCCCTTCGATCACGACGCCACTGAGCAGGCGCGGTAGCTTCGTCCGGGGGAACGGTTGTTCAAGCCGCACGTGGTAACGCTTCACGATCAGGTGACGCGGGTGCATCAGCCGGTTCGCGAGGTCACCGTCCGTGGTCAGGATCACCAGCCCTTCGCTGTCCTTGTCGAGCCGGCCCGCGCAGAAAAAGCGCATTCGCGCCAATTCGGGCGGCAGGAGTTGGAAGATCGTGTCGGGGTTGTGCGGGTCGTCGTTGGAACAGATGAGACCGCGCGGTTTGTGCACCGCGAGGGTGAGCCGCGGCTGCGGTTTGGTGCGGACCGTGCGACCGTCGACGGTCACCTTGTCCTTGGCAGGATCGATTTTCTGGCCCAGTTCGGCGCGCTGGCCGTTCACGTAGACATCGCCGCTGGCAATCAGGGTCTCCGCTGCGCGACGCGAGCAGACCCCGGTATCGGCGAGGAATTTCTGCAGGCGGACGAGATCGGCTTCAGGCATGTCGCCGCAGTTGGCGTCATTTGCTCCGGCGATGCAAGCGTGGGACGCCTTTGCCGGAGGTGCCTGCGCGAACCGGTGGGGCTGTTGAACGGCCTGCGAATTGACACTTGCGCGCCGCTGGAGCGCGCCCCTGAATCCGGCGTTTTATGTCTGCTCCCGCCGCCGCGTCCGCCTACACCAAGGATAACCCTTTCCCCGCTCGCATCACGGAAAACCGGGTGCTGAATCAACCGGGTTCCGCGAAAGAGACGCGGCACTTCGTCGTCGATATCAAGGGCAGTGGCCTGACCTACAAGGTCGGAGACTCTCTCGGTGTGTTCCCGCACAACCCGCCGCATGAAGTGGCGGAGCTGCTCGAGCGGTTGAAGGCGTCGGGCGAAGAGCTCGTCTCGCCGGCGATGCTCAAGCTGCAGGAGCCGATCACGCTGCATGAGGCGCTGACCTCGCGGCTGGCGCTCTCCAGCCCCACCACGAAGATTCTCACCACGCTGCAGAGCAAGGCGACCGATCCCGGCGACAAAGCCCGGCTCGACGCGATGCTGGCTCCCGAGGCCAAGGAGCGCGTCAAGGTGTACCTCGAGGAGCGCGCTTTCATCGACCTGCTCTGTGAGTTTCCGAGCGCGCAGCTAACGCCGCAGGAATTTGTCGACCATCTGCGCAAGCTGATGCCGCGCCTGTACTCCATCGCATCCTCGCCGAAGGTTTCGCCAGATGGCGTGCACCTGACGGTCGCGGTCGTGCGCTACCAGACCAACGGTCGCGACCGTGTCGGCGTTTGCTCCACGTTCATGGCCGATCGGGTGGTGGTGGGGCAGACGCCGGTGCCGACGTTCGTTTCGCACTCGCACTTTGGCCTGCCCGAGAATCATGAGGAGAAGGACGTGATCATGGTTGGTCCGGGCACCGGCATCGCGCCGTTCCGGGCGTTCGTGCAGGAGCGCGTCGCGGTGGGCGCGACGGGCCGCAACTGGGTCTTCTTCGGCGATCAGCACGCAGCGACCGACTACCTGTATCAGGACGAGTGGGAGCAGTACGTGTCGAAGGGGCAGGTCTCCCGCCTCGACCTCGCCTGGTCACGCGACCAGGAGCAAAAGGTCTACGTGCAGGACAAGATGCGCGAGAACGCCGCCGAGCTGTGGGCGTGGTTGGAGAAGGGCGCCTACTTCTACGTCTGCGGTGACGCGAAGCGCATGGCCAAGGACGTCGATCAGGCGTTGCACGACATCATCGCCGAACAGGGCGGCCTGCCCATCGAGAAGGCGCAGGAGTACGTCAAGCAGCTGAAGAAGGACAAACGCTACCAGCGCGACGTGTATTGATTCGCCGCGCGGCGGCGCATCAGCCGCCGCCGCGCAAATCCCAAACTCTAAACGCCAAACTCCAAACTCGTTTCCCACGCCAACCCGAGGATAAAGCGCCGACTTTGGCGTTTGGACTTCTGGCGTTCGGACTTTTTCTCTCACCCATGACTTTCAGCAACAGAACCGCCCTCATCACCGGCGCTGGTCGCGGGATCGGCAAAGCGATCGCCGAAACCCTGGCGGCGAAGGGCGTGAGCGTCATTTGTGTGTCGAAGTCCGCGGAGTCGTGCGGAGCCGTCGCCTCCGCCATCACGGCCAGCGGCGGCAAAGCGGTCGCGCGGGCGGTGGACGTCGCTGACGGCGCCGCCGTGACGCAGGCAGCCGAGTCGTTGCTGAAGGAGTTCGGCAAGATCGACCTGCTCGTGAACAACGCCGGCATCACCCGGGACGGGCTGCTCGCGCGCATGAGCGAGGAGGACTGGAACGCGGTTCTCCAGACCAACCTGACCAGCTGCTTTCACTGGACGAAGGCGATCGGCTGGCCGATGTGCCGCAACCGTTTCGGGCGCATCGTCAACATCTCCTCGGTGTCCGGTCTTGTCGGCAACGCCGGCCAGGCCAACTACGCCGCCGCCAAGGCGGGCATGATCGGCTTCACCAAGTCGGTCGCCAAGGAATTCGCCCGCCGTAACGTCACCGCCAACGTCGTCGCGCCGGGCTTCATCAAGACCGACATGACGGCCGTGCTGAACGACGAGGTTCAGAAGGCGGCCACCGCCCTGATCCCCATGCAGCGCTTCGGTGAAGCCGCTGAGATCGCTCATGCCGTCGCCTTCCTCTGTAGCGAGGAAGCCAGCTACATCACCGGCCAAGTTTTTGCCGTTGACGGCGGGATGGCGATGTGACCCTTTTCCACCTTCAGACGACCCACCACATGTCCGAAACAAAAAGCATCGAACAACGCGTCAAGGAGATCATCGTTAACCAACTGAATGTTAACGAAGAGCAGATCACGCCGCAGGCCTCGTTCCTGGACGATCTTGGCGCTGATTCGCTCGATACGGTCGAGCTGATCATGGCTTTTGAGGAGGAGTTCAAGGACGAGATCAAGGGCGAGATTCCGGAGTCCGACGCTGAGAAGCTGCAGACGGTCGGCCAGGTGATCGACTACATCAAAGGCAAGGCGGGCGCCAAATAACCGCCGTTTGGTTTTTGAAGGCGTTCTACCGCGCTCGCGAGAGGCAGCTGGTAGGACGCCTTTTTATTTGGTGATTCTCGGATTTTCGTCGCCATGGGAATGTCGTCGGGTGCGCAGCGAGTCGTTGTAACGGGATTGGGAGCGATCCACGGCCTTGGTCATGACGCAGATGCGTTTTGGCAGAGCCTCGTGGCCGGTCGGCCGGGTGTGGGCCGGATCACCCAGTTTGATCCTTCGCCGTTCCCGACGCAGATCGGTGCGGAGGTGCTCAATTGGAATGCCGAGGCGCACATGGATCCGAAGGAGGCGCGGCGCAACGACCGCTACACCCACTTCGGTTTTGTCGCGGCCTTGCAGGCAGTGAAGGACGCCGGCCTCGATTTGGCGCAGGAGGATCCCGATGCCGTCGGCGTGCTGATCGGTTCGGGCATCGGTGGCATGTTCACCTACGAGACGCAGCTGCGTCGCATGGCGGAGAGCGGGCCGCGCAAGGTCTCTCCGTTCACCATTCCCGCGCTGATCGGCAACATCTGCTCGGGACTCGTGGCAATCCACTTCGGCGTCCGGGGGCCGAACTTTGGGGTCGTGTCCGCGTGCGCGACGTCCACGCACGCGATCGGCGAGGCCTGGCACATGATCCGGCGTGGAGACGCGCAGGTGATGATTGCGGGCGGCGCCGAAGCTTCGATCACACCGTTTGCGTACGCGAGCTTCTGCTCGATGAAGGCGATGAGCACACGGAACGACGACCCGGCGACGGCGAGTCGTCCGTTCTCGCTCGGCCGTGACGGTTTCGTGATGGGGGAGGGTGCCGGTGTGCTTGTGCTCGAGACGCTGGAGCACGCGCAGGCGCGGGGAGCGCGTATCTACGGTGAGATTGCCGGCTACGCGGCCACCGCCGATGCGCACCACATCACGATGCCCGATCCGGAAGGCAAAGGCCTCGGCATGGCGATGACGCGGGCCCTGCGCTGGGCGGAGGTTTCACCGGACCAGGTGGATTACATCAACGCGCACGGCACTTCGACCCCCTACAACGACAAGTTCGAGACCCTCGCGATCAAGCGCCTCTTCGGTGAACACGCCTCCCGCATCGCCGTCAGCTCGACCAAGTCGATGACCGGCCATTTGCTGGGCGCCGCCGGCGGCATCGAAAGCGTCGCCTGCCTCAAGGCGATCGAACAACAGGTGCTGCCGCCGACGATCAATCTTCACGAGCCGGATCCCGAGTGCGACCTCGACTACGTGCCCAATGAGGCGCGCTCCGCCAACGTGAAGGTTGTGCTGAGCAACAACCTCGGGTTCGGCGGCCAGAACGCCGCGATCGTCTTCAAGGCGGTCTAAGACTGCTGGAGAAAGGAGCAGGGGGCAGGGGGCAGGAACTCGACTGAAGTCTGGCCGCTCGCGCTTCTGCTCCGGGGCGTACGACGACGGTGGCAGCGGTTGGCTGATTTGGCGAGGAGCAGGAAGACGGGTTCGCTGCGGACGCGTTGGAGCCCGTTCCTGCTCCCTGCGCCTTGCTCCCTGCTACTCCATCAGTTTCTCCACCGTGATGGGGAGCTCGCGTATCCGTTTTCCGGTGGCGTGATACACGGCCGCGGCGATGGCAGGTGCCACGCCGGTCAATCCAATCTCACCGATGCCGCGGGCGCCGAACTCGCCGATTTTCGGATCCGGCCGATCTAGTAGCATCAGGTCCATCTCCGGTGTGTCGGCGTGAACCGGCACGAGGTAATCGGCCAGGTTGTCCGTCACCACCCCGCCCGTGCGTTCATCGTACACCGCGTGTTCGAGCAGCGCCATGCCCACGCCCATCACGATCGAGCCGTAAACCTGGTTCGCCGCTGTATGGTGATTGATGATACGGCCGGCGTCGATGACGCTCGTCACACGCGACACGCGCAGTCGGGCGAGGCCGGGATGCCAACGAACCTCAACGCAGTGGGCGCCGAACGAGCGCGTCGAAAACTGCTCCGTCTCCTCCCCGGGTCGAGTGTGCACTTCCCCGCTCACATACGCCAGGTTCCGCGGCGCCAACAGGTCTGCCACCCGCACGGCCCGTCCGCCGTGACGTGGCTTCAACCCGTCGGCCGTTAACGTGAGCTCCTCTTCGCGCTGACCTTCAAACGGACCGCCTTCCTGCGTGGCGAGCTTTGCCAGCGCCGCAATGGCTTTGCGCGTCGCTTCCGCCACCGACGGCACGAGGGTGGCGGTGGCCATTGAGCCTCCGGAAATCGGGCCTTCCGGCAGTGAACTGCGGCCGATCTGAACGTGAATGCGGCTGAAGGGCAGCCCGGTCATTTCGCTCACGACCTGCGCCAGAACGGTGTACGTGCCGGTGCCGATGTCCTGCGTCGCGCAAGCGATGTGCAGCGTCCCGTCCTGGTGCACTTCCACGCGCATCCGGCACTCGTCGCGGTGGCCCGGCCATGTGGCGGATGCCAGACCCCAGCCGAGAATCTCCGCGCCGTCGCGCATCGAGCCCACACGCGGGTCACGTCGCGACCAGCCGAAGCGCTTCGCCGCCGTTTCCAGGCACTCCCGATGGGTGTGGCTCGACCAGGGTTTGTTTTTGCCTGGGTCGCGCTCCGGCAGGTTGCGCAGGCGCAGGGTGAGCGGATCGAGGCGCAGCTGCACGGCCAGTTCATCGAGCGCCGATTCCAGCGCCCAGAGGCCGGGCGTCTCCCCGGGCCCGCGCATCGGGGTGGGGGTGCCGACGTTCACAGGCACCCGTCGCTGCCGCGTGGCGACGTGTTCGCATGCGTACAGCGAGCGCGTAATGTCGACGCAGGACTCAAGGTAGTCGTGCACCAGCGACGTATGAGAGAAGCTCTCGTGCACGATGGCGGAAAGCCGGCCCTCCTTCGTCGCACCCAGACGGATACGCTGGCGGGTGGCGGGACGGTGCCCGGCGGTGGTGAACTGGCTGCGACGGTCCAGCACCAGTTTGACCGGATGGTTGAGCTCCCGCGCGGCCAGCGCGGCCGCCGTGGAGTGGGGCCACAGGAACAGCTTGGCACCGAAGCCGCCGCCGATGAACTCGGAGTGCACCGTCACGTTCTCCTTGGGCAACCCGAACGTGTGGGCCAGCGCCTCCGCTTGTCCGACGACCCACTGCGTCGAGTCGTGCACGATCAGCCGGTCGCCGTCCCACCGCGCGACCGCTGCGTGCAGCTCCATCGCGTTGTGCACCTCGACCGGAGTTCGATAGGTCACGTCGAGCTGCACGTCGGCGTCGCGCAAGGCTCGCTCCGGTTCGCCGCGCGACTGGTCGCCGTCCTCTTCGTCTTCCTCCGCGCCGTGCGCCCGTTCGCCCGCTTCGAGGGAGAGCACCAGCGGTTCCTCCGCGTAACGCGTTCGCACGAGGTGACTCGCCCAGCGCGCCTGTTCAAAGGTCTCCGCCACCACCACCGCAATGATCTGGCCCGCGTAGTACACCCGCTCGTCTTCAAAGAGCGGCCGACGCTCGCCGACCGAAACCTCCTCCGGGCACCGGTGCGGGCGCGTCACGTTGCCGTGGTGCAGCACCGCACGCACCCCCGGCGCGGCCGCCGCGGCTGTTGTATCGAGCTCCACGATACGTCCACTGGCGATGGTGCTGGTCACCGCCACCGCGTACAGCAAACCGTCGAGCGGCGTGTCGGCGGCGTAGCGGGCGGCGCCGGTCACCTTGGCGCGACCTTCAAACCGGCTGAGGGTTTTTCCCAAGACCGCGTGAGCCATGATCAGGTGGAGGTGAGGGCGTTTTCGAGCGCCTGGATCAACGTCCGATGCGCGAGGGGGACCTTGAACGCGTTGTACTGCCGCGGCTGGGCTCCGGCGAGCGCCGCCTCCGCGGCCGCGGCGAAGGTGTCGTGTGTTGCCGGAGCGCCGCGAAGAACCGTTTCCGCTTCCGGTGAACGCCAGGGTTTTGTGCCGACTCCACCGAGCGCGACGCGCGCGTCACGGATGGTTCCTTGCTCAACGACCAGCTGAACGGCCGCCGAAGCGAGCGCAAACTCGTAACTCTGCCGATCGCGTACCTTCAGGTAATGGGAGCGGGCGTGTTCCAGAGGCGGCGACACGACGACCGCAATAATCAACTCTCCGGGCGTGAGCGCGTGCTCCAAGTGTGGTGTGTCGCCCGGCAGAAGGTGAAACTCACCAAAGGGCACCGTGCGTTCCCCACGTGGCCCGCGCAGCACGACCGTCGCGTCAAGGGCTGCCAGCGCCACACACAGATCCGAAGGATGCGTGGCAATACACGCCTCGCTGCCTCCGAGGATGGCGTGCATGCGGTTATAGCCGTCCCAAGCCGCGCAGCCGGTGCCGGGCTCACGCTTGTTGCACGGCGAGTTCCCGTCGCGGAAATATGGGCAACGCACGCGTTGCCGCAGGTTGCCCGCGGTGGTTGCCATGTTGCGAATCTGCGCCGACGCGCCCTGCGACACCGCTTGGGCGATGAGGGAATATCGGTTTCGCACCTCCTCGTGCCAGGCGAGGACGCTGTTGCGCACGTTGGCGCCGATCCGCAGTCCGCCGTCCGGCGTGCGTTCGATCGTTTCCAGCGGGAGCCGGTTGATGTCCACGACCCGGCTCGGCCGCATCACGTCGAGTTTGACGAGGTCGACCAACGTGGTGCCGCCAGCAAGGTAGTCGGCATCGGTGGCACCGACCGCAGCCTCGAGTGACTCCGCACGCGTGTAATCGAAAACCCGCATGGCTCAGGCTCCGGAGCGGCGGCGGGCGTCCTGCACCGCCAGCAGAATGTTGCGGTAGGCGCCGCAGCGACACAGGTTGCCGCTCATCAACTCCCGCGTCGTCGCGTCATCCGTCGCCACGGGTTCGTGCAGCAGGGCGGCGGCCGACATGATCTGGCCCGGGGTGCAATACCCGCACTGATACGCGTCGTGCTCGAGAAACGCAGCCTGGATCGGATGGAGCTGTTCCGCCGACGGCGCCAAACCTTCGATGGTCGTGATTTCGTCCCCGTCGTGCGTGACCGCGAGCGACAGGCACGACAGCACGCGACGTCCGTTCACGTGGATCGTGCAGGCGCCGCACTGTCCGTGATCGCAGCCCTTCTTGGTGCCGGTCAGCTGCAACTGTTCGCGCAACACATCCAGCAGGACGGCGCGCGGCTCCACGGTTAACGTGTGCGGCTGGCCGTTGATCTTGAGGGTTACCACGCGTCGGTCGGAAGCCATGAAGCGGTCCCGTCGCAGACCGCAGCGAGGCGCGTTGGTAAGTTGGGGCGGGATGCGTGGCGCGTGATCCGGTTTTCCCCCATCCCGTCACGCTGCCGCGGCTCCGGCATCCGGCGCGGAGTGGCGCGAAGGTGTTCTGACGGGCGCCCTCGGTCGCCGCTCACTTGCCGCCGTACCAGAAGGCCCGCCGCCAATTGTGGCGCCGGAGCTTTTCCACGAGCTCGTACGACATGTCCGGCAGCTCGCTGACGCCGCAGTTGGCCTCAGCCTGCGCGACGTTCCGGATGCCGGGGATGACGGTCGAGACCGCGGGGTGGGCGAGCACCCACTTGAGCGCCGCTTGGGGCAACGTGTAGCCGCTGCCCTCAAGGTCCTCGCGAATGCGGTCGACACGCGCCAAGGCTCGCTCAAGTCGGTCGCCCTGGAAGTATCCAGCCCGGAAATCGTCGGGAGCGAAGCGTGTATCCTTGGTGAACTTACCGGTCAGCACACCTTCGTCAAAGGCCACGCGAACGATCACC
The DNA here is from genome assembly GCA_023386835.1 of Verrucomicrobiota bacterium. Taxonomy (GTDB): domain Bacteria; phylum Verrucomicrobiota; class Verrucomicrobiia; order Opitutales; family Opitutaceae; genus Actomonas. The sequence goes on from JAEWIY010000095.1 coordinate 27,091, forward strand.
GCGACACCCGTCTCTTGCGCCACCTCCAGCAACTCGGCCGCCGGCTCCTGTTCAAACAGGTTGTAGATCACTTGGACGGAATCGATCCAGCCGCCCCGCATCAGGTCGATCACGCTGTTCTGGTCGTGCTCCGGCGTGGAGACGCCAACCAGCCGGACGAGACCCTCCTTCTGCAGCTCGCGCAGCACCTTGAACGGAGTCGGATTGCGATTCCACGCGCGCGTCCAGGTGTGCAACTGCAGCAGGTCGAGGCGCGACGTGCCGAGATTCGCGAGTCGCTCCGCAATGTTCTGCCGCAGGTAACGCTCCGGATAACGCATCTCGACGTCGCAATAGGGCGACGGCGGCCAGATGCCGTCGGTCGGCGGCGTCTTCGTCGCCACGAAGATCTCTTCGCTGTGCCCCTGGCTCGCGCGCTCCCGCAGCACCTGGCCGATCAGTTTTTCGCTCCGGCCATCACCGTAGCCGGCCGCCGTGTCGATGAAGGTGCAGCCAAGATCCAGTGCCCGATGAAGCGCCGCCAGCGAGTCCGTGTCCTGTTGTTGGCCCCACGAGCCGCCGATCGCCCACGCGCCGAACCCGATCTCCGATACCTCAACACCTTGTCGACCAAAGGGACGGTATTTCATGGCCCCAGTTTTGGATCGGCTCGTCCGACCGGCAAGTCGCCTTGTGGCGATTCACTCCGGGACTTCGTAGACTTCCAGCAGCACCACGCCCGTGGCCCCGGTGACACTCTGTGCATGAGCGGAGTAAACACCCGGGTTTAAGTCGAGCAGCAGGGCGCAGTCGGCGCTGTCCTCGGGAAACGGGAATGCGCCCGTCATATTGATCGCGTCGCGCACGTCCGCGAGTTGATCCGAGGTGCTCCACCCGCGGTTGCGAGCGATCTCTTTGCCCGCCTCGTTAAACACGACCAGCTCGGGCGCATCCAAGGCGTCGGCGACCCCGTGCGGCTCGAGGGCGGGACCGGCCGCCCGCACGAGAACACGACGGGTGCCGGGACCACGCGTGACGAAACCGGCAATCGCCACCCGCTCTCCGCCTCCCGTTTCGGCGCGCACGCCCATGTTGATCAACCGGCCGGGACCCGAGGTCTCGTCGGCGTCGTAAACCTCCACCACCGCAACGCCCACGGAGTCCTCGCGCCCGCGAGTGACAATCGAATACAAGCCCGCATCCAGCGTGGTGAGCAGGGCGGCATCTGCGCTGTCGGGAGAAAGCGGATACGCGCCGAGCCGTCGCATCGTCGCCTGCAACTCGTCGAGCGCCGGCGACGAACCCCAGCCCTCGTTGGAAGCCACCACTTCATCGCCGCGGTACAGCTGGATCTGTGGGCGCTCGAGTGCGTTGGTGAGACCAAACGGCGGCGCCGCCAGCGCCGGCCCCAGGGCGCGGACCAGCACGGTTTTGCTGCCGCCGCGCAGCACGAAGCTGGGAATCAGCACACGATCACCTGTGCCGACGTTCGCCCGGGCCGAGAGATTGACCAGTCGTGGACTTGTCTCCGCCACGGCGAGTTGCTCGATCCGGCCGGAGAGGAAGTTCACCACGAGAATGTTGCCCTGCCGCGGATCGACCGTGATCGCCACGATTCCCGGTGCGGAGGAGAGGAGTGGGCGCGGTGACGATCCCTGGGAAATCGTCCAGAGCCGGCCGGAGACGAAGTCACCGAACACGTAGCGCCCGCGCAGTTCGGGGAAACGGTCGCCGCGATAAACCACGCCGCCGGTGATCGAGCGACCTTGGTCCGGGCCGTAGTCCCACAACGGCCCGGTCAAACTTGCCGGATCAACGTGCGCGGGCAGCGCGATCGGGCCGGCACCTTTGCCCTCGCGATACGGCCACCCGTAGTTGCCGCCGCGGTTGATCAGGTTGATCTCTTCACGCTGCTCCAGACCGACATCCGCGATCCAGAGCTGGTCGGTGGTTCGATCCCAGTGGAGCCGGAAGGGGTTGCGCAGACCGATCGCCCAGAACTCGGTGCGGACCCGATCAATGTCGACTGCCTGCCCGTTGAAGGACGTCGCGCCGACAAACGGGTTGTCGGCCGGCACCCGATACGTGCCCGCATGAACGGCGGCATGGGGAGCGGGCGTCAGATTCTCCGGACGTTGATCGACATCGAGGCGAAGCAGCGCTCCGAAAAAACTGCGATCGATCCGTTGCGCACTCGCCGCCGCTTCGGGATGCTGGTCGCGGTCGCCGTCACCAATCGAAAGATACAGATAACCGTCGGGACCGAACGCCAGTTGTCCACCGTCGTGCCCGCCGGAACTCACGGGCTGCGTGAGCAACGGCACCTCTGAGGAGCGATCGACGGTCAGGCGTTTCGTACCCGTCGCCGTAAAACGGGACAGCCGCATGGACCGCTGCCCACCGCTCTGACGGGAAAACCAGACGTAGAACCAGCCGTTGCTCGTGAACTCCGGGTGAAACGCCAGGCTCAGCAAGCCACGGTCGGGACCGGCGTCGCCCACCGCTGCCGACAGGTCGAGGAAGAGTTCGGGGTGCTCATCCGTGGCCAACGGCACCGCCCAGATCTTGCCCGCCAGTTCCGGGACGAAGGCGTATTGCGCGTTTTCGGGCGCAAACACGACATCCACGGGGCCGGCGAACGCTCGCCCGCCGAGGGCGGGCTCCAGCCGCCACAACGCGTCCTGCGCGCACGCGGACAC
>JAEWIY010000198.1 GCA_023386835.1 Verrucomicrobiota bacterium
GCCAACCGCTGCACCTCCGCCGCGATCACCTTGGAAAGATCCGCTCCAAAATGAATGGGATAACTCCGGGCCCCGAGCTGGACGGTGAGCGCTTCGATCATTCCCCCGCTTAAATGCGGCCCATCCGATCCGGTCAATCAGCGGCTGGCGCGCGTCCGCGTCGCACCCCGAATGCGTCCATGCACCGGCTCTCCAAAGCGCCGCCCGGAGCTGAGGTATTCAATCGTTAGCGCGTCCCATCGACCGGCCCAGCCTTGCGCGAGTGTCGGCGGAGGCGTACACGATTCTCTTTCGCGCACCCGTGGTGGTGCGTCACCATCGTTTTCCCCCATGGCTAAAAAAGCTGCTTCCGCGAAATCGTACTTCCCGAAGATCGGGACCATTGCTTACGAGGGCACGGGTTCGACGAATCCGCTGGCATTCCGCCACTACAACCCGACCGAGCTGATCGACGGCCGCACGATGAAGGAGCACCTGCGCTTCTCCATCGCCTACTGGCACGCGTTCCGCGGAGTGGGCTCCGACCCGTTTGGCCCCGGCACCATCCGTCGCCCGTGGGAAGGTCCGAAGGACGACGTGTCCAACGCCAAGCGGCGCCTCGATGCGGCTTTCGAGTTCTTCCAAAAGATCGAGTCGCCGTTTTGGTGCTTCCACGACCGCGACATCGCCCCTGAGGGCCGTTCGCTGCGCGAGTCGAACAAGTTCCTCGACGAGGTCGTCGCCCACGCGAAGCAGCTGCAGGACGCGACCGGCATCAAACTGCTCTGGGGCACGGCCAACCTGTTCAGCAACCCGCGCTACATGGCGGGCGCGGCGACCAATCCCGATGCGCACGTCTTCGCGTACGCGGCCGCGCAGGTGAAGAAGGCGCTCGAAGTCACGAAGGAACTCGGTGGTGAGAACTATGTGTTCTGGGGCGGTCGTGAGGGCTACGAGACCCTGCTCAACACCGATCTGAAGCGGGAACAGGACCATCTCGCAGCCTTCCTCCACATGGCGAAGGACTACGCGAAGGAGATCGGCTTCGACGGCCAGTTCCTGATCGAGCCCAAGCCGAAGGAGCCGACGAAGCACCAGTACGACTTCGATGTCGCGAGCGGCATCGCCTTCCTGCGGACCTACAAACTCGACAAGGTCTTCAAGTTTAACATCGAAACCAACCACGCGACCCTCGCCGGCCACAGCTTCGCGCACGAGATCGAAGTCGCCGCCGCCGCCGGCATGCTCGGGTCGATCGACGCCAACACCGGCGACACGCTGCTCGGCTGGGACACCGACCAGTTCAACACGGACATCAAGGAGCTCACGCTCGCGATGGTCTCGATTCTCCGCGCCGGCGGGCTTGGTACCGGCGGCTTCAACTTCGACGCCAAACTGCGCCGCCAGTCCATCGACCTCGAGGACCTGTTCTACGCGCACATCGGCGGCATGGATGCCTACGCCGCGGCCTTCAAGATCGCGCGCCGCATCCTCGCCGAGGGCAAGCTCACCCAGTTCGTCGCCGCACGCTACAACTCGTTCAATGTCGGCTTCGGCAAGGACATCGAGAAGCGCAAGGTCGGCTTCAAGGATCTCGAGAAGATCGCGTTCGAGCTTGGCGAACCGAAGCCGCAGAGCGGCCGCCAGGAGTACCTCGAGAACCTGGTCAACACGTACCTGCACGGCTGAGCCGTCGCGAATCTCACGCCCGCTTCAGGCGCCTCCCCTTTTCGGGAGGCGCTTTTTTTGCGCGCAGTCGGCAGGGCAACTTGGCCCATGAACTTGTTAAATGCCTCCCCTGCCGGCCTCTCTCGCTTCGCCAAGTCGCGCGCAGCGTTCAGCAAGGATCGATCATCGTGACGGCTCGACGGCGGCCCGCGCCGATTCCAGTGTGAGCGCGCTTCTGCCATGACTTCGCTCGCCCGTCCGAAAAAGGTCGCCCTGCTCACCGCCGGGGGTCTCGCGCCCTGCCTCAGTTCCGCCGTGGGTGGTCTGATTGAGCGCTACTCCGAGATCGCCCCCGAAATCGAAATCATCGCCTACCGCGGCGGATACAAGGGCCTCCTGCTCGGCGACAGCTACGTGGTCGGGCCGGCCGAACGCGCCGCCGCCCCGATCCTGCACCAGCATGGCGGCAGCCCGATCGGCAACAGCCGCGTCAAACTCACCAACGTGAAGGACTGCGTGAAACGCGGCCTCGTGAAGGAAGGCCAGGATCCGCAAAAGGTCGCCGCCGACCAACTGGTGCGCGACGGGGTGGACGTGCTGCACACGATCGGTGGGGACGACACGAATACCGCGGCGGCCGACCTGGCGGCGTTCCTCGCCCGCAACAATTACGGCCTGACGGTGCTCGGCCTGCCCAAGACGATCGACAACGACGTGTATCCCATCCGTCAATCGCTGGGCGCGTGGACCGCCGCCGAACAAGGCGCGCGCTTTTTCCGCAACGTCGTGTGCGAGCACAACGCCAACCCGCGCATGCTCATCATTCACGAGGTGATGGGACGCAACTGTGGCTGGCTGACCGCCGCGACGGCCGCCGCGTATCTAAAACTTCTCGACAACGACAGCTTTGTGCCGGGCCTGGGACTGGCCCGCGAGAACCTGGAGGTGCACGGCCTCTACATCCCGGAGATGGTGATCGACCTCGCCGCGGAAGCAGAGCGGCTGCGTCGGATCATGGACCGGGTCGACAACCTCAACGTGTTCATCAGCGAGGGCGCCGGTGTGGAGAGCATCGTCGCCGAGATGCAGGCGAAGGGTCAGGACGTGCCGCGCGATGCCTTCGGTCACGTCAAACTGGATGCAGTCAATCCGGGCAAGTGGTTCGGCGACCAGTTCGCCAAGATGGTGGGCGCCGAGAAGGTGCTGGTGCAAAAGAGCGGCTACTTCGCCCGCGCGGCCGCGGCCAATGCCGATGACCTGCGTTTGATCAAGAGCTGCGCCGATCTCGCCGTGGAGTGCGCGCTGCGCCGGGAGAGCGGCGTCATCGGCCACGACGAGGATAATCAGAATCAGCTGCGTGCGATCGAGTTCGCCCGCATCAAGGGCGGCAAGCCGTTCGATCCCACCAAGGCCTGGTTCGTGCAGATGCTCGCCGACATTGGCCAGCCCGCCGGCGCCCCGGTCACCGTCGCGCACTAGGCCGGAGAAGCCGTCTCACCCTGCCCTCGTGGTGGCGGAGAGCCGATGGATCGATTGCGGTCGGTCGTCGAACTGCTTTCCCGCTGGCGGGACGGCCTGCGTCCTGCATCGTTGTTCCAACTGTTTTTCACGCATGATCACGTCGTCCGCTGCTGCCGAACACGTACCTGATACTTCATCTGATCGATCCGGCATCGGCGGACACCCGAAGGGACTGACCACCCTCTTCTTCACGGAGATGTGGGAGCGGTTCAGTTACTATGGCATGCGCGCCCTGCTCGTGCTCTTCATGACGCTGAGCGTCGCGGAGGGCGGACTGGGCTTCGAGACAAGCCGGGCGGCCGCGATCTACGGCACGTACACGATGAGCGTGTACCTGTTGAGCATCCTCGGTGGTTTTATCGCGGACAACTTCATCGGCGCCCGGCGGGCCGTCTTGTGGGGCGGCGTCATCATCGCATCCGGACACTACGCGATGGCTTTGCCGAGCACGGGCACGTTCTTCGTCGGCCTCGGCCTGGTGGCGATCGGCACGGGCCTGCTCAAGCCCAACATCTCAACGATGGTCGGCAGCTTGTATTCACCCACGGATACACGCCGGGACGCCGGTTTCTCGATCTTCTACATGGGCATCAACATCGGCGCGCTCGCGTCGGCGATCGTGTGCGGCTTCCTCGCGCAGCATCCCTGGTTCAAGGACCTGCTCGCCTCCTACTCGATCGATCCGCGCAGCAGCTGGCACTGGGCGTTCGGGGCGGCCGGTGTCGGCATGACGTTCGGCCTGATCACCTACCTGCGCCGCGCCGCCACCCTGGCTACGGTCGGCGCCGCGCCGACGACGCAGGGGGAAGGTCGGCCGTGGGGCCGGCTCGGCCTGGTGGCAATTGGCTCGGTGGCGCTGATTCTCCTGATGGTCGCGAGCGACCGCTATCGCGTCATTGTCTACGGACTATTCCTCGCGCAGGTGGCCGCGATCATTTTCTTCGCGATCCGTCCGGATGTGGAGAGTCGCCGCATTGCCGCGATCCTCGTGCTGTTCTTCGCCGCCCAGGTGTTCTGGGCGATCTTCGAACAGGCCGGGTCCTCGATCTCGTTGTTTGCCGACCGGCTGACCGACAACCGCCTGTTCGGCGTCGAATTTCCCTCCGCGTGGTGGCAGTCGGTCAATTCGGCCTGGGTGATCACGCTCGCACCACTGTTTGCGTGGCTGTGGATCAAGCTCGGGCCGCGGCAGCCCTCGAGCCCGGCCAAGTTCGCCCTCGGCCTCCTGTTCGTGGCGCTGTCGTTCGTCTGGATGATCCCTGCCGCGAAGCTGACCGCGGAGGGCAAGGTGTCGCCGATCTGGCTGCTCGGACTCTTTTTCCTCCAAACCACGGGGGAGATGCTGCTCAGCCCGGTGGGTTTGAGCACGATGACCAAACTCGCACCCGCGCGACTGACGGGCCTGGTCATGGGCATCTGGTTCCTCGCCGCCGCGCTGGGCAACAAGCTGGCCGGCCTGCTCGCCAGCGACTTCGACGCAAGCGATCCGACGGGCCTCGCGTCGTTCTTCGCCCAACAGGCGCTCTGGGTCGGTGGTGCCACTCTTCTGCTGTTCCTGCTGGTGCCGTGGGTTCGCCGCCTGATGGGCGGTATCCACTAGCCGCCGACATCGGTCGGAAAGCACCTCGCCAGTTGAAGCCGAGGGAGAACGGCTGTTCCGTAGCCGCTCGTCCGTCATGCGCCTGTTTGTTGCTCTCCTACCCACCGATGCCATTCGAGCGGCTCTGTCCAAGCTCGACGACGACCGCCCGGGATTCCGCTGGGTCCCGACCGGGCAGGCGCACATCACGATGCGTTTTCTCGGCGAACTCTCGGACGAAAACCTGGAGAAAGCCGAGGCCGCGCTGGCGCGGGTGCGGGTCGAGCCTTTCTGGGTCGAGGTCGGCTCAGTCGGGCGTTTCCCGCCTCGCGGCCGCGCCAACGTGGTCTGGGCGGGATTGAGCCAGCATCATCCGCGGCTGCATCAACTCCGGCAGCAGATTGACGATGGCCTGCTCGCGGCCGGCGTGCCGGTTGAATTGAGCCCGTTTGTTCCGCACCTGACCGTGGCCCGCGTTCGCGACGCTGCCCCCCAGGCGGTGGAACACTGGCTCAAGCGGCACCGCGAGTTCGCCGGGCCCGCCTGGCACGTTGACTCGTTTGCCCTGATGGCGAGCGAGCTGCGTCCCAGCGGAGCGGAGCACCACGTGCACCGCCTGTATCCGCTGGCCCGCGACTAGATCCCCGGAATAGGTGAGCGACCCGTCCGATGAGCACACCGGACGGATTGCGCACTCCGAGTGTGGTTACTGAGCTCCCGCGGCGGGGCTCGCTTCGCGCCGCGCCAGGATCTCCTCCATCTGGTCCATGATGCGTTCCATGCGCGCCGCGGTGGAGCGGTAGGGCGCCGCCGTGGCGAGGTCCACGCCGGCCCGCTTGACCAGTTCATACGGGTGATCCGAACCACCCGCCTTCAGCAGCCCGAGGTAGGTATCCACCACTCCCGGCTCGCCGGCCAGGATCCGGTCGGCAAAGAGGTTGGCCGCCGCCATCGAGGTGGCGTACTGGAAAACGTAGTACCCGCGGTAGAAGTGCGGGATGTGCGCCCACTCCACCGTGTAGAGGTCGTCGATGGCCACGACCCCCTGGTCGTGCCCGTGGTAGCGCTTGAGGATTTCGCCGTAGAGCCCGGTGAGCCGCCGGCCCGACAACGCCCCGCCCTGCTCCACGATCTCGCGCGCCTTCAGCTCGAATTCGGCGAACATGGCCTGCCGGTAGAAGGTGGCGCGCATGCCTTCGAGCGCGGACCCGAGGTAGAACAGGCGCTCGTCGTCCGACTGCGCCTCCTTCAGCATGCGCTCGAGCAGGAGCACCTCGTTGACCACCGACGCGATCTCCGCCGTGAAGATTGAGTAGCCGGCCGTCGGATACGGCTGGTGCGCGTTGGCCAGGATCGAATGCATCCCGTGACCCCACTCGTGGGCGAGGGTCGAGACCGATTCGTAGTTGTCCTGGTAATTCATCAGCACGTAGGGATGCACGCCATAGGCACGTCCGCTCATGTACGCGCCGGACCGCTTGCCGGTTTGCGGGTACACGTGCGTCCAGGGTGACTCGAGCGCGTTGCGCATGCCGGCCACGTACTCGGGCCCGAGCGGCTCGACGGCCGCGACCGTCAGGCGACGACCTTCGTCATATGGGAACGGCTTCTCGAGCGTCACCAGGTCCGGATAGATGTCGTAGTACCGCATCTGGTCGACGCCGAGCAAACGGCCGCGCAAACGGAAGTAGCGGTGCAATGTCGGCAGGGTCGCCTCCACCTCGCTCAGCAGCGTGCGATAAACCGACTCCGGGATGTTCTGTGGCGCCAGCGCGGCCTCAAGCGTGGTGCGATATTTGCGGGCCCGCATGTAGAAGATGTCGGTCTGCACCTGGCCGGCAAACGTGGTGCCAAAGGTATTCTCGTACGTCTTGTACGTGCCCCAAAACGTATCGAAGACCAGCTTACGGTCGTCGCGGTTTTTCGAGGTGCGATGCTTGTTGTAGCCGGCCGCGTCGAGCCGGGCCTGCTCACCGGTGCTGAGTATGACCGTCGGCCAGGGCAGGTCCGAGTTGGTCAGGATGTTGTGCACCTGGCTGCCGGTGCCCGTGGCCAGGCTGCTGGAGGAAAGGATCTGCTCGGCCTCCGCGCTCAGCACGTGTGGCCGCGAGCGCAGCGTCTCCTCGATCGGGAAACGGTACGGCTCCAGCCGGGGCTCGTTTTGCAGGTAGGAATACACGCGATCGTCACCCAGCGAAAGCATCTCCGGGTCGATCCAGCTGGCCGCGCTGTTCAACTGCGCAAACAGGTCGCGCGCGAGGCTGAGGCGCTCGATCGAGCTCGACTCCCGGAGATCCTCGTCCGCGCGCAGGCTGGCGTAAATGGCCAGCCGCATCGTGTCCTGCTGGATCCGATACAGCAACTCCATCAGTTCCGCCAGCTGCGCCGCCCCATCGCCCAGCTTGCCCCGGTAGGTGGCGAGTTTCGGCAACTCACCCGCGATGCGCTGGCGCTCCGCTTCCCAGGCCTCGGTTGACGGAAAAAGGTCGGTCAGGTCCCATTGAATCTGGCGCGGCGGCTCCGGGTCGGCGGCGGCGGCGGACGAACCCGCCGGCAGCGCGGCGAGCACACAGCAGGCGGCGGTGGCACGGCTCAACAAAGAGGAAAGAAGCATGGCGGTAAGAGGTGAAGCTGCCGCGAAATGACAATTTCGTTTTGCAGCCGGTCCGCGGGCTGGTGCGCCCGGAACTTTCGTGCCACGGTGCCCCGATGCATTGGACACTCCTGTTCATCGCCGCGGCCCTGGAGGTGGTCTGGGCGGTCGGGCTGAAAAGCACCCACGGCTTCACGCGCCTCTGGCCATCTGTTTACGTCATCGCCGCGATGGCCGTCAGCATGTGGTTGCTCGCGCTGGCCGCCCGGGGTCTGCCGATTGGCACTGCCTACGCGGTCTGGACCGGTATCGGCGCGGTGGGCACCGCAATTTTTGGCATGGTGCTGCTGAACGAACCGGCGTCCGCCACCCGCTTGCTCTGCATCGCCCTGATCATCGGCGGTGTGGTCGGGCTCAAATTTTCCGCCCACTGATCGTTTTCCATGCCAACGCGCAGCCATTTTGCCACACAGGTCTACGTCGAGCCGCTGCAGTCCGGCTCGTTGACCCGCTACAACGAGGAACTCGCGGAAGAGTGCGCCCGCCTGCGCGACTACGATGCCGCAGGCCGGCGCTGGTCTGAGAAGAATTACCCGGGTGGATACACCAGCTACGCGTCGATGAATGAGCTGCATCATTTCTCGAGCACGTTCGCGGCGCTGGAGAAGAAGCTGACCCGGCACGTGCGCGCCTTCGCCAAGGCTCTCGACCTCGACCTGCGCGGCCGCACCGTCCGGATGACCGACTGCTGGGTGAACATCATGCCGCCGACGGCTGCCCACTCGCTGCACCTGCACCCGCTCTCGTTCATCAGTGGCACTTACTACGTGAAGACGCCGCGTGGCTGCCCCGGCCTGAAGTTTGAGGACCCGCGGTTGGACCGCTTTATGGCCGCGCCGCCGAAGCTGGCGCAGGCGCGCCCGTCCAACCGGACGCACGTCACGTATCCAGCCGAAGCGGGCAACGTGATCCTCTTCGAGAGCTGGCTGCGGCATGAGGTCGCCAGCAATCGCGTCGAAGACGAACGCATCAGCATCAGCTTCAATTACGATTGGAGATAGAAGCAGCCTCGCAGAACTCGCCTGCGGAGAAGGGAGAAAGGAGCAGGGAGCAGGGGGTGGACGAAGTCGGCGCGCGCGGCGGGATCACGTCTGGAGCCGGGTCGGGCTCGCGTTTTGGTGACTCGTGTTTTCGGTGCGGGGTTGTCGTCGTGATCGTCATTCGCCGCCTTGTTGATCGCCATCGAGCCTACACCGCGATTTTCCTGCGCGGAGAGCCGCCGCGGATTTTTCCGACGACCGACGCGGAGCACGGCCGAATCCTGCAGATCTACAAACAGGATCAGCGCTACGAGGGCATCCTGAACGACTTCACGGATTTTCATCTTGGCCCGTCGCCAGCGTCTCCTGCCAAGGGCGCGCCGGGCGACGGAACCTAATAACACTTCGCGCCCCGTGGCGGTCACTTGCCCGTGGAGCGAACCGGTTTAAACTGTTCGCATGCCCCAGATCGACGTCACCCCAGAAGTGTATGACGCGCTCAAGCGCCTGACCTCCGACTTTCAGCAATCGCCCAACGACGTTCTCGCCACCCTGCTCCACCTCCCCGCCACTCCAGCCGCGCCACGCGACGAACTCACCGCCTATATCATTAGCCCCGAATTCCGCAGCAAGTTCACCGACGCCGATAAGTACCTCGCCCTGCTCGGCTGGGTCGCCGCGCGGCACCGCTCCGAATTTCAGGAGTTCATCCTCTCGCTGGAGACCGGTCGCCGTTACCTCAGTTTTCAGCGCGAGGACATCCTGCGCCAATGTCGCCACAATCAGGCCCGCCAGATCCCCGGCACCCAGTACTGGGCGATCATGAATATCGATACGCCCACCAAACGCCGCTTCCTCTCCCGCGTGCTGGATTTCTGCGGCTATTCGGCGGAGAGCATCGAATTTGCCTGCAACGCCATTGGGATGCGCCGCCCGCTGCGCCGCCTGCCCTTCTTCGCTTCCTGAAGGTGCCTGTCACCGGAGAAGAAGTACGAACGCGGTGCGCGGAGCCACTGCGTGAACTTCCGGCTTTCGCCGGCAGCGCCTTTGCGTAAACGTCGCGCGCGTTGACCGATTTGCCGCAGTCCACCCCGGAACTGAAGCGCAGGAGCCTGCGCAATTTCATCGCGTCGGTTCAATACGCGATCGAGGGGTTTCTGGCCGCCCTGAAACACGAGCCGTCCTTCCGCGAGGATTTTGTGTTCGTGATCCTGCTGGTGCCGCTGGCGTTCATCCTGCCGGTCAACGCGGTCTCCACGGCGGTGATGATCGCCTCGCTCCTGCTCATCATGATCGTCGAGCTGCTGAACTCGGCGATCGAGTGGACGATCGACTACCTCCGGCCCGAGATCCATCCGCTAGCCAAACGCGTCAAAGACATGGCCAGCGCCGCGGTGTTTGTGGCCTACGTCAACTGCATCATCGTCTGGGTGGTGCTCCTCTGGCCGTCGAATGCGGTCTGGAAGCGCATCGCCGAGTGGATGCAGAACTGACGATCCGCTGCACGCGTCCCGGCACGGCTTGGGCGCCGCCGCTGTGCGATTCATCTGCGGTCAGCGCATCCGCGACCACGACCAAAGCCCGATGCCCAGCATGCTGAGATTGGGCAACAAGGCCGCCCAGACCGGCTCGAGCACACCGCGCGTGCCCAGGGCGTTGCTCGCGCGCACCAGCAGAAAGTACAGCAGAAACAACCCAATCGACTTCGAGACGCCAACCGCCGGATTGACGCGCACACCCGACACCGCAAACGGGATCGCAATCGCGATGATGATGAGCGGCCCAAATGGATCCGCCAGCAGCGCAAAGTAGCGCACTGCGTACGGCGTCACGTTCGGGTTATCGTCGGCCGCGTAATAATCCATCACCCGCCGAAGTTCGAAGAACGACAGGTCCGACGGCTTCGTGCCAAACACGAGCATCAGCGCCGGCTGCTCGCGGAAATGGGGGACCGCCTGCTCCTGAAAGGCCATCGTGCGCATCACCTCTCCCGTCTCGGGATCGAGCCAGGTTTCGCGCCCTTCCTTAAAAACCCAATGGCCGGCTTCGCGATCGAACAACGCCTCGCGCGCCTCAATCCGCGTCTTCTCGCGGCGCGTGCGATCGAGCTCCGACACCATGACCCCGTACCCCCGCGCCGTGTACCGGCTGTAGCGGTTCATGAACCAGACCCGTTGGTCGCGTTCGTTGTCAAAGGTCACCATCGTCGTCGCCTCGACCCAATCCGGCGGTTTGACGCGGGACTCCTGCCGCGCCCGCAACTGCTGCCAGATCGAGCGCGACTCCTCGACCGAACCCGGAATCAGCGTCGCGTTGAGATACCAGGTGACGCCACACAGGACAAAGCCGCCGAGCCAGATCACCCGCGTAATCCGAAACGTGCTCAGTCCCGCCGCCCGCAACGTCGTGATCTCGAGGTTTCGATGCAGCCGCCCGAGCGCATACAACAACGAGAGCAACAGCGCGAGCGGCAGCACGACCGACAGGTAACTGGGCAGGGCCACCGCATAGTAGAACGCCACATCCACCACGTCGGCCCCCACCGCCAGCAGCCGATCGAGGTCGTCGTACATTGCCTGCATCAGCATCAGGCCGAGGCATGCACCCAGCACGAGGCCGAAGATGTGCAGCCACTCGCGCAAGATGTATCGATCGATCAGTGACATGAATCCAGACGTATCGGGCGAACAGAACTCGCGGAAGTCGCCGCCGGCGTCAAACCGATGACGCGACGTTCCCTGAAGTTGCATCCACCGGCTTGCTGCTCCGCTCCTCCTCCGCCGGTTCTTCCGGGCAAGGCGTCATCGTCCAACCGGTGTACCCGCAAATGAGCGAGAGCAACGGATTCAGCAGGTTGAGGAACGCAAACGGCAGGTAAGCCAGCGGGAAAACGCCCAAAGTGGCGTACACGTACGCTCCACAGGTGTTCCAGGGCACCAGCGGAGAAGAAAGGGTCCCCGCATCTTCCAGGCAGCGTGACAGGTTCTTCGGGTGCAGTCGTGCACGCGCAAAAGCCGTGCGGTACATGCGGCCCGGCACCACGATCGACAGGTATTGGTCGGACGCGACCACGTTCATGCCGATGCAAGTCCCAAGGGTGGCCGCCACCAAGCCGCCACGCGTCTGGGCCCGCCGCAGCACCGTGTCCGCGATGCGGCTGAGCATGCCCGCCCGCTCCATCACCCCGCCGAAACACATCGCAAGGAAGATCAACCCCACGGTGCCATACATGCTGGCGAAGCCGCCCCGCGTCAGGAGATCGTCAACTGCGGCCAAGCCGGTTTCGCTGGCGTATCCATCGTACGCGATCGTCAGGATGCCCGCCAGCGAAGCGCCCTGGAAAACGCTCGCGCCGATCCCTCCGGCCAGGCTGCCCATCAACAAAGAAGGCAGCGCCGGCACGCGCAGCAGGACGAGAATCAGCACGAGCAGCGGCGGCACCAGCAACCAGGGTGTCAGTTGAAAGTGCGCGCGCAGGCCGTCGATGATCGCGGCGACACTCGCCGGGTCCACGGTGCCGTTGCCATAGCGCAGCCCCAGCAGCCAGTACAAGCCGAGCGCGATCACGAGGCTGGGCCCGGTGGTGTACGCCATGTGCCGGACGTGCTCAAACAACTCAGCTCCCGCGATGCCGGGAGCGAGGTTCGTTGTATCCGAAAGTGGCGACATCTTGTCGCCGAAATACGCGCCCGAGATGATCGCCCCCGCCACCATCGGCAGCGGCACCTTGAGCCCAACGCCGATGCCAATCAGCGCCACGCCCACGGTTCCCGCGGTCGTCCATGAACTTCCCGTCACGAGCGAAACGACCGCACAAATTGCACACGTCGCCATCAAAAACGCGCCGGGCGAAAGCAGCTGCAGTCCATAGACGATCATCAAGGGAACGACTCCGCTCGCGATCCAGGTGCCGATCAGCACCCCGACGATGAGCAGGATCAGCACCGCACCCAGCGAAAGACGAATGCCATCCACAAAAGCCTCCTCGATCGCCTTCCAGCGCCAGCCCAGACGGCACGCCATCAGGGCCGCGATCACCGTGGCGCCGAGCAGCGGGATCTGGACCGGTATTGAAACCGTCAGGACAGAGCCGACAAACGGGATTCGGGCCAGTGCGCGCAACAGGCCGGACAGCCCGGCGATCTCCGGCAGTTCGTTCACGTTGAGGACCGAGCCCGCCAGAAAGACAACCAGGCAGCCGATCGGCACGAGCGACTCGCCCAAGGTCGGCGCACGAACGGAAGAAGCAGCGGGGGTCATGCTGGCGGGTGGGCAATTCAACGTCCGGGAACATGACAAGGTGGCGGGATCGCTTCGCGTTTCGCCACCCAAAACCACGGCCGCCACGGTGTCTTGTACGCTTGATCTCGCCCTTCGGGCGGCAACAGCGCCGACTCGGTTCGGGGCGGGATCGCAACCGCGTCGACATGGAGCTGGCGCCTCCACCGCGTTCCGAACCGCCACAGCCGGACGGTTCGCCGTCCTGCTGTGGCCATCTGCCCGGAGACGAACGGTCCGATCTCCACCACGTCTCCAGAGCGAAAAAACACCGTTGCAGTTGCCTTGACCACGTTTAGGCCGTTCAGCCCATGGCAGCAACAAAGGAGGCGTGGTCCTCTCGTCTTGGCGTCATTCTCGCCGTGGCCGGCAGCGCGGTCGGGCTGGGCAACTTCCTGCGCTTCCCAGGACTGGCCGCGCAATACGGTGGAGGCGCCTTCATGGTCGCCTACTTCGTCTCGCTGCTGATCATCGGCATCCCGATCTGTTGGACGGAATGGACGCTCGGGCGTTTCGGCGGTCGGGCCGGTTTTCACTCCACCTCCGGTATCTTCCATGTGCTGCTCAATGGAAAACCGTGGGCGAAGTACCTTGGCGTGATCGGCTTCATCGTGCCGGTCGTCATCTACATGTATTACGTCTACGTGGAGGCGTGGTGTCTCGGATACGCGCTCAATGCGCTGACCGGCCGCTTGAGCGTGGAAGGCCGCGATTACGGTGCGTTTTTCGGCCGCTTCACCGGCGCGGCCCAGGATGGCGTGGCCCTCCAGTTCGGGCTGAGCGACGTCGGCATCTTCGTCATCATCGTTTACGCGCTTAATTTTTTCTTCATCTACCGCGGCATCTCGCGAGGCATTGAACTCGTCTGCAAAGTGGCGATGCCCGCCCTGATCGCGATCGCGATCATCATTCTCGTGCGCGTGCTGACGCTCGGAACGCCGAATCCCGACCTGCCTGAGCGCAACGTGCTCACCGGCCTCGGCTTCATGTGGAATCCCGGCGATATCAGCATGGGATTGCGCAACCCGCAGCTCTGGCTCGCCGCAGCCGGCCAGATCTTTTTCTCCCTCTCGGTGGGCTTCGGTGTGATCATCACCTACGCCAGTTATCTCCGCGGCCGGGACGATGTCGTGTTGTCGGGACTGACGGCGACTTCGGCCAATGAGTTCTGCGAAGTTGCTCTGGGTGGGCTGATCACCGTGCCCGCCGCGTTCATGTTCCTCGGCGCGGCGGGCATCGTCGGCCAGGGTACGTTTGGTCTTGGATTCAACGTGCTGCCGGAGGTCTTCGCGCGGATGCCGGGCGGACACGTGTTCGCGTCGATCTTCTTCCTCCTCCTCTTCCTCGCGGCGATCACCAGTTCGCTGTCGATGTTGCAACCCGGCATCGCGTTTCTGGAAGAGGCTCTGGACATCAATCGAAAGGGCTCCGTCACGCTGCTCGGGATCATCACCGCAATCGGCACTCTGTTCGTGTGGTACTTCTCCAAGGACCTGAAGGCTCTCGACACGATGGACTTCTGGGTGGGCACGGTGATGCTGTTTGTTCAGGCCACGATCCTCGTCATCATCTTCGGCTGGGTAATGGGCATTGATCGAGGATGGCAGATCGCCCACGAAGGGGCCGAAATGCGGATTCCGCGGATCTACCGGTTTGTCATCAAATACATCACTCCCACGTTTCTTCTCTCCATCTTTGTGATGTTTCTCCTGAAGAATGTGTTTGGCTGGAACTTCTCCTTTGCCGACGCGCAATTCGACCCCACCGGTTACGCAAAGGATCTCTGGGGCCACGACGCGAGCAACGTCGCGCGCGTCACCGTCGCGTTCATCGTGGTCATCACCGTATTCGGACTGATTTTTGTTAACATGGCGGGCAAGACCTGGGCTCGGCGGGCCAACACGAGCGACGGCACGGCTGGAAACGGCGGCGAAATTTAAGGAGACGACCCATGACAACCGGTGGTTGGATCAACATGTTTTTGTCGGTGGGGTTCGTGACGACCCTGTTCGTCTACTGCATCATTCGGGTCCTGAAAGGCCCCGGCGCGAAACATGAGCACGAACTCGCGCACGTGGAACCGGTCGACGAATCCGAAGCAGACAAACGCTAGTAACGCACCACGCGAGCGATCCCGATCCGCCCAGCCGGTTGCGCGGTGAGCGCAATGCGGTTTCTGGTGCGTTTCCTCCGAGATGTCCGTCCCCCCTGCCTCACCACTCAACTTCTCGCGACTGCGCACGCTCGCGCGGGTGTGCGCGGTCGTACCCATCGTAGCCGGGCTGGTGGTCCTGCTGGGCTGGTGGACCGGCGAGCTGTGGCTGAGCGGTCTGGTGCCCGGAGTGGTGCCAATGAAGGCGAACACCGCCTTGTGCGGCACGCTCATGGGAGCGGGGCTCCTGTTGCTGACGCTGAGCTCACCCTGGCCAAAGCGGCGCCTGGTCATCCGCATTCTGTCCGGGCTGGTCTTCGTCCTCGCGGGACTCACCCTTCTTCAGTATCCAACCGGGCATGACTTCGGCACGGACCAGTGGCTGGTCCGGGACCCTGCCGCCGCCACTCCGCCCGGACGCATGGCCGCCGCCACGTCGGCCGGGTTTGTCCTCGCTGCGGCCGCGCTGGGTTTGCTGACGTTTCGCGCAGCGCGCTGCCGCTGGGTCGGCCAGACGCTCGCGCTGCTCGCCGGCTTCAACGGCCTGTTGGCGTTTGTCGGCTTCTTCTACGGCGCCACCGAACTGGTCGACGTCACGGTGCGCATCGGCACCTCGGCCGACATGGGCGTTCACATCGCCGCCATCTTCATGTTGCTCTCGACCGGGCTCATGCTGGCGCAGCCGAACTCCGGGCTGATTGCCACCTTCACCAGCCGGAATCTGGGTGGGCTCGTGGCGCGTCGCGCGCTTCCGTTCGCGATCGTCCTGCCGTTGTGGCTCGGCTGGCTGCTGCTCCGCGGCGAAGATGAAGGCTGGTCACATACGCGCTTCGGCCTGGCACTCTTCGCCGTCGGCAACGCGCTGCTGTTCTCCACCATTCTCTGGCTAACGGCCCGCTGGCTCAACCGCGCTGACATGACGCGTCGCCGTGCGCTGAGCCGGGCCGAGTCGGCCAGCCGGCAGACCCGCGTGGCGCACGACCAGTTACGCCAGCGCGAGACGCTCATGCATCTGGCGCTCTCCAGCGCCAACGCGGGCACGTGGTATTGGCGCCGCGACGACAAGCGAACCCGAGGATCCAACTTGTGGCTCGAACTCTACGGCTTCCCCCCCGGTTCGGAGCCGACGGACGCGGAGACCTCCGAGCGCGTCTTCCCCGCGGATCGTCCGCGGCTGCGCGCCGCCGCCGAACGGGCCTTCGCCGAGCTCACGACGTTTGCGGAGGACTATCGCGTCGTGCTGCCCGACGGCACCCTGCGCTGGTTGTCCGCCCGCGGCCGCGCTCACAACGAGAACGGCTGGATGCAGATGGAGGGCGTGACATTCGACATCACGCCGCAGAAACAGGCCGAGCAGGCGTTGAAGGAAAGCGAAGCCCGGTTCCGCCAACTCGCGGAGAACATCGATTCCGTCTTCTGGATCATGGATCCGCGGACGGAAGACATCCTTTATGTCAGCCCGGCCTACGATCGCGTCTGGGGCCAGCCCGGCCATGAGCTGCTAAATTCGCCGCAGCTCTGGCTCGACGCGGTACACCACACGGACCGCGACCGGGTGCTCCGCTCAGCGATGGAACGTCTGCCGCTCGGCACGTTCGACGAGACGTACCGCATCGTGCGTCCGGACGGCAGTGTTCGTTGGATCCACGACCGCTCATTCCCCATTCGTGACGAGTCCGGCACGATCTACCGCGTGGTCGGCACCGCCACCGACATCACTGCGCACCGGGAGTTGGAGGAGCAATACCGCCACGCCCAGAAGATGGAAGCGATGGGCACCCTCGCCGGCGGCATCGCTCATGACTTCAACAACATCCTCGCCGCGATCAACGGCTACACGGAGCTGGCCAAACAGGAGGCCCGGCCGGACCAGACCGTCCTGCAGGAGCACCTCACGGCCGTTTCCGATGCCGGCCAGCGCGCCACCGATCTGGTCCGCCAGATCCTGACCTTCAGCCGACGCGAGCAACATCACCTCGAGGTGCTTCGCCTCGGGCCGGTGGTGCGCGAAGCGCTCAAGCTCCTGCGCGCTTCGCTGCCCGCGACGATCGATTTCGACGTGTCGCTCGGCACCGGGCTGCCGTTGGTTCGCGCCGATCCGACGCAGATTCATCAGGTACTGATGAACCTCGGCACCAACGCCTGGCACGCCATGCGCGATCGCCCCGGTCGCCTCGCCGTGAAGCTCGAGGGTTACACCGTCGCCGACAGCGCCGCGGCGGGCGTTGAACGGCCGCCTGTGCGCCCGGGCCGGTACGTGCGTATGATCGTAAGCGATACAGGTCACGGCATGAGCCGGGAAACCCTGGCGCGCATCTTCGAACCATTCTTTACCACCAAGGCTCCCGGAGAGGGCACTGGCCTCGGATTGTCCGTGGTGCACGGAATCATGGACAGTCACGGCGGCGCGGTGACGGTGAAGAGCCAGCCCGGCCGCGGCACCACCTTCTTCCTCTATTTTCCCGCGGTGCCGATGGCGCAGATCACCGAACAGCCCGCCGCGTCAACCACGCCCGTGGGCAACGGCGAACGGGTCATGGTGTTGGACGACGAAGCCGCGCTGGCGATCCTCTCCCGCAAGGCGCTGCTCAGCCTCGGTTATACCGCCGAGGCGTTCACCAACGCCGGGGAGGCCTTGGAGAAGATCCGCCACGAGCCGGACGCCTTTCAGGTCGTCGTCACCGATTACGCGATGACCGGTATGACCGGAATCGATTTCGCCCGCGCCGTGCATCGCCAGCGTCGCGATCTGCCGGTCGTACTGGTGAGCGGCCAAGGCTCGATCGACCCGGTCCAGATGCGTGCCGGTGACATTTGTGAGCTCGTCACCAAACCGCACACGATCGCAACGCTCGGCGCAGCGGTGCACCGCGCTCTCTCTTGGCGGCCGGCTGAGCCGCCGAGTTCGGGCGAGAGTTAGCTGTCGCTCGCGGCGACGGCTTCCGCCGGACGCTTCGCGGCCACCGCCGGGATGTCCGCTGTCGGCACGAAGTTGAGCGAAGCCGAGTTCAGGCAATAACGCAGTCCAGTCGGACGTGGACCGTCTTCGAAGACATGCCCCAAGTGGGCATCGCAGCGCGCACACAGGATCTCCTCACGCACCATGCCGTGGCTGCGGTCGACTCGCGTCCGGACGTTTTCCTTTGCAAACGGCGCGAAGAAACTCGGCCAGCCCGTACCGGAATCGAACTTGGTCTCAGCGGAGAAGAGCGGCAGCTCGCAGCACACACAGGTGTAGATCCCTGTTTTTTTGTGGTCGTAAAAGACGCCACAGAACGGCGCCTCGGTGCCCTGCGTCCGAGCGATTTTGAACTGCTCGGGCGTCAGCTGGGCACGCCACTCTGCATCCGACTTCACAATCCGAGCCGTGCGAAAGGGCGAGGTCGGGTGGCCAGTGTCATCGGTCCAACGGGCAGTAATCATAGCTGGGGAATCGTTCCGCGCGGCCGAAAGGACAAGACCCGTTGCGCTGGCCGCGCACGCAAGGAGCCCAAAAATCAGACGGGAGGGACGCACGCCAGGAGGCTAACCAAACCTCGCCTCGGCGCAACCCCGCCCCCCGGCATGCCACGATCGACGCCAGACGGGAACTCTTCGCACGCGTGCCGGACGCACTACGACCACCCGCGCCGCATCTCCCATCTTACAGGCAGCTTGATTTCTGCCGCCGATTTTTACACTACGCACCTCCCGGCGGCCATCCCGCCCCATTCCCGTTTTTCCAACCATGTCCACCGCCACTCCGCAGACCTTCGAGTTCCAAGCCGAGATCAAGCAGTTGCTCGATATCGTCATTCACTCGCTTTACACCGAGAAGGAGATCTTCGTCCGCGAGCTGGTTTCCAACGCGTCCGACGCCTTGGAAAAACTCCGGCATCTGCAGCTGACCGAGAAGGAGATCTTCGACGACCGGCTGGAGTTGGAGATCAACCTGACCACCGACGACAAGGCGAAGACGATCACGATCCAGGACTTCGGCATCGGCATGACGCGGGAGGAGCTCGTCGCAAACCTCGGCACGATCGCGCACTCCGGCTCCAAGGCTTTCCTGAAGGCACTGAGTGAGGGCGGGCAGAAGAACGCCAACCTGATCGGTCAGTTCGGTGTCGGTTTCTATTCCGCCTTCATGGTGGCCAAGTCCGTCAAGGTTTACACCCACTCGTGGCGGCCGCAGGAACCCGGACACGTCTGGACCAGCGAAGGCGGCGGCAGCTACACGATCGAGGAATCCGAAGGCGAACGCCGCGGAGCGAAGATCGTCATCGAGTTGAAGGACGACTGCGCCGAGTTCGCGTCGGAGTCGCGGATCAAGAGCATCCTCGAGCGCTACAGCGCGTTCGTCTCGTTTCCGATCAATCTCAACGGCAAGCGCATCAACACCGTCCAGGCGCTCTGGTTGCGCAACAAGAACGAGATCAAGGACGAGGAGTACACCGAGTTCTACAAATTCCAGTCGCACGCGTTCGACGAGCCCCGCCTGCGCCTGCACTTCTCCGCCGACGCTCCGCTCGCGATTAACGCGCTGCTGTTCGTTCCGCAGAACAACCCGGAGAAGTTCGGACTGGCGCGGTCCGAACCCGCCGTCTCGCTTTACTGCCGCAAGGTGCTGATCGATGCGGCCCCGAAGGACCTGTTGCCCGAGTGGCTGCGCTTCCTCAAGGGCGTCGTCGATAGCGAGGACCTGCCGCTCAACATCTCCCGCGAGACGATGCAGGACCGCTCGCTGGTCGAAAAGCTGAACAAGGTCATCACGAAACGTTTCCTCAAGTTCCTCGAAGACGAAGCCAAGAACCGCGCCGAAAGCTACGACCAGTTCTACACCGAATTCGGCATCTTCCTGAAGGAGGGCGCCGCAACCGACTTCACGCACAAGGACAGCCTGGCGAAGCTTCTGCGCTTCGAATCGTCGCGGACGGAAAAGGGCAAGACGACGTCGCTCGCCGACTATGTCTCGCGCATGTCGGAAGGTCAGAAGGACATCTATTTCCTCATCGGCCCAAGCCGCGAGGCGATCGAGCGCGGCCCGTATCTCGAAGGTTTTAAGGCGCGCAACCTCGAGGTGCTGTTCGGCTTCGAGGCCGTCGACGACTACGTCATGCGGCACCTGCGCGAATTTGATGGCAAGACGCTCACCGCCGCCGACAGCGCCGACGTAAAACTGTCCGAGGCGCCCGCGCCCGAGGGTGAAGCGCTGCCGGAAGCCGAGGCGAAGGACCTCGCCACCTGGCTGAAGGAAACGTTGGGCAACCGTGTCGCCGAGGTGAAGGCATCCGACCGTCTGACCGACTCGCCCGCCGCGGTGCTCAACGCCGACCGGTTCATGTCGCCGCAGATGCGCCGGATGATGCGCGCGATGAGCAAGGACAAGGATGAGGAGACGCCGCTGCAGGTGAATCTGGAGTTCAATCCGCGCCACGCCATCATCAAGCGCCTCGCTGCCACGCGGGCGAGCGACACCACCAAGGCCCAGCTCGTGGCCGAGCAGCTCTTCGACAACGCGCTGCTCGCCGCCGGCCTGCTGGAGGATCCAAGCCGGATGATCGGCCGCCTCTACAAGCTGCTCGAGCAGGTCTGAAGTATTCAGCTGGTCATGACGCCGCGACGGGCTTTCCGGCGCGGCGCCAGATCAGCGTCGCCCAACCCGGCACCGGGTCCGACGGACGGCGCTCGGACCCGCCGGTCGAATCGGCGGCGAGGGTCCACTCGCCTTCAGCCATTGGGACCGCCTGCTGCCGCGGGGAGAGGTTGCACGTCACCGCCAGTTCGCCGATTCGGAGGGTGAGCCACCCGTTCGCCTCGTCGAATTCGACGGCGCGGTTCTCCCGCCCGGGCACCACGTATTCACGGCGCAATCGGAGCAATCGGCGGTACCACTGCAGCATGTCCTGACTCTCGGGTTCATCGAGCTCGTCCCAGCGCAGCTTTGAACGCACGAAGGTCCGGCGCTCCTGCGGATCCGGCACCGTCTCGGGCTGCCAGCGGAACGCGGCAAACTCGTGCCGGCGTCCCTCCGTGACCGCATGGCCGAGTTTCTCGTCATGATGATCCGTGAAGTAGAGAAAAGGCGTCATCGCGCCCCACTCTTCGCCTTGGAAGAGCATCGGCGTGAACGGGGACAGCAGGACCAGCGCCGCCATCGCCTTGAGCTTCTCCGGCGGAAGCAACTGGCTGGTCCGTTCGCCCAGGGCACGGTTGCCGATCTGGTCGTGGTTCTGAGCGCAGACGACGAGTTGCTCCGACCGCACGCCTTCCGGTGGCCGTCCATGGCCGCGCCGTCGAAAGGGCGAATACTGCCCTTGAAACACGTACCCACTGCGCAACGCCGCCGCGATATGCTCGATGCGCCCGAAATCCGAGTAGTAGCCGTCCCGCTCGCCGGTGAGCACAGTGTGCAGCGCGTGGTGCAGTTCGTCCGCCCAGTGCGCGCTGAGACCGAAGCCGCCGCGGTTTCGCGGCAGCACGTACTTGGGGTCATTGCGATCGCTCTCAGCGATCAACACCAGCTCGCGGCCGGTCTCTTGGCCAAGAGCCGCCACCTTCTCTGCGAGTTCCTCCAGCAAATGCTTCGCGCGTTCGTCGATGATCGCGTGCACCGCATCGAGTCGCAGCCCGTCGAAACCGTAATCCCGCAGCCACATGAGCGCGTTCTCGATCACAAAGGCCCGCACCTCGTCGCTGTCGGCCGCGTCGTAGTTGATCGCGTCACCCCACGGCGTCTTCCAGTGACTGGTGAAGTAGGGGCCGAAACGAGCGAGGTAATTTCCGTCCGGCCCGAGATGGTTGTAGACCACGTCGAGCAAGACGGCGAGGCCGTGCTCATGGCAGGCACGCACAAACGCGGCCAGATCCTCCGGCGTGCCATAGGCTGGATGCGGCGCGTAGAAATAAACCCCGTCATACCCCCAGCCGCGCTCGCCCGGAAACGTGGCGAGCGGCATGAGCTCGAGATGCGTCACCCCGAGGTCCCGCAGGTGACCGAGTTTGTCCTGGGCGGCCCGATACGTGCCCTCCGCGGTGAACGTTCCGATGTGGATCTCGTAGATGACCGCGTCCGTCAGCGGCGGCGCGCGAAACGGTTCACCACGCGGCCCCAGATCTTCCACCGGCCACGCGCAGGAAGCGCCGTGCACGCCGTCGGGCTGCCAGCGCGAGCGCGGATCCGGCGTCGGTTCACCGTCATCAACGACATAACGGTACCGGGTCTGACCGGAAACGGCGGGCTGCTCCAGCACCCAGCGCCCGCGGCCGTCGCGATGCATCGGGAGCAGCTGCCCGCCCAGTTCAAGTTTCACTGATTGCGCCGCCGGCGCCCAAACCATGAATTCCATAAGCGTTCACGTCCTGCTCGCCTCTGTGACGAGTTGCTCTGGTTTCTACTCCCGCACCAGCAGCGCCACCGGGAAACGGCCAAACACCTCCGAGGGTGTGACCACACCGCTCAGCACCGCTTCCGTGTAGAGATTGCGCCACGATCCGTCCGGCAGCGTGAGCGAGGTATCCATCCAGTCACCACCCAGGGTGTACGTAAACCGCGGGACCACGACGATCACGTCGTCTCCACGCCGGCACGACAAAAGATGCCCGAGCCTCGCGCCGCGCGCGACGAGCGGTTCGTAAATGGCAGTTTCGTTGAAACACTCCGGCCGCTCCATCCGCAGCTTGAGGGTCCGCTGGATCATCCAGAGCTTCGGCAATCCGCTCTCCCAGTCCTCGACCGCCTGGTCAACCTTGAGGTATTGTACCCGGATCAACAGCTCGCGCCGCAGGTTGAAGTCGACGGGCCGGCGGTTGTCCGGATCAACCAGGCTGTGATCCCACAGCTCCGTCCCCTGATAAAAATCCGGCACACCCGGAGCGGTCAGCTTGATCAACGTTTGCGCCAGGCTGTTGATCCGTCCCGGACCGACCAGCGGCGCGATAAAGGCCTCGAGAGCCGCCACAAACTCGCGGGATTCGAGAATCCGCTGCGTGAAGCCCAACACCGCCTCCTCGTAGTCGGCATTCGGCTCATGCCACGATGTGAAGACCTTCGCCTCACGGCAGGCCTTCAGCATGTAATCGCGCGCCCGCTCGACCGAGATGGGCCATGCGCCAACAAGAGTCTGGTACAACAGGTACTCTGCGTGGCGATCGGGCATCCGGCCGCGCCAGGCGGGCTGGTTCATCTGCGACCACGAACGCACGGCCTCCGACCATTGCGCGGGCAATTCCGTCAGCACGGAGATCCGCGCCCGCACATCCTCGCTGCGCTTGGTGTCGTGCGTCGAGGTGGCGAGCAGATTGTCCGGCCAGAGCGTGTTCAGATGGTGGCAGTACTGGTGGAAGCGCTCGGCCGAGATGCCGAGCGCCCAAGGCTGCGCCCCCACTTCGTTGCAGGAGACCAGCCGATCATAGAGATAGAAGGTCGTATCCTCCGCTCCCTTTGCCATCACGGCCGGCGCGAGTTGCTCCCACCGTGCCATGAAGTCGGCCGCCGTGTCGTCCTCCGGCTGCCCCATGAGCAATCGTCTCAGATAATCGAATACATCGTCCTCCAGCCCGCTCACGTTGGCTCGTGCCTCCGCAAACGCCTCCTCCAGCACCACCGGGTCGCGATCGCCATCCGCCCCCCGGGTGGCGGAACGATAGGTGCGATAAACCGGCAAAGCCGCCGTCAGCGCGGCCAGCGCCTGCCGCAACTGTTTCCGGCTGAAGTCTCGCGCCCGCCAATCCCGTCGCGAAATTTCCACCGCCAGCGTGACCAACCGGTCAAGGTCCGCCGAAAAATGCGCCTCAAGGATCGCGAGTTTCTTCTCGCGGACAAGGGCGAGGAAATTGACCGGATGCCCGGTGAAATCGGCGTAGATCCCGGTGAGCATATCCTCACGCTGCTCCGCCATCCAAAGCCGGTTCACCTTGGCCAGAAAGTCGTAACCGACAGTGCCATCCACGGCCCAGCCGCCCGGTAACGGCTCGGAGGCATCGAGGATCTTTTCCACGTAGATCTTCCCCTCCGGCAGCAGGCGGCGGAGCGTAGCCAGATAGCCCGCCGGATCCCGCAGCCCATCCGGGTGATCAACGCGCAATCCCGCCACATCACCGTCCGCGACCATCTGGGCGATGCGCGCGTGCGCCGCCTCAAACACCTCCGGGTCTTCCACGCGCAGTCCCACCAGCCCACCGATGTTGAAGAAGCGTCGGTAGTTCACCAACTCGCCCTCGAGCTTCCACCACACCAGCCGATAATACTGCTGCTCGAGCAACGCGTGCATGTCCGATGGTGATCCGGCGATCCGCGCCGCCCGCTCCCGGATGCCGCTCCCCGCCTTCTTGTTGTCACGAGAATGTTGATACCACTGGCGCACCTGCTCCACCACCTGCGCATACTCCCGCGTCACCTCGACGGCCGGTGCGAGCGTCGCGCGCAGCCTTTGCGCCTGCTCACGCAGCGTCGTGACCTTGGCGTCCGACGGCTCAGCCAGATCCAGCCAGGAGAGCGGGTTGAGAGGCCAGCGGTGGTCGAAGTAGGCGAGTTGCGGCTCCTCTCCGTCGAGATCGAGGGAGAACTGCCCCGCTTCGAGGACTGCCCCGTAGCGCTCACCCAATGTGCAAAGGCGGATGCGCCACGGTTCACCGCTGACGCACGGGTTCAGGTCAAAGTAACTGACGTGAGGACTGTACGGGCCGTGCTCCAACATGTCGCACCACCACGGGTTGGCCACGTGCGTGGTCATGTGATTGGGCACGATGTCGAGCAGCACACCCAAACCCTGCTCCCGCACGACCTGCTGAAACGCCTTCCAGCCGTCTTCACCGCCGATGT
Source organism: Verrucomicrobiota bacterium (assembly GCA_023386835.1). Lineage (GTDB taxonomy): Bacteria > Verrucomicrobiota > Verrucomicrobiia > Opitutales > Opitutaceae > Actomonas. The sequence continues at coordinate 24,613 of JAEWIY010000198.1, forward strand.
CCTCGCTGATGTGCCGCGGATCCGCCACATCATAGCCATGCGTGCTGCCCGGAGCCGCCTGGAGCACGGGCGAGAGGTAAACGTGGCTGATGCCAAGCTCCTTGAGGTACGGCACCACCTCCGCGGCCGCGGGTAATGGGAAACCGGCGTGCAACTGCAGCCGGTAGGTGGCGGTCCAGGGACGCGAAGGCGACGTCATGAGCAGGCGCGAAATCGGTGGCTGAGCAACTAACCGGAGCGTTACCGGCGTGGATGCCGCAGCACGACCAGCGACCGACCCTCGAGGCGGATCGGAGTGCGCGGTGGCACAGTCTCCTGATCCGGCGCGAGGTCGGGTCGATTCGTATCAAAAGCGATCAGCCACGGGCCTTCCCGCAGCTTTCGAGGCAGGTGAAACTCCACCGGCTCCCAATGCCCATTTAACATCAACAGGAAGTCGTCATCCTCCACCGGTTCTCCCTTGGGACCGCGGATCTCTGCCGCCTTTCCGTGGAGGAACATGCCGAGCGTGCGCATCCAGCCCGCCTCCTCCCAATCCTTGCGCCGCATTCGCTGGCCGTCGGAACGATACCACTGCACGCTTTCGACATTCACCGCCGCCTCCGGGTCCTTTTCGTAGAAGCTGCGCCGGTGGAAGTTGGGGTGCTGCCGCCGGTAGTGGACCAGTCGCGACGTGAAATCGAGGAGTTTCTGCCGCGCCTCATCGAGGTCCCAGTGCGTCCACGACAACTCGTTGTCCTGGCAGTATCCGTTGTTGTTGCCCTGCTGGGATCGGCTGACTTCGTCGCCCGCACAGATCATCGGCACGCCCTGCGACAGCAACAGGGTCGTGAGCAGGTTGCGCTTCTGCCGCTCCCGCAGCTCGTTGATCACCGGATCCTCCGTCGGTCCTTCCGCACCGCAGTTCCACGACTCGTTGTCGTTGGCACCATCCTGGTTGTTCTCGCCGTTGGCCTCGTTGTGCTTGCCGTCGTAGCTGACGAGATCGTTCAACGTGAATCCATCGTGAGCCGTCACGAAGTTGATGCTCGCGGACGGCAAGCGCCGTGTGCGCTCGTACAAATCGGCGCTGCCACCCAGTCGCCAGGCGATGTCCGCATGCACGCCCATGTCTCCTTTCCAGAAACGGCGCACGGTGTCGCGATAACGGCCATTCCACTCGGTCCAGCCGACGGGAAAGTTGCCCACCTGATAGCCACCCTCGCCGAGGTCCCACGGTTCCGCGATCAGCTTGATGGTGGCCAGCGTCGGGTCCTGATAAATCGTGTCGAAGAAGGCTCCCAGCTTGTCGACCTCGTGCAGCTCGCGCGCCAGCGTCGCCGCCAGGTCAAAGCGGAAACCGTCGATGTGCATCTCGGTCACCCAGTACCGCAAGCTGTCCATCACCAGCTGCAGCGAGTGCGGATGCATCATGTTCAGGCTGTTCCCGCAGCCGGTGTAATCCATGTAGTACCGCGCCTGTTTCCGCACCGTGCGGTAGTACGCCTGGTTGTCGATGCCGCGATAGGAGAGCGTCGGGCCGAGGTGGTTGCCCTCGGCCGTGTGATTATAGACGACATCAAGGATCACCTCGATCCCGGCATCGTGCAGGGCCTTCACCATTTCCTTGAACTCCCGCACCACGTCGCCGGGCTGCTCACGGCGGGCCGCGTACGACGGCTCGGGCGCGAAGAAGCTGAGGGTGTTGTAGCCCCAATAATTTCTCAGCCCCCGCTCCAACAGGTGGCGGTCCTGCACGAACTGGTGGACCGGCATCAGCTCGATCGCCGTCACACCGAGCCGCTGCAGGTGCTGGATGATCGGGGGTGACGCGATGCCCGCGTACGTGCCGCGCAGGTGCTCCGGCACCTCCGGGTGCAGCATCGTCATGCCACGAACATGCGCCTCATAGATAACCGTGTTGTGCCACGCGTGCTGCGGACGCTGCTCATTGCCCCAGTCAAACGAAGTGTCCACCACCTGCCCGAGCGGGGCAAACGCCGCATTGTCGCGCGTATCCAGCGACAGGTCAGCCGCCGGATCGCCAATGGTGTATCCAAAAAGCGAATCGTCCCACTTCAGCTCCCGTCCGATGCATTTCGCATACGGATCCAGCAGGACCTTGTGCGGATTGTGGCGCAGCCCGCGCTCCGGTTCGTACCGCCCGTGGACGCGATATCCGTACAGCTGCCCCGGCCCCACGTCCGGCAGGTAGATGTGCCAGACACCATTGGTGCGCTCGCGCACCCGGATACGCTGGCTCTCCTGCGTCGCCTCCGGCGAGTCGAAGAGGCACAGATCAACCCGCTCCGATGATTCGGAAAACAGCGCAAAGTTGGTTCCTTCCCCGTCCCAAGTCGCTCCTTGTGGAAACGGGCGGCCCGCCTGATAGGCAGGGGGCACGGGAGAGGTCTGATCAGGCGCGGTGGGCGCTTCGGGTGAAGGTAAAGTCATGGGAACGCGGCGCCTGACTTGATGCGTTCAGCCCCGAACGGTTCCCACCCGCTCGGTGGACGCAAAGGCACGAACAAACGCAGTTGCGCCGTCAGGTGAATCCCCCCGCCCCTGTCGGAAAAATCCCGGTCAGGGGTCGGAGCGGGCTGCGTTCCGACGCGCAGCAGCGCTCGCCCCCCGCCTCAATCGAGCCCGTGGCGCGGGTGAAAGGGACGCGTCCGCAGACGCACCGCAGAGACTTCCCCGCTCGAAGCGGCCACCCGCGTCATCGCGTCGCCAGACGGTGGCCTGTATTCAAGACAGAACGACGCCGCCCAATCGTCGACCGACGCAAGGGGCACGGGTTCCTCTGCGGTTGGTTCGAGCCGACGCACGAACCAGCGCGGGTCTGAAACGTCGAGCGAAACGCGGTGACGCGCGCCAGGCTCGAGTCTCACCACCTCGCTCGACGTGATCTCGGCCACGTCACTCGCCGCCTGCCCCACCCACTCGTACTTGGGCTCACGCGTCGGATCGGCGATCAGCGCGAGCGTGCGGCCGCGTGAGTCCGCGACGATGACCTGGGGCTCGTCGCTATGGTTCGCCCATTCCACCACGAGATGGGTCAACCGCCGCCGCGAGCCCTTGCGCTCTGACGAAGGCTCCGAGACGAGTTCCACCGTCAGTCCCAGAGGAGCCCACGAGTAACCTTGCAGCACGCTTACCCCGTTTGAACCCACCGCTGCCTCCACCAGAACCGGCACGCCTGCTTTCTGGACCGCTTCGCGTTCGAAGGCGCCAGCGTCGCCCTGCTGCATGAACAACGCCTCAAGGCCGTAACGCACGTTCACCATCCCGCCATAAACGGACTCCACGCGACCTCGCAGAAACAGCCCGTCCGCGGGTCGCTGATCCGAGAGCGCGACCAAGCCGAAGGTGCCATCCGGTTCACGCTCAAGCCAGGCATACACGACTCGATCCCGGTAGCGCCGCCCTTGGCCAGGAACGTTGCCCTCCGTCAGCCACCGCGCGACGCCATCGCGACCCTGCGCCGCCGGCACCTGCGAGATTTCGTAGTTGAGCCGCACATAGTCGCCGCGCATCGGATCGCGCGGATCAACCGGAGCCGTTCGTAACCGTACGCGTTCACCGGTGCGCACAACCCACTCGCGCTGCCCAGCCATCACCACAAGCAGGGCCACCTGCGCGAGCACCACCAGCGCCGGCACGATCCACCTCCGTTTCATGCGCGCTCCTCCTCCACGCGTCGCGTTGTCCTAAGTTTTCGGATATACAGTCCTTGCGCGAAGAGTGCCGCCCCCAGAAGGACAAACGCCAGCCCGCGCACCCACAGGCTCTCGAACAGGTCGAAGTACCGGGCGAACACCACGGCACTGAGGAGGAGCGAACCAAGAATCGTCCGGCTCACCCGTTCCGTTCGGGCACCCGCCACAATCCAGCCGATCGCAATCAGCAACAGCGCGACATCAAAGACGTACGGCAGCAGCGGCCGCAGTCCCGGCCCGAACAGCAGAACCGCGTAGGCGACCACCACGCACGCGAAACAGATCCAGTCATCGGGCTGGGCCAAACTCGCGCGGCCGGTGCGCCACCGCTGCGTCCACACGACGAGCAACAGTACGAAGGGCAGCGCGAGCGCACTGTAAGCGGCCATCCGATCTCCGGGAGTATCCACCTCCACCTTCAACTCCTCCACGAACGGGAAGCTGCCGAAAAACGCGACCAGCAGGAATCCGGTCGTGCCGAAGAAGGCGAGCACGCGGCCGACGGCACGCTCATCGGCTTGTTCTCGCCCGCGACTCAGCGTGATCAGCAGCGTGGTGGAGGAAAGCACGGTCAGGAAAACGGCCCCCGAGTCTCCCCACCGGATGGTATTTGCCGGAACGAGGAAAGTGGCGGCGGCCAGCACCACCGCCGTCAGCAGCGCGGATCGCTGGCGCCACGCGAGCGGCCCCAATCCGCCCAACAACAGCAACGGCGCGCCCACCGACGGGACGAATGCCACCGCTTCGGACCCACCCCAGATCCCGAGCGCGATCGCCGCCACGAGGCCTTGCAACGTTGAGGGCAACGCCCACGCCAGGCCCATCGCACCGAGACCCCACATGAGGAACCCGGTGGGCAAGTGTTCGTTGATGTGATAAATCTGCGCGATCAGCCAAATGCCGGCGCCGAACAACATGGTTCCGAGCAGCGAGAAAACCTCGGCCAAGGCGGCGCGGCTGCCCTCCCCTTTTCGTAACGCCAGGCCGGCGCCGTGCGCCCCCAGCACGCCCCCAAAAATCAGCGCCAGCTTCACGAACTTCGGCAGCGTGCTCCAGTTATAGGCCAGCAGCAGGATGATGCCGAGACCGAGCACCGTCGCACCGAGCGCGGTAAAAACGAGCAACGCGCGGCTGCCGACAGGCGTGGTGACGTCGTACCGCCGACGAATCTGCGCCGCCTGCTCCGCCGTCAACAGCCCCTCCCGGGTCCACTGCTCCAATTCCTCCATCAACCAGGGTAAGGGCTTGTTCATAAGGAACGGGCGGCTCCGCATCTCGTTGAGCCGGAAGCCTTGCTTCGGCGCAACGTGAAAACCCGCCCGGCTTTTCGCCCGAGGAACCCGCCGGGGCTGAAGACGTCCAAGAAGGTCTCATGCTTCGACTTCAACCCTTCGTGCATCATGGCCGGACGCGGCTCCACGGGTAACGTCATCGCGGCACTGGCCAGCTTCTTTGTGCCGGGGCTGGGCCAACTGCTGCAGGGCAAGCTCATCCGGGCCATCATCATGTTCCTGCTCGCGGCGGTGCTGTGGTGGATCCTGCTTGGCTGGATCATCCACCTCTGGTCGATTCTCGACGCCGCACTCTATCGCGCTCCTGTGGAGACACCGGCCCGTCGATGAAAAAGCCCCGCCCAGGCTCGCGTCCGCCACCCCCGTCACGCGAGACCGGCGTAGCGCGGCCAATGCGACCCGGCAGCGCGATCGATCTCGACCCGCGATTGGCGCGGGTGCGCCGGCTGGCGTGGGTGATGGATCGGTCCATCCCATTACCTGGAGGAGGCCGGATCGGGTTGGACCCGTTGATTGGACTCTGGCCGGGCGCGGGTGACGCGATTGGGGCGGTCGTCTCGCTCTTCATCGTGTACGAGGCCGCGCGCGTTGGGCTGCCGTTGCGCGTCATCGGTCGGATGATCGTCAACATCCTCATCGAGGCGCTGGCCGGAACGGTGCCGTTGTTTGGCGACGTATTTGACGCCGTGTGGATGACCAACGCACGCAACGTGAAGTTGCTCGAGGATCACTACCGGCCGGAGCGCCCAAGCCGTCCTCCCGGCCGTCTGCTGGTCAGCCTTGGCGTGATCGGGCTGGCGATCGTGGCGCTCGTCGTGGTGGGCGCGGTGGTCGTCGTCGGCGCGCTCTGGCGTTTCTTCCAATCACAGCTCTGACGGAGCCTCCGTCGCACGCGGCCCCGGAGAGCGCCATCTCACCTCGCGCTCGCGCCGTTCGAAGCGGCTAATCGTTGTCGTCGGTTGAGCTCGACGTCGGAACACCTCATTCTGCGCGCATGGCGTTTGAGTCTGTGAATCCAGCCACCGGTACCGTGATCGCGCGGTACCAGCCCCACTCCGGTGCTGCTGTTCAGTCCGCGCTGGAGCAGGTGTATCGCTCCCAGCAGGCTTGGCGTGAACTCGCGCCGCCGGACCGCGCCCGACACCTGCGCGCGATCGGCCGCGAACTGCTCGCCCAGCGCGATTCGTTCGCGGAGTTGATCACGGCTGAGATGGGCAAACCGCTGGCCGAATCCCGCGCTGAAGTGGAGAAGTGCGCGTCGGCCTGCGCGTATTATGCCCGTCATGGGGTCCGCTTTTTGCGGGCGGAGAAACCCGTCGACGCGCCCCGCGGAGCCTCGGTCGTCTACGAACCGTTGGGCGTGGTGCTCGCGATCATGCCGTGGAATTTTCCGTTCTGGCAGGCGTTCCGCGCCATCGTTCCGGCGTTGATGGCAGGCAACACGGTCCTGTTGAAACACGCCTCCAACGTCTGCGGCTGTGCCCTCGCGATCGAGCAGGTGGTGCGCGACGCGGGCGTGCCCGACGGCGTGGTGCGGGTGGTGCTCGTCCCCTCCGCGCAAATCGGCCCGCTGATCGCCGACGCCCGCGTCCGCGGAGTGACGTTGACCGGCAGCACGGAAGCCGGGCGCGCGGTGGCTGAGCAGGCCGGGGCGGCCCTGAAACCGGCGGTGCTCGAGCTGGGCGGTTCGGACGCGTATTTGGTGCTTCATGACGCGGACCTCGACCATGCGGCACGCACCCTTGCCGCCGGGCGCCTGATCAACGTCGGCCAGAGTTGCATCGCGGCCAAACGCCTGATCGTGGTCCGCCGCGTGGCGGCGGCCTTCGAACGCAAGCTCGTGCACGCGTTTGCGGCGCGACGGCAAGGCGATCCGATGGACGAGTCCAACGACCTCGGACCCATGGCCCGTGAAGACCTGCGGGCCGAGTTGCACCGCCAGGTGCAGCGGTCCGTGCGCGCGGGTGCGCGGCTCGTGCTGGGCGGCCGCCTGCCGCGTGGCCCGGGCTGGTATTACCCGCCAACGATCCTGGCCGACATCACCCCGGCCATGCCCGCGTTCAAGGAAGAGCTGTTTGGTCCCGTCGCGGCGATCATCCCGGTCGACGATGAGGAAGCGGCCATTCGCCTGGCCAATGACAGTGTGTTCGGCCTGGGCGGCGGCGTCTTCACACGCGACCGCGCCCGCGGCCGCGAGATCGCCTCCACCCGCCTCGAGGCGGGCCTGACGTTTGTGAACGACTTCGTTCGCTCCGACCCGGCGTTGCCCTTCGGCGGAGTGAAACAGAGCGGCTTCGGCCGCGAGCTGGGCCGCGAAGGTTTGCTCAGCTTCGTCAACCTCAAGACGGTGGTCGTGCGTTGAGAGCGGTTCATTGGCTCAGCCGCCGCGCGGCCACTTCTTTCTCGTTTCCCTTTCTCGCCCGCCTATCGTCGCCGGCCACCCCGCCTTAGGCTGCCATGCGTCGTCGTCGAATCACCAGGGACTCCTCCGTCGACTCACCTCCCGTCCGGGACGATGAGGTGCGGGAACCCCGTTGCCGGACGCAGTTGGTGGAGCGGTCGACCCGGCCGACGCGCGCGGCCTACTTCAATCGCGAACTCTCCTGGCTGGCCTTCAACCGGCGCGTCCTCGAGCAGGCGCAGGACGAGCGAATCCCGCTGCTCGAGCGCGTGAAATTCCTCGCGATCGTGTCGTCCAACTTGGACGAGTTCTTCGAGATCCGGGTGGCCGGCCTGATCCAGCAGGTCGACAGCGGCGTGACGGCGTCGGGCTACGACGGGCTTGGACCACGTGAACAGCTGCGGCGTATCCACTCCGTGGTGGCATCGTTGGTCGAGGACCAGTACGCCTGCTGGCAGCAACACCTCGTGCCAGCCCTGGCGGAGGAGCGGATCGAGTTCAAGTCCGCCCAGGAACTCAGCCCCGCTGAGCTGACGTGGGTCCGCGCGTATTTTGAGGAGCAGGTCTTTCCGGTCCTGACCCCGCTCGCGATCGATCAGGCGCATCCGTTCCCGCAGCTGGGCAACAAGACGCTCAACGTCATCGTCTCGCTCGACAACCCGGAGACACCGGAGATCGAGCACCATGTGGTCATCCTCCCGGTGCCGCGCATGCTGCCGCGTTTGGTGCGGATCGATCCGGATGCGACGCCGCGCCAGACCTACATTTTCCTCAGCGAGATCATCAAGCTTTGCGCCGGGGCCTTTTTCCCGGGTTACCGCATCGCCGGCGCCCACGCGTTCCGCGTCACCCGCAACAGCGACCTCTACATCGATGAGGAAGAAGCCGAAAACCTGCTGAAGAAGATCGAGCAGGAGCTGCGCAACCTCCGGCGGGGTGCGGCCGTGCGGTTGGAAATCGAGGAAGGCGTGGCCGACGGGATCTTCAATACGCTCTGCAACCACCTCCGGCTCTCGCACGAGTACGTCTTCCGCCTGCAGGGTCCGTTGAACCTCCTCCGGTTGATGAGCCTCTACGAGCTCGACCGGCCGGACCTGAAGTACCCGCCCTTCACCCCCGTGGATGTTTCTCCGCTGCGTGACGGCCCCGCCATCTTTGAAACGCTCCGCGCGCAGGATGTGATGCTCCACCACCCGTACGACTCTTTCGGCCCGGTGGTGCAGTTCGTTGAGCAGGCCGCGCGCGATCCGCAGGTCTTCGCGATCAAGCAGACGTTGTATCGAACCAGTGGTGACTCACCGATCGTCCGCGCGCTGGTCGAGGCCTCGCGGCGCGGCAAACAGGTCACGGCCCTGGTCGAGCTGAAGGCCCGGTTTGACGAGGCCAACAACATCCAGTGGGCGCGCCAGCTCGAGGAGGCGGGCGTGCACGTGGTGTATGGATTGATTGGGCACAAGACACACTGCAAGTGCTCGCTCGTCGTGCGCCGTGAGGGCGACGTGCTGCGACGCTACGTGCACCTCGGCACGGGCAACTACAATCCCAAGACGGCGCGGCTCTACACCGACCTGAGTTACTTCACCGCCCGCGAGGAGATCACCGCGGACGTCGCCAACCTCTTCAACTCGCTGACCGGGCTGAGCCTCAAACCGGTCTTTCAGCAGCTCCTGGTGGCCCCTTTCAACTTGCACCGACGCCTTCAGGAACTGATCGACCAGGAGGTTGCCAACGCCACCGCCGGTCGGCCGGCGCGGGTCATCGCCAAGATGAACGCGCTCGTCGACAAGACGACCATCGACCGGCTTTACGCCGCGTCACAAGCCGGCGTGCAGATCGACCTCATCGTGCGCGGCATCTGCTGCCTCGTGCCGGGCGTGCGCGGGCTGAGTGAGAACATCCGTGTCCGGAGCATTGTGGGCCGATTCCTCGAGCACACCCGCGCCTTCTATTTCGAAAACGCCGGCAATGACCCGCTGATCTACGCCGGCAGCGCCGATTGGATGCCGCGCAACTTCTTCCGTCGCATCGAAGTGGTTTTCCCGGTCCTCGATCCGCAGCTGCGCCAATGGGTCATGCAGGAGATGTTCGCGATGGAGCTGCAGGACAACGAGAGCGCACGCGTCCTCCATCCCAATGGGGCCTACCTGCCGCCGGTCCGCGGCGCCGGTGAGCCGCCGTTCTCCGCGCAGAACTACTTCATCGCGGCTGCCGCCGAACGGGCTCGGGCGGCCAGCCCGCTCGCCGACGAAGCCGTTCCGGGATAAGACGGGGCGGACGGCAGCCAACTGGGCCACGGATAACTTTCGGCTTCCGTTTTGGTTCACGACGCCTACCTTGCCCCTCCCTGTTCGCCGGAATCGGCGGGCGCCACGGAGAGGTGGCAGAGTGGTCGATCGCGCCGCACTCGAAATGCGGTTTAGCTGAAAGGCTAACGTGGGTTCGAATCCCACCCTCTCCGCCAGCCTTCGCGACTTCTGCGAGCGAAGGCTGTCCCGCTGTAGCCGAGGTACGAGGCGAAAGCGGACCCGACACCTCACGTTTCGGCTGCGAAAGCGGACCTGACACCTCACGTTTCGGCTGGGCAAGCCAGTCTGCCCGCGTCGCCCGAAGGTCCGCCTCAGGTGTTGGCGTCTTCGTCAGGGCGCAGTTCCCGCTGGTTGACGGGCAGGTGGTGTGGGAAGAGCACGTAGTAGTTCATCAACCACCAGCTGCGCGCGGAGCGATAGAGGAGGATCGGGACGACGATCGCGCCGATGCCCGCGACCCAGGCGGCGGCCACTCCAGGAATGACTCCGGCGAGATGCAGCAGCAGGACCGGCACCAGAAACAGCACGACGGTGACGCCGTAGTTCAGCGCCACGGCACCGAGGAAGGCCCCCTCATCACGTTCGATCGGCAGGCCGCAGGCGTCGCACCGACGTTTGGCACGAAACCACGTCCCTTCCTCGAACAACGTACGTCCACCGCAGTTCGGACAACGATTGCTCAGCCCACGAGCGACGATCTGGAGGCGCGTCACCTTCATCGTTTCACAATCAAGCAAGTTCGCCGCGGCTTGAACATGCCAAATCCCGGGGCGGAAGCAGTCAGGTGTGAACATCACGGATACATCCGCCGATCTAATGGCCGCCGCTCCCCCCCCGAGCCGGGGCACAAAAAAAGCACCTCCCGCGGGAGGTGCTTCGGTGAGGGTGGTCGCGCGCGAGACGCGAGGATGTTCAGCGCTTAGGCGCCGAGCTGGTACCGAACGAAGCGGCGGATCTGGATGTTCTCACCCGTCTTCGCGATCTGCTCGGTCACGAGTTCACGGATGGTCTTCTCCGGCGCCTTCACGAACGGCTGGTCGAGCAGCACCACTTGCGAGTAGTACTTCTCGATCTTGCCCTCGACGATCTTCTGAACGGCCATCGGCGGCTTGCCCGCGGCCTGCGAAGCGGCGATTTCGCGCTCCTGGTTCAGGACGTCTTCCGGAACCTCCTCGCGGGTCACGCAGGTCGGGCTCGCGGCGGCGATGTGGAGGCACAGGTCCTTCACAAACGTGCGGAACTCGTCATTGCGGGCGACGAAGTCGGTCTCGCAGTTCACCTCGATCAGGACGCCCACTTTTCCACCGAGGTGGATGTAGCTCTCGATCACGCCGTCTTTCGCGGCGCGATCAGCCTTCTTCGCGGCGGACGCGGCACCCTTCTTGCGCAGAATCGTGACGGCCTCCTCCACATTGCCGTTCGCTTCCACCAGGGCGCGTTTGCAATCCATCAACCCCGCGCCGGTGCTGGCGCGCAGGTCGTTCACCATCGTCGCGGTAATCGTAGTGCTCATTCTCGAAAGGTCTCAAGGGCCCGGTTCGCGGAGCAGGTGCCGACCCACCCCGCTCAACCGGAGCATCTTACTCTTCGTTCTCGGTCGTCGTGGCCGCGGCCTTGGGAGCAGCGATCTTCTTGCGGGTCGCCGGCTTCTTCTTGGCCACCGGCGCCTCAGCAGCCGCTTCCTCGCTCCCTTCGGTCGACTCCGTCGCCTCGGTGGGCGCCGCAGCGTCAGCCGGGGTCTCCGGAGTCGCCTCAGCCTCCACACCCGCCGCCGCCGCGACGGCAGCCGTGGCCGCGCGCAGGTCAGCTTGGGCGCGCGACGTGCGACGCGAGTCACGCTGGCCGAGACCGGACTGGATCGCTTCGACGATCGCATCGATGATGATGCGGATCGACTTCACCGCATCGTCGTTGCCCGGGATCGGGTGGTTGACGCCGGTCGGGTCGGAATTGGTGTCGACCAAGGCAACGGTCGGGATGTTGCAGCGCGCGCCTTCAGCCGCGGCGATCGCCTCATGGCTGGTGTCGACGAGGAAGATGGCTTCCGGCAGCTGCTCCATGTCGACGATGCCGGCGAAATTCTTCTGCATGCGCACCATCTCGCGCTTGATCGCCGCCGCCTCCTTGGCGTGCAGCTTGCCGAGCTCGCCGGAGGTCTCCATCGCCTGGTACTTCTTGTACTTGGCAATCGAGCGCTTGACGGTCGCGAAATTGGTCAACGTGCCACCCAGCCAGCGGTCAACGCAGTAGGGCATGTTGGTGGCGGAGGCCGCCTCACGGATGATGTCCTGGGCCTGCCGCTTCGTGCCGACGAGCAGCACGGTGCCGCCATTGGCGACGGTTTCCGTCAGGAACGCACAGGCTTTCTCGAGCAGCGCGTGGGTCTTGCCCAGATCGATGATGGTGATGCCCTGGCGATGGTCGAAAACGTAGGGCTTGGAGCGCGGATTCCAGCGCTTGGTCTGGTGGCCGAAATGAACGCCGGCGTCGAGGAGGTCCTTGACGGAGATACTGATACTCATGTGGTGATCTATGTATCGAAATACACAGGTCGGCCGATGGGCCGCCTTGCGATCGATAGGTCTGTTACTGGTTTTGGTTGGTCTCTTTCGAAGGAAAGAGCGGTCCAGCACAGAGAGCCCCGCCCGGGCTGGCAAGCGCGGAGTTTGGACGTTTTCAGCCGGCGCCCACCCAGCCGGTCAGGCCGCCTGAACCCAGGGACGCGCCCGCTCCAAGGCCGCCCGTAGTTCCGCCAGCCGAACGGGTTTGGTTATATAGTCGTCCATTCCGGCCTGCAGGCACTTTTCGCGGTCCCCTTCCATCGCATGGGCCGTGACCGCGATAATGCGCAACCGGTCCCCCACGCGCTGCCGGAGCTGCCGGGTGGCCTCGTAGCCGTCCATCTCCGGCATCTGGCAGTCCATCAGGATCACGTCGTAGTTCGATCGCTCGACCGCCGCGAGCACCTCAAAGCCATTGCCGGCGAGGTCTGCCTGACAGCCCAGTTTGGCCAGCTGCATCATCGTCACGCGGACATTCACCGCATTGTCCTCGGCCACCAGGACCCGGAAATCAAACGATTCCAACGGCTCCGCGGCCGGCGCCGCCGCCAGGACCCGCGGCGTCGGCGCGGCAACGGTCGGCAGGGTGCGTTGTAAGGCCAGCAGCAGGTCCTGCTGGCGAACCGGTTTGACCAGAAGCTCGCTCAGCCCCTGCCCCGTCATCTCCTCCCGCGTCAATCGGCGGTCGAGGGAGGTGAGCAGCAGCATCGGTGTCGCGCGCAACTCGACATCCGCCCGAACGGTCCGCGCAAACTCGAGCCCGTCGACCTCCGGCATCTGATAGTCGAGCAGCACCACCTCGAACGGCCGCCCTTCCCGCACCGCCGACCGCATCATCTGCACGGCGTGCCCGGCGCCTTCGGCAAGCTCCGGTACCATGCCCCAGCCGTTGACGTAATGGCGAAAGATCCGGCGGTTGGTTTCATTGTCATCGACGATCAACACCCGGCGTCCCCGCAGCGCCTCTGGCGGAGGCAGCGTTTCCGGCGCGCGCTCCGCGCGGGGCAGGCGCAGCGTGAACCAAAACGTCGAACCCTGGCCCGGCTTGCTCAACACCCCGATCTCACCGCCCATCAACTCAACCAGCTGCTTGCAGATGGCCAGGCCCAGCCCGGTTCCGCCGAAACGGCGAGTCGTTGACGAGTCGGCCTGCACAAACGGCTGGAAAAGCTCCACCTGCTGTTCGGGGGTCACGCCAATGCCCGTATCCGTGACCTCGAGACGGAGCACCACGGCATCGCCCGCCGTCTCGAGGACCTGCGCCGCCACCACGACTTCGCCTCGCGCGGTGAACTTGATCGCGTTGCCGAGCAGGTTGAGCAGGACCTGCCGGATGCGGCCCGGATCACCGCGCAGGTAGCGCGGCACGTTCACCGGGAGGAAGGACGCCAGTTCCAGCTGCTTCGCCGCCGCCCGGGCGGCCAGCAGCTCGAGCGTGCTGTCAACGACCTCCACGACGTCAAAATCCACCGTCTCCAGCGCCAGCTTGCCGGCCTCGATCTTCGAGAAGTCGAGAATGTCGTTAAGCACGGCCAGCAGCGACTCCGCGCTGTGGCGGATCGTGTCGGCAAACTCCCGCTGCTCCGCCGCCAGCGGCGTATCCAGCAAAAGGTTACTCATGCCGATGACGCCGTTCATCGGCGTGCGGATCTCGTGGCTCATGTTGGCGAGGAACGCGCTCTTCGCCCGCGCGCTCGCCTCGGCCGCGTCGCGCGCCCGCATGATTTCCTGCTCATAACGCATCCGTTCGCTGATGTCGCGCACGATGCCGAGGACGCCGGTAATCGAGCGCGTTTCGCGCAACACTCGCGCCGTGATCTCAACCCAGACGAAATCCCCCGTGCGGCGTCGCAACCGACAACGAAACGTCGTGATGCATTGCCGGCGCAGGGCGGCGCGCAGGCCCTTCATTCCCCCGGCGTGGTCCTCCGGATGAACGATGTCCTGGAGGCGCATTGCCAGCGCCTGCTCCCGGGAGTAGCCGGTCAGCCGTTCGCCGGCCGGGTTGAACAACGTGAGACGCCCGGTCCGGTCGGTGACGAAGATGCCGTCCGTGGCATTGTCGACGATCTCACGGTGCCGTTCCTCCAGCTTCGATTCCTTCAGCAACTGCTGCCGGATCTGGATCGTCTGCGAGGCCACCCGCCGGCGTAGTGCCTCGATAAAGACAACGGCCAGCACGAAGCCACAGGCGAGAATGCTCGCGGCCGCCAGCGCCCGCCCGGTCGTCCACCATCCGGCGGCCTCGAGGACGGTCACGTCGTCCGGACCCCGCAGCTGCACGCGGAACCCGCGCGGCTGCCGAAACTCGTCAAAGACCAGCGAGTAGACGCCGGTCACCTGCAGGCGGGCGCCCCGCGGCCATTTGAGGCCGTGCGGCGCCTCCTCCAGCACGGCTTCAACCAGCTCCCCGCTTTCGCGCTGGATGGTCAAGCGGTCCACGCCACCCTGGTGCGCGTCATCCAGCAGCACGCCCGTTAAGGTGACCAGCTGGCTGTCGAGTTCGGCGGTCGCCATGGCCCCCGGCTCCAACTCGATCGGGGCCGGCGCGGCCCCGTCACCGGTCTTCCGATACTGAGACTCGCGCAGGACCATGCGCTGCCCCTCCCGCCCCGGCAATCCCACGGCCTCGGCGCGGTCGCCGGCGCGAAGTTTTCCGCTCTCGGTGCCCAGCACCACCATCGCATCGGCGCCATCCTGCAGGATCGCGTAGCGGCCGGGCACGTGGTGCACCACCACACCTTCAATTCGGGTCCGCCGGTTGAAGGAGGGTACGGCGCTGAACCGCCGCAGGCTGGCGATGCTGCGAAGCGGCGCCACAAAGGGGTCCGGCGGCCGCAGTTCGTCGACTTGCACGTCCGCGCTGCTGTTCGACCACAGCTCGACGCCAATGAGCTGGCCGCGGGCATTCGTCACCGCATGGCACACACCACGCACCCGCACGATGGCGTTGTGCAACCGGTCCAGTCCTTCTTCCGCCGGCAATCGCACGGTGAACTCACCCGAGAAATTCGTCAGACGCAGTTCGGTCCATGGCACGCCCGGCCAGACTTCGCGAATGTAACCGCGCAGCTCAATCAGCCGCGCCTCGTCGGCTCCACTCATCGCCTTCTCCAACGTGCTGCTGACCGTCGACGGCGCGAGCAGCACCACCGCTCCTCGCAAAGATTGCGCCCGCACTTCCGGTGCAAAATCGCCGGCCTGGGTCGTCCCTTCGACCACGTACGTCCGGCCCATCCCGGGCCATTCAGGCAAACCATCGGGGCAAACCACACGCACCGCGCCCGACGCGTCATTGAGATAGAAAAAATCGGCGTCCGGATGCGCCCACGTCACCACACCGGTGAGCAGCACCGGATGATTCTCCGCCGCCTCTTCAAGGCTGAGCTCCATCACCTGCTCAGCCACCCGAAACTTTCGCACCATCTTTGGTCCAGTCGCGTCGGCCCCGGATCTCGCGGCCCGATAGATGGCCTGGCCCAAGGTCCGTCCCATGGGACCCTGCTCCACCACCCCGGCGATCTCCACCCCGGCTCCGACCGGCAGCGGCTCCAACTGGCGCACCTTTACCTCGATCTGCCCGGTGCCGTCGCGCACCGATAGAAATTGGCCCACCTGCTGCCGCCGCACCACACCCGCGACCTTGACCCACTCTCCCACGTGCCGCGCACCCAAGGCGTCGATTTCCGTCGCCGGTTCGTCGAAGTGCGGATCGGTCTCGAGCCACCCCTGCACCTCAATTGCCTCCGGACGAATCGCCCACAGAGCCACGCCCGCCAGGTTTCCGGCCGCGTCGCGCTGGGCGAGATAGAGCGCCTGCAGGCGCACCTTGGCACCGGTCAACTGCGGCACCGGAGCACTGGCCGGCAGGTTGATCGTCGTCTCGGCAATCACTCCCTCCACCAGCAGGTGCAACTGCAGGTGGGTGGGATCCTGCTCCCATTGCCGAATCACATAACCTTCCACCTCGACGACCTGCTCCTGGAGCGCGGCGTCGGCAATCCGTCCGGCGGCGGGGAGCGCGGTGAGTTTGACCTGCTCCTCCAGCACGGTGACCTGCAACGTATCAAAACTGGGCGCACGATTCGGCTCCACCCAGCCCTCGAGCCGGACCCGTTGGCCGGTTTTCAGCGCCGGCCGTCGACTGCCGGTCGAGAGAAAGGGGGTTTGTTCGCCGCTGACGACCCAGCAGGCATCCCAATCGCTGTCAAAATAGGCGATGACGACTTCGGTCGAGAGCCACAACTTCTGGTGTCCCAACGCCTCAGGCTGTGTATAGACATCCTGGATGCGCGTAATTCGCCGCGCATCCGCGCCGGGGGACTCGGTTGCAGTCGCGGTCATCCCAACGCCACAGAAGACCAGCAGCAACGCCAGCGTCAGCCCAGCCGTCGCCGCACGTCGAAATGTGGCGCCGCAGTTCACCAGTCCGGCAATGATGTCGTCGAAGGGTACACGCATGGCTGCCGGCAGCCCGCCTGGCTGGCAGATCGCCGGACTCCGTTACTGATCGGGTGACGGCCGCCCTTCTTTAACCGGCACGACGCACGCGTAGTGAAAAACCCACGACAGCCTGGGCGGCTCGCCGCACCTGCTGCGTGGTGCTAAACGCTAGTTGACAGCCATCTGCACAGGGCGCCGCCTCGTCGCTCACTCGAGCTCCGTCCAATCTCCCCGCTGCGGGCAATGTTTACCCCACGGGTCGCCAAATGGGCCTGCCGCCTCATCCCGGCTGTGGCGTCGCCGGTTCTTCCGCGGTCTCCACCTTCTGCCGCGCGAACCGCCGGAGTGCATGGACGAAGTTCTGCACCAGCAATGATTCGTCGCCTTTGCGCCACAACGCCAGCAACTCGAATTGGAACGCCCGGCCCCCGGCCAGCGGTACAATCGCCATCTCATTGCCCGTCAAGGTCAGCCGATCCGGCACCAGCGAGAGCCCGTGGCCGCTTGCCACCATTGTGACCAGGGAACGGATACCCGAGACGATCCGAACCCGCGGAATCGTCACCCCAAACTTCGCCAACTGCTCCCGCACGTACCTCGCGTGCTCCGAGCCGCCGCTCTCACCGATGCAAATCATCGGCTGCCCAACAATCTCCGGCACCGTCAGCGCGCGCCGTCGCGCGAAGGGGTGTTCCGACGGCACCGCCACGCCCATCCGCAACTGCAGCACCGGCAGCACATCAACCGTCTTGTGCTCCGCCACCTGCTCGCGCGTGGCGAAGCCGACCTGAATCTCCCCGGCCTTCACCGCGTGCACATGCTCGTGCACGGGCAGTTCGCGCAGGGAGATCTCCACGTGCGGGAACTTCTCCCGAAACCGCGCCAGGACCGGCGACAAGAACGTGGCGCCCAAAACCCCGGGTTCGCCGATCACGAGCCGCCCCCGCTGCCCCGCCTCGGCTTCGCGCGCCAGCTCAGCCGCCTGATCCACGCGGGCGAGCACCGCCCGCGCCTCCTCCAGGTAAACTTCGCCCGCCGGCGTCAACGCGACGCGCGCCGTGGTCCGATCGAGCAGGCGCACGCCCAACTCAAATTCCAGTTCCTTGATCTGTTTGCTCAACGCCGGCCGCGTGAGGTGCAACCGGTCCGCCGCGCGGCGGAAGCTCAGCGATTCGGCGACCGCCACAAAATAGCGTAAATGGCGCAACTCCATCGAAAGCTGGTAACTATTGGTTACCGCCGAGGAAAAAACAAAGCCATTGGTGAATTATTCGTCGGGTGATAGTCTACACCTCCCAGGCGCGATCGTCCTGATGTTTCATCGAACCATGACCTACCGTAAGCACCTCCCGATTCTTTTGCTGCTGCCGTTGCTGACCGCCTGTGGTCGCAAGGACGCTGCGCCGGCCACCCCGCCTCCGGCGGAGGTGCGCGTGGTTACGCTGGAACCGCAACGCGTCACCTTGACCCGCGAACTGCCGGGACGCACCAACGCTTTCCTCGTTGCCGAAGTTCGGCCCCAAGTCACCGGAATCGTGCAGGAGCGGTTGTTCACCGAGGGCGCGATGGTGGAAGCGGGCCAACCGCTCTATCAGCTCGACGACTCGGTTTACCGTGCGGAGTTCGCCAGTGCCGAGGCCGCGTTGGCCCGTGCGCGCGCCACGCTTGAACTGGCGCGCCTGAACGCCACGCGGACCGAGCAGCTCGCCCAAGCCGATGCCGTCAGCCGGCAGGAACATGAGAACGCCATCGCCGCCCTGGCCCAAGCCGAAGCGGAAGTGGGCGTCGCGGAAGCCGCCGTGCAGGGCGCCCGCGTGACCTTGGGCTACACCAAGATCACCGCGCCGATCAGCGGCCGCATCGGCAAGTCGACCGTCACCCAAGGCGCGCTCGTCACCGCCAACCAGGCGACATCGCTCGCCACGATCCAGCAGCTCGACCCGATCTACGTCGACCTGACGCAATCCAGCCGTGAGTTCCTCGAACTCCGCCAGAACGTGGCCAGCGGAGCGCTGCAGCGCCCGGACGAGATGCCCGTGCAGATCCTGCTCGAAGACGGCACCCCTTATCAGGAACAGGGCAAGCTGGCGTTCAGCGAAGTCACCGTTGATCCGACGACGGGCAGCTTCGCGGTGCGTGTGATCGTGCCAAATCCCGAACACATTCTCCTGCCCGGCATGTACGTCCGCGCCATCCTCGGCACCGCCATTCGGGAAAATGCCATACTGGCGCCTCAGCAGGGCGTCGCACGCGATGCCCGCGGCAACACGAGCGCGATGGTCGTCACTCCGGACAACCGCGTCGAGCAGCGCGCCGTTCAGGTGAGCCGCACCATTGGTGACAAGTGGCTCGTGGAAGGCGGCCTCGTCGCCGGCGACCGGGTCGTGGTGGAAGGCCTGCAGAAGATCCGTCCGGACATGCCGGTCCGCATCGCTGAACCGGCCGCCGGTGCTCCGGCGGTCACACCCGCCCCGGCCCCCGGCAACGGCTCGTAAGCGTATTCAAGCAGGCACGACCGAGCGCTCCGCTCCGGAGCCGGTCCCCGCGTCTCTCCCTTTAGGAACCTACCATGGCACGTTTTTTCATTGATCGCCCGGTCTTCGCCTGGGTGATCGCCATCATCATCATGCTGGCGGGTGGTCTTGCCATCCCCAACCTGCCCATCGCCCGGTACCCGACGATCGCGCCGCCGACGGTGACGGTGAATGCGGTTTACCCGGGCGCCTCGGCCCAGGTCGTCGAAGACTCGGTCACCCAGATCATCGAGCAGAACATGAAGGGCCTCGACGGCCTCATGTACATGTCGGCGACGAGTGACTCCAACGGCCGCGCGACCATCTCGTTGACCTTTCAAACCGGCACCAACGCGGACATCGCGCAGGTGCAGGTGCAGAACAAGCTGCAGCTCGCCACCGCGCTGTTGCCGCCAATCGTGCAGCAGCAGGGTATCAGCGTCACCAAGACCGGTGAAGGCTTCCTGATGGTCGTCGGCTTCGTCTCGGAAGACGGGTCGATGGACCGCAGCGACATCGCCGACTACATCGTCGCGAACATTGTCGACCCGCTGTCGCGTGTGCCCGGCGTCGGTGGCACGCAGGTGTTCGGTGCGCAGTACGCCATGCGCATCTGGCTCGACCCGCACAAACTCGAAACCTACCGGCTCTCCACGAACGATATCATCGCCGCGATCCAGGCGCAGAACGCCCAGGTGGCGGTCGGCCAGCTCGGCGGCACGCCCGCCGCGCCCGGCCAGCAACTGAACGCCACGATCAACGCCGCCGGCCGCCTCGAGACACCCGAGCAGTTCCAGAACATCGTTATCCGCAGTACGACCGAGGGTTCGGTCCTCAAGCTCGGCGACATCGCGCGGGTTGAACTCGGAGCGGCGGACTACGGCATCATCAGCCGTCACAATGGCCGCCCCTCCAGCGGTGTGGCCGTGTCGCTCGCCACCGGCGCGAACGCGCTCGAGACCGCGGCCAACGTCAACCAGCTGATGCGCGACCTGCAGGAGAACTTCCCTCCGGGCATCAAGGCCGTCGTGCCATTCGACACGACCCCGTTCGTCTCGGTCGCGATCACCGGTGTGGTGCACACGTTGATCGAGGCGATCGTGCTGGTGTTTCTGGTGATGTACCTGTTCCTCCAGAACTTCCGCGCAACCTTGATCCCCACGATCGCGGTGCCGGTGGTGCTGCTCGGCACGTTCGCCGTGCTGGCGGCGCTTGGTTTCTCGATCAACATGCTGACGATGTTCGCCATGGTCCTCGCGATCGGCCTGCTGGTCGACGACGCGATTGTGGTGGTCGAGAACGTCGAGCGCGTGATGACGGAGGAAGGCCTGTCTCCGCTTGAAGCCACGCGAAAGTCGATGGACCAGATCACCGGCGCCTTGATTGGCATCGGGTTGGTGCTGTCCGCCGTGTTTGTGCCGATGGCGTTTCTCGGCGGCTCGACCGGCGTCATTTACCGCCAGTTCTCCGGCACCATCGTCTCCGCCATGGCCCTCTCGGTCATCGTGGCGATCGTGCTCACGCCGGCGCTTTGCGCGACCATGTTGAAGCCGGTGGCCAAGGGTCACCACTATCATGATACCGGCTTCTTCGGCTGGTTTAACCGCATCTTCGATCGCGGCAACAAGAAGTACCAGGGCGCGGTCCGGGGGATCCTGTCGCGCCGCAAGCGCTTCGCCGCGGTGTTCTTCGCGATGATCGCGCTGCTGATCTTCCTGTTCCTTCGCCTGCCAAGCTCATTCCTGCCCAACGAAGACCAGGGCATCCTCTTCACGCAGATCCAGGCGCCGGTCGGGGCAACCCAGGAGCGCACCCTGGCGATCGTGGAGGAGGTCGAGCGCTACTATCTCGAGCAAGAATCCGACGCCGTCGACGAACTGTTCGCGATCCAGGGTTTCAGTTTCGCCGGTCAGGGACAGAACAACGGCATGGCCTTCGTCAGCCTGAAGGACTGGGACGAGCGCCGCTCCAAGGACCTGTCGGTTGAGGCCGTCGCCGGCCGTGCCATGGCCCGGTTCAGCCAGATCAAGGACGCACTTGTCTTCGCGATCGCGCCGCCTCCGATCACCGAGCTCGGTACCTCCGCCGGCTTCCTGTTCTACCTGAAGGACGAGACCGGCCAGGGTCACGAGGCGCTCATGCAGGCGCGCAATCAACTGCTCGCCGCCGCCAACCAGAGCCCGCTGCTCGTGGCGGTGCGCCCGAACGGCCTGGAGGATGCGCCGCAGCTGCGCATCAACATCGACAATGAGCGAGCCTCCGCGCTCGGCCTCTCGATCGCCGACATTAACAACACCCTCTCGATCGCCTGGGGTGGTCGCTACATCGATGACTTCATCGACCGTGGCCGCGTGAAGCGCGTTTACCTGCAGGCCGACGCGCCCTTCCGCATGCTGCCGGAGGACTTTAATTCCTGGTCGGTGCGCAACGCCACCGGGCAGATGGTGCCGTTCTCCGCCTTCGCCAGCTACAGCTGGGACTACGGTTCACCGCGTCTCGAACGCTACAACGGCGTCTCCGCGGTCCAGATCAACGGCCAGGGTGCCCCGGGCGTCAGCACGGGTGACGCCATGGCCGAGATCGAGCGCCTGATGGAGCAACTGCCTCCGGGCTTTGACATCGAATGGACCGGCACTTCCTACCAGGAACGCCAGGCCGGGGCGCAAACGCCGCTGCTCTACACGCTGTCGCTCATCGTCGTCTTCCTCTGCTTGGCGGCGCTTTACGAGAGCTGGAGCATTCCCACTTCGGTGCTGCTCGCGGCGCCGCTGGGTGTGCTCGGTGCGGTGCTGGCCAATACGCTGCGCGGCATGGAACGCGACGTGTACTTCCAGGTGGCGATGCTCACGACCGTCGGTCTGACGAGCAAGAACGCCATCCTGATCGTTGAGTTCGCCAAGGAGAACCTCGAGCGCGGCATGGAGCTGATCGAAGCCACGATCACCGCCATCCGTGACCGGCTCCGGCCGATCTTGATGACGTCGCTTGCCTTCGGTTTCGGCGTGCTCCCGCTCGCCGTCTCGTCGGGCGCCGGCTCCGGCGCGCAACGAGCGATCGGCACGGGCGTGCTCGGCGGCATGCTCATCGGCACGCTGCTGGGCATCTTCTTCGTCCCGTTGTTCTTCGTGGTCGTCCAGACGCTCTTCGTCCGCAAACGGCCCGCCGCCAACCCGACCCGGACCGCGGAGGATCCTCACCATGGTTAAGCCTGTATTCATCCTGACGCTACCGCTGGCTCTCGTGGGCTGCACCCTCGCCCCCAAGTACGAGCGCCCGTCCGCGCCCGTCACCACGGCCTGGGCCGCGGGTGAGAATGACGTGGACGGACGCCCGGGCGTCATCGCCGCCGAACTCGGCTGGCGGGAGGCCTTTGCCGGCGAGCCCCGACTGCAGGCGATCATCGCCCTCGCGCTGGAGCAGAATCGCGACCTGCGCGTCGCGCTCCTCAACGTCGAGCAGGCGCGGGCGCTCTACCGCATCCAGCGTTCGAATACGCTTCCCCAGCTGGACGCGGTCGGCAGCGCCACCCGGCAGCGCGTGCCCGCCAGCGTGTCCACGACGGGTCAGACCGTCACCACGACGCAATACAGCGCCACCGTTGGCGCGACGCGCTTCGAATTGGACCTGTTCGGACGACTGCGCAGCCTGAACGCGCAGGCGCTCGAGCGTTACCTCGCGACCGAGGAGGCGCAGCGCGGTGTGCACCTGGCCCTGGTGGCCGAGGTGGCAGTGCAGTATTTCACCGAACGGGCGCTGGACGAGAGCCTGGTTGTGGCGTCGCAGAACCTGGAAGCCGCCGAGTCCTCCTATCGGCTGTCGCAGCGGAAGTACGAACTTGGAGCAACGTCGGAACTCGACCTCCGCAGCGCGGAAGCGCAGGTGCAGGCGGTGCGCGCGAGCCTGGCGGACTACCGCCGGCAGCGCCTGCAGGCAAGCAATGCGCTGACGTTGCTGGTCGGCGCGCCCTTGCCGGACGACCTGCCGGCGCCGCGCCCGCTGCTCGTCCAGGAGAACCTGGCGACGTTGCCGCCCGGCTTGCCGGCTGAGTTGCTCGTGCGCCGGCCTGACATCCTGCAGGCGGAACACGAGCTCCGTGCCGCCAACGCATACATTGGCGCCGCGCGCGCCGCGTTCTTCCCGGCCATTTCGCTGACCGGCGCCGCCGGTTCGATCAGCCCGGAGCTCTCCGGACTGTTTGGCGACGGCACCGGCACGTGGAACTTCACGCCGCAGATCTCGATTCCGCTCTTCGCCGGCGGCCGCAATCGCGCCAACCTCGAATGGGCCCAACTCGCGAAGCAGGCGGAAGTCGCCCGCTACGAACGCACGATCCAGGCGGCGTTCCGCGAAGTCTCGGATGCACTGATCGCCCGCGCCACCCTCGGTGAACAGGTGGCCGCGCTCGCGGCCCGCGTATCAGCGGAACAACGACGATTCGATCTCGCGGAGACGCGCTACCGGCAGGGGCTCGACAGCTACCTGACCGTGTTGAATGCGCAGCAGGACCTCTACAGCGCGCAACAGGCTCTGATCAACGCGCGCCTGTTCGAGACCTCCAACCTGGTCACGCTCTACCGCGCGCTGGGTGGCGGCTGGTACGAAACCCGCGGGAGCCTGGCCGCCGATGCCAGCCCCGCCACCGCCGCTGGAGGGCGGAGCTGAAGGAGTCGCGCCGTGCGCCGGAAGCCTGACGATTTGAGCGCGCCCTGCGATCACTCGCACGCGCTCATCCGTGAGACCTTGCTGCAGATCGCGGCGGAGCGGAAACGCATCGATCCCGCGACCTGCGGCACCTTCTTCGCACTGGTTGAAACTGGCCGCGCCCTGCGCCGCCACCTCTCCCGCAGCATCACCGACGAAGGCCTGTCCGAGGCCAAGTTCTGTGCGCTGACGGTCCTGTGGCGCTCCCGACCGGAACCGCTCATGCCCGCGGAACTGGCCTATCACGCCGGCGTCAGCCGCTCCGCGATGACCGACGTCATCGATCAGCTCGTGGCCGACGGCTGCGTGGAGCGGGACCATTCCATGTCAGACCGCCGCACCATTGGCATACGGTTAACCGAAACCGGTGCCCGCGTGGCGGAGCAAGCCATCGGCCGATTGATGGACGACACCGCGGCGGTGGTGCAGGACTTTCCGGCGCTGGCCGACCCACGACTGGCGGAACTCTGTGCGGCCATTCATGATCGGCTGGCCCGCGCGGAGTTCGGCGATCCCCTGAACGGGTAGGTGGTGGCTCGACGGCCGGGGGGGTTCAGACGGAAAGGCTGACCTCCGTGCAACGGTGTGATGTCCCGGCAGGTAAGTTATGCTATCTTGGCAGCATGAATCACCCGGAGCCTTCGGCCAGCGGACTGAAAACGGAGAAGCCGGCGCGGCCGATTGCGCCGGGTGTGAGGATCGGGCACGTCCACCTCAAGGTTGCGGACCTGGAACGTGCAATCGCCTTCTATTCTGGCGTCCTCGGCTTCGAGCTGACGCAGCGGTTTGGGCAGCAGGCGGCCTTCCTCTCCGCCGGTGGTTATCACCATCACATCGGCCTGAACACGTGGGAGAGTCGGGGCGGCTCGGCCCCACCCCTCGGAACAACCGGGCTCTACCACGCCGCCATTCTGTATCCAACCCGTCGTGACCTAGCCGACGCGTTGCGGCGGCTGCTGGAGAACCGCATCCGGCTGGATGGCGCTTCGAACCATGGAGTGAGTGAGGCTCTTTACCTGCGGGATCCGGATGGCAATGGTCTCGAGCTCTACTGGGACCGGCCGCGCGACCAGTGGCCGGTGACCCCCAAAGGAGAGCTCGCGATGATCACCGAACCGCTGGATCTGGAAGACTTGCTGGCGCAAGCCTAACGGCGCACCGGCGCCAGCAGGGCGCGCTGAGGCTGATCGGTTAGTCGACTGACGTGTCACGGACGTTCCGAGAGGCGCAGCCGGTATTCGGTAGACGGTGACGGCTGAGCAGCATCCGCACCGGGGCCCGGTCGCGTAACCCGTTGCCTGCATTTGGCTCACTGCGGGACCGGCGCGCGTCCATTCACCCCGGATTCCCGGCGACTTGCCCCGGCAACGTTGTCACGTTTGCCGCGGACCGGCACCTCCGAGCGGCCGGCCGATGAGCGGCCGGCCCGACCTTCACCCACCGTATGCCCCACTCGTTCCGTTCCGTTTCCGGCCGATCGCTCCGGTTCACCCGTCCCAGAGCGCGCCTCGCGCTCCTTGGTTCGGCGCTCGCCGCGTTGCCGCTGCTGTCGACCGAGGTTCGCGCCCAAGGCTGCATGGCCACGCGCGTCAGTCCGCCGATGTTCGGCGTCAGCGACAGCGCCCGTTACATGGAAAAGGGCGCGCGCGATTTCTCGTTCGCGTTTCGCCACTACGAAGCGTCACGGCACTTCTACGATCACAACGAGGAGAACGTGCCCGCCAACGCGCCGCGCGTGCAGCGCACAACCTACGACGCCTCCGCGACCTGGATGCTGACGGACCGTGACTCGGTAACCGTCAGCCTGCCGTTCCAAACCGGCACCTTCGACCGCAGTCCGATTCCGCCCCACACCGGGAGCAAGGACAAGGCGTCGGGCATCGGCGATCTCGCCGTGACTTGGCGCCGCTGGATATTCGATCCCGCCACGCACCCGCACTACAACCTGCGCCTCGGGCTCGGGTTGAAGCTGCCGACCGGCAACGACGAAGCACAAACCGACCGCTACGTGAACGTCGCTCCGGCCGGTTCTCCGCCCAGCTTCGCCTGGCGCCGCGGGCCGGCCGATGTGGCGATCCAACCCGGAGACGGTGGCTTGGGAATCATCCTCAGCGCCGAAGGGTTCCACGAACTCACTCCGAAGTCGCTGCTGTTTGGCGAGGTCACGTATCTGCTCAACCCGCGGGGCGACAATGGCGTGAACAATCAGTGGAGCGGTGCGGGACCCTACGTGCCCAACTCCACCACCAGCGTGCCGGATTATTTCCTCGGCCGCATGGGCGTCGCCCTGGCCGAACCGTTCGGCTGGCAGCGCGCCAGCGTACAACTCGGATTGCGGATCGAGGGCCAGCCGCCCCGCGATCTCATCGGCTCCAACGACGGTTTCCGCCGGCCGGGCTACAGTTTGTCGGTCGAACCCGGCGTCGCCTACAGCTTCGGCACGTGGAATGTCTTCGTCTCCGTGCCGACCACGCTCTACCGCGTGCGTTGGCGCAGTGTGGACGAGAAACGCGCCGGCCGCTCCAACGCCGTCAGTGCCGCCTTCGCTGACCACAACATCCTGGCGGGCGTGAGCCGACGCTGGTGATTGCCGTTCGGGGATCCGCCCGTCGCCCCGGTTTCCCTGCGGTTCAGCCCCGGTTGGTTCCGTTACATCCCAGATCGTGGCTGATCACTTGTATGCGGACTGTACTTACCCCGTGGCGCGCCGCCAACCGGCTGATCCTGCCGGCCCTGCTGTGTGCGCCGGTGTTTGGCGCCCCACCGGTTGATCCCGAGTTCTGCACTCCCGGCACGCTCGGCACGGCGGCAACGAGCGCGATGCCGGAGAGCAACGTGCGCATGGCCGAACGGCTGCAGCGGCTGCTGAACGACGGTTTCTCTTTCGAAAGCCCCTACCGTTTCCCGGAGACCGTGGAAAAGTTGCGCCAAGTCATGGCGCAGGCCGACGGCGAAACGATCCAGCGCTTCCGGCTTCCGTTCGCCGACGCCCTGCTCCGCGCCGGTGAGCCGATGGAGGCGCTGCAGCAGTACCGGTTGCACGAGGACGATCTGCTCGCATCCAGGGAACCGATACCGCCGGCGCTGCACGTGCTCCTGCACAACAACCGTGTGCTCTCCCACCTTCGCCACGGCGAGCAGGAAAACTGCGTCCACCGCCACTCGCCTGATTCCTGCCTCCTGCCGATCCAGGGCGGCGGCATCCACCAGCTGACCGAGGGCTCGCGCGGCGCAGTGGCGGAACTGCTCCCGCACCTGCAACGGTACCCCGGCGACCTGCGCGCGCGTTGGCTGTTGAACATCGCGTACATGACGCTCGGCGAGTACCCGGACCAGGTGCCCGCCCAGTGGTTGATTCCTCCCGAGCGCTTCGCTTCACAGGACGACATCGGCCGCTTTCCCGACATCGCTGCCCAGGTGGGACTCGACGTTGACGACCTTGCTGGCGGCGTCGTGGTGGAGGACTTCAATGACGACGGCTTGCTCGACGTCATGACCTCCGGCTGGGGACCGCGGAGCCAGCTTCGTTTTTTCCTGAACCGCGGTGACGGCACGTTCGCGGACCACACCGACGCGGCGCATCTGACTGGCCAGCTGGCGAGCCTCAATCTCATGCCGGGCGACTATAACAACGACGGTCGGATGGACGTGCTCGTGCTGCGCGGCGCCTGGTTGAACAAGCTCGGCCGGCATCCCAATTCCCTGCTCCGCAACAACGGCGATGGCACGTTCACCGACGTGACCGAAGCCGCCGGCCTGCTGAGCGAACATCCCACCCAGGCGGCCGCGTGGTTTGATTACGACGGCGACGGCTGGCTCGACCTCTACATCGGCAACGAGTCGGACCCCGAGAACGTGCACCCGAGCCAGTTGTATCGCAACCAGGGAAACGGCACCTTCGTCGAATGCGCCGAGGCGGCGGGAGTGGCCGTGCAGGGCTATGTGAAAGGCGTGGTGGCGGCGGACTACAACAACGACGGACGGCCGGATCTGTATCTGTCGCGCCGCGACGGGCCCAATCTGCTGCTGCGCAACGACGGTCCGGGCGGGCCCGAGGGCTCCGGCCACTGGCGGTTCACTAACGTCGCGCTCGAAGCCGGCGTCACTGAGCCTTTCCAGAGCTTCTCCTGCTGGTTTTTCGACTACGACAACGACGGCTGGCAGGACCTGCTGGTGTTTGGCTACGCCATCCAGGACGTCGGAGACATCGCCGCCGATGTGCTCGGACTGCCGCATGCGGGCGAACGCGCCCGGCTGTATCGTAACCGTGGTGACGGGACGTTCGTGAACGTGGCCCCGGAGACCGGACTTGACCACGTGCTGCATGCCATGGGCTGTAACTTTGGCGACCTCGACAACGATGGCTGGCTGGACTTCTACGTCGGCACCGGCGACCCGGAATTCAGCACGCTCATTCCCAACCGAATGTTCCGCAATGACCAGGGACGGCGGTTCCTCGACGTCACGACCTCAGGTGGTTTCGGCCAGCTGCAGAAAGGCCACGGGATCGCCTTCGCCGACATTGATAATGACGGCGACCAGGACGTGTACTCCAACGTCGGCGGCGCCGTGAACGCTGACAACTACCGGAACCAGCTCTTTGCCAATCCCGGGCACGGCAACGCCTGGCTGAAATTGCGTCTGGTTGGAGTTCGCGCCAATCGTTCGGCAGTCGGCGCGCGGGTTGCCGTGACCGTGCGCACGCCCGACGGCATCCGTACGGTTCACCGGATGGTGACGAGCGGCTCCAGTTTCGGAGCCACCACCTTGCGCCAAGAAATCGGGCTCGGGGATGCGACGGAAATTCTGCGGACGGAGATCCAGTGGCCGGGTAGCGGGGCGAAGCAAATCGTGCCAGGCCTGCAGCCGAACCACACGTACGAAGTGACCGAAGGTCTCGCGGTGGCAAAGGTGCTGCCGCTGAAACGGGTACCCCTCCCAGACCCGGCGCGGATCACGGTGCCCAGCCACCACCCTCACCAGCACGCGCAGTACACTCCACCGCGCTCTTCCGATCGATGATGGTCTGGGCCGAAAAACCTGGCGGATTGCTCCGGCTGCTTGGCGTTGCGCTTCTTGCCAGCGCCAGCCTGGCTTCCGCTGAGGTGACTCAACCTCAATTGCGCCCGTACGCCGCTGTTGGCTCGATCATGGCGCAAAACCTTCGGCTGGCCGACCTCGAGATGTCCGAGTCGGAACTCGAAGCCTTCCTTGACGGAATGCGAGCGGCAGCCCGTGGGCGGCCGTATCCAATCGACGGCGACGGAGCACGCACGATGGAGCAGTTGCAGCAGCGTCTGCTTGCGCGCGCCAACGTCGCACCGGCTGAATCGGCCGTCTCCCAATACCTCGAACAGGCCAAACAGCAGTTTCAGCTGCAGCAATCCTCCAGCGGTCTGCTCTATCGCCTCCAGGGTGGAGCCGGACCCCGCCCCCGACCGGAGGACATCGTCGTCGTGAGCTTTCAGACACGAGCGGCCGATGGGAAAACGGAACTGCCTCAACTTTCCGGAAAATCGGTCCGCACCCGTGTGGGAGACCTGATGCCCGCGCTGGTCGAGGCGCTGCGCATGATGCCCATTGGCTCGGAGGCCCAATTGGTGATTCCTCCGCATCTTTCCTTTGGCCAAGGCAAATGGCCTGCCGGAGTGGAGCGAGGGTCCCCGCTCGTCATGCGCGTCCGGCTCGAAGACATCGCCCCGCAGGCAGAGCCATAGCGAGCGGTGGGATTCTGCTGCGGGTGAGCCCCGGGGGCGGGCCCACGCCGGCCGGCCAGGAGCCGGAACTTTTGGGCGTGGCATGCAACCATCCCGTGCGACGTGAAATCGGCTCCCCGCCAGTCCACCCAGCCCCGTGCCTCTGCTCGAGCGGCGCGCCCGGTCGTGCGTCCGGACTCGCTCGTGCTGACGATCGGACATTCCACGCGGCCGATCGAGGAGTTCGTGGCTCTGCTGCAGGCGCACGGTGTCAGCAAACTGGTGGATGTGCGCACCGTGCCGCGCTCCCGGCACAATCCGCAATTCAACCGTGACCTGCTCCCGATCGCGCTCGAGCGCGCGGGCATCAGGTATGAACACGTCCCGGCGCTGGGCGGCCTGCGCAAGACGTCCAATCAGTCTCCCAACCAGGGCTGGCGCAATCTGTCGTTCCGCGGGTACGCCGACTACATGCAAACGGCCGATTTCCAGCAGGCGGTGGAGCAGCTGATTGAGCAGGCGAAGCGAGGCGAACGGCTCGCGCTCATGTGTGCGGAGGCCGTCCCCTGGCGCTGCCATCGCTCCTTGATCGCGGACGCGTTGCTGGTGCGTGGTGTGCCTTCTGCCGACATCCGGTCCACCACCCAGACGGCACCCCATCGGCTGACACCCTTCGCGCGTGTCAGCGATACCGAGATCACATACCCGGCGGAGACATCCTCCGCTTCCACCGCCCGGACCCATCAGCGGACCCGGCCAGCCTCGGGCTGATCGGAACTAAACGTATCCGCACTTCGACGACGCGCGGACGCGGCGCCCAGCGAGTGCAGTGCGCTTCTTGCTCGGACAACCGTACCTGCCGCTGTCGGTGGTCAGGCGCATTCGTTCAAACACCTCACCATCTGGCGAACATCCGTCCGGCTTCTTCGGGATCGCCGCCAGCGCTGCCATCCGTGAAGATCAACGGCATGAGGACGCTCCGCATCTTCACCGCAATCGTAGGGTCTGGGATGGCCGGCATCTGTTCCGCTTCGGCAGCTTCCGACGCCACTGAGTGGAACACGCCCGGGGCGGCCAATCCCATCCTGCCGGGCTACTTTGCCGACCCGAGCATCGTTGAGCACGAGGGCAAGTTCTACCTCTACGCGACGCTGGACCCGTGGGGCGGCGAGACGTTGGGATGCTGGGAATCGGACAACTTTCGCGACTGGACGTACCGCGTCTTGAACTGGCCGACCAAGCTCGCCTGCACGTCGCCCCACTCCACCGGCGCGATGGTGTGGGCACCCGGCGTGATCCGCGGCCCCAACGGCGGGTTCTTCATGTATGTGTCGGTCGGCAGCGAAGTGTGGGTCGGCCGTGCCGATCATCCGCTCGGACTGTGGGAAAACGCGCAACCGGGCGGCGGACCGCTCATCCCGGGCAATTACAAGCCAGGGTATCACATGATCGATGCGGAGCCCTTCATCGACGACGACGGCACTCCGTACCTCTATTGGGGTTCCGGCTGGAACTGGGTGAACGGCCGCTGTTGGGCGGTCAAACTCAAGCCGGACATGGCAACTTTTGACGGTGAGGTGCACGACGTCACTCCCCACAACGGCCATTACTTCGAAGGCCCAGTGGTGGTGAAGCGCCACGGACGGTACTTCCTGACCTACTCGGACGGCCGCACCAATTCGGACACGTATTGCGTTTACTACGCGATCAGCGACTCGCCACTCGGCCCCTTCACTGAACCCGACCAGGCGCTGCTGCTCTCGACGGACCACGAGCGACAAATCGTCAGCCCCGGACACCACACGATCTTCCGCCAAGACGGGCGCGACTACATCGCTTACCATCGCCACCGCATTCCCTTCGTCGACGAAACGGCTTTTCGGCAGGTCTGCGTCGACGAGATCACCTTCGACAGAGAGACGGTCAAACCCGTACAGGCGACGCACTCGGGCCCCGCCTTTGTGCAACGATCGCTGAACGATCGCGTCCGCACTTGGAACGTCCAAGTCACCGCCTCTTCGGAAGCCGCTCCCCACACCGCCCGTCAGGTGCTCGATGGCAACTTCGCCACGCGCTGGCAGGCCGCCGCGGCCGACCGGGAGAAATGGCTGCAACTGGACCTCGGCGACGTGCGGTCAATCACTCGCCAACGCCTTCGCCTCGAGTATCCGTGGAAGCACTATCCGATGGTCGTGCAGTCCTCCACCGATGGGGCCAACTGGCAAACGCTGTTCGACGGAACCGCGGATCGCGGCGTCACCGGCTCGCCGGTCGATCTCCCAGGCGCCCAGGAGACACGCTACTTGAAGCTTGTCTTCAGTGAAGCACTACCAGCCGAGGACTGTTCACTTTGGGAATGGGAGATTCACTGATTCGCCCATCGCGCTTCCCCACGACCGCCGACATCTGCGTCGGCTGCTGAGGAGAATCTTTTTTCAACATCTGCCGCGGTGATTTGAACCTTCGCCGGTTTGGCGGTTCTTGGTGGTGCATGTTCCTGCGCCACGCGTTCCTTGCTTCCGCCGGGCTCGCCGTCTGCCTCCATGATGCGCGGACCCAGGAGGTCGTGTTGCTCGAAAAATTCGAGGTCACCGCTCAGAAGCGGGTGCAGACGATCCAGGAGGTGCCCGTGGCAGTTACCGCCTACTCGGGCGACTTCCTGAAACGAACGGGGGTGAGCGACTATGCGGGACTCGCCCCATTTGTCCCGGGCCTTTTTATTCAGGAACAGTCGCCCAACAACCCCGGTATCAACGTGCGCGGCATCACCACCGACAGCGGCGATCCGCGCAGCGAGACCCGCGTCTCCCTCTTCCAGGACGGTGTATCCATTTCCCGGTCACGCGGCTCTGTCGTGGAGCTCTTTGACCTCGAGCGGATCGAGGTGCTGAAAGGGCCACAAGGCACGCTTTTCGGACGTGGTGCGCAGATCGGCGCGATCTCGATCATCCAGAACAAACCGCAGGATGAAACCTTCACCTCGCTGTCCGCCGGTTTGGGCAACCGCGGGCAGTATCGGCTGAATGGCGTCTTCAATACGCCCGTGGTGGAGGGACGGGTTTTTGGCCGCGTCGCGGTGAGCTATCGCGAGCACGACGGGGTCATTCCCAATCTTGCCGACGGCTCCGACCTGAGTGGCAAACAGACCCTGGCCACCCGCGCTTCGTTGCGTTGGCAGCCGACCGAACGCACCACGGCAGACCTGATCGTCAACTACCAGCGCGACACGCCGCCAGGCACGGCCTTCAAGAGCGGCGTTATTCCGACCAGCGCGGGCGATACCAATCCGTTCACTGCCGCCGAACTCAACCGTGGTCGCGACCTCTACACCGTGCGCACGGTCTGGGGGGTGACCGGCATCGTGGAACACGAGATTGACGACCGGTGGACCCTCACCTCGATCACGGGCTGGCGAGAGTTCGACACCCACGAGGAGTTCGATGCAGACGGTTCGCGCATCTATCTCTTCGAATTCGCGGAAGACGCCCACGGCTCGCAGTTCAGCCAGGAAGTCCGGCTAAACTTCGACACCGGCAACCGCCTCACCGGTTTTGTTGGCGCAGGATACTTTTGGGAAGAGGGTGAACAACGCGCGCCCGTTCGCACCAACGAGCAGGTTCTCTGGCCTTTCCTTTCGGAGCTCTTTCGTTCCGGACTGATCGCCGGCGGGGTGCCCGCGGCACTCGCGCAGGCGGCGGTGCCCACGCTGCACCCGTTCGAGCCACAACCGACGCTGCCAAACTCCTTCGCGCTTTTCGCCCACCCGGCGCTGCCCGAGCAAGTGCAGAGCCTTTCCGCACTCGCCGGTCTGCCCCTGCAGAGCTACTACGAAGAGAGCTACGCGTACTTCGGGGAAACCAGCGCCTTCGATGTCTTTGCCGATGCGACCTATCAGGTCACTGAACGGTTTGAGCTCAGCGCGGGCCTGCGAGTCACCCAGGAGGAGATCAAAGCGGGTTACGAATCCCGCAACGGTCCCACGCCCGGACGCTTGGGCTTCATCCTGACCGGCGGCAGCACCAACAACGCATTCCGACCGTCCCCGGGTCGGCTCCAGCTCCGCCAGGACACCACCTCCTGGGTAGCCCGGGTGGCGGCCCGCCACGAATTCTCCCGCGAGCTGAACGCGTTCGCGAGCATCGCCCGCGGCCGCCGGCCCGACAGCCTGAGTTTCAGCCAGGTCACACTCGCCCCGATCGTGCTCGATGAGGAAGTGGTGTGGCACTACGAGGCCGGCCTGAAGGGATACCTGCCGCGGATCCGCGGGAGCTACGGCGTCTCC
This sequence comes from Verrucomicrobiota bacterium, assembly GCA_023386835.1. GTDB lineage: Bacteria > Verrucomicrobiota > Verrucomicrobiia > Opitutales > Opitutaceae > Actomonas. Next base: position 58,506 of record JAEWIY010000198.1, read on the forward strand.
GCGTTCTACTACGACTACTCGAACTTTCAAACTCAGGCGATCACCAGCGTCGGCGTTCGCACCGCCACCGACGCGGGCAGCGCCACCGGCCATGGCTTCGAGCTCAACTTTCAGGCGGCCGCAGGAGATCACGCCACGTTGTTCACGACGTACGGGTTTACCGACGCCACCTTCGATGACCATGACGGCGACGGTCAACCGCAGGCGTTTGCGGGAAACACGTTCCGCCTGACTGCCAAACACACTTTCTCGATCGGAGCCACCGTCACCCTGCCGCTGGACTCCGGACGAATCTTCGTGACTCCAGTTTATCACTACAAGTCCGGGCACTACTTCGAGGACGACAACGCGTCCGCCGGCGGCACGTTGTACCAACGCGGCTTTTCGCTCGTGAACCTGCGCGCCGGATTTCACTCGCGCGACGGACGGTGGGAGATCACAGCTTACGTGGACAACCTGTTCGACAAGGACCACCTGATCGACGCGGGCAACACGGCCAACGCGTTCGGAATCCCGACCTTTGTGGCCGGCCATCCGCGGTTCTACGGCGCGAGCGCGACGCTCCGCTTCTAGCGGCCGACCGCCCCGGCCGCCGGCACGCGCGCCAGCGTTTGGCGCAGTGTGGCAAGATTGAGCGGCTTGGTCAGAAACTCGTCCATGCCGAGAGCAAGGCAGCGCTCGCGCTCGCCCTTCAGCGCGTGGGCGGTCAGCGCGATGATGTAGGCACGTGGCCCATCGGGCGTCTCGCTGGCGCGAATACGGCGCACCGCCTCGTAGCCGTCCATCACCGGCATCTCGAGGTCCATGAGCAGCGCATCAAAGCGTTCGTTCTCCAATACGGCCAGACCCTTGGCTCCGTCGCCCACAAAATGTGTTTCGTGTCCGAAGTGGGCGAGGAACGCGCCAATGACCTTCTGATTCACGACGTTGTCTTCAAAAACGAGGACCTTCAACCGGCGGTGGGAAGGCGGTGCGACGGGCGCCAGCGCGGCGAGTTTCACCGGTGCCTCGGAAGGCCCAGCCGGCACCGTGCGCACGATCGCGGTGAAGACCGAGCCTTGGCCTTTCTCGCTCTTCACCGTAAGGGAACCACCCATCAATTCGCAAAGGCGGCGCGTAATGGAAAGGCCGAGACCGGTTCCGCCGAAACGGCGCGTGATGGAGGCATCCGCCTGGCTGAAGGGCGTAAAGATGTGAGCCTGCTGCTCCGGCGTGATGCCGATCCCGGTGTCGACGACGGTGAAATGGATCATGTCGGGCGCGGTCCAGCTGACGTCGAGGCTGACTCGCCCGTGCTCCGTGAACTTGATCGCGTTGCCGAGCAGGTTGGTCAGGATCTGCTGCAGTCGCACCGGATCGCTCAGGATCGCCGACGGCACGTCGTCGGCGATGCGCGTCATGAATTCCAGGTTCTTGGCCGCGGCCGCCGGCTGGAGCAGCCCGGAGGCCTGACGCACGATTGATCCGACTTCGCAGCGAATCTGCTCAATCTCCAGTTGGTTGGCGGCGATCTTCGAGTAGTCCAGCACATCGTTGATGATGACGAGCAACGACCGGGTGCTCTGGTCAATGAGGTCGAGGTACTCGCGCTGCTTCGGATCGAGCGGGCTCGATTTCAGCAACTGCGTGAACCCGGTGACGCCGTTCATGGGCGTACGAATCTCGTGGCTCATCGTTGCTAGAAACCTCGCCTGCGCCTGCCCGGCGGCCTCTGCGGTTTCCTTGGCGAGACGGAGCTGCGCCTCGTTCTCCTTCAGCCGCGTAATGTCGCTCAAGACCAGGACCCGCGCCCGCGCGCGCCCTTCCGACTCATCGAGCACAGCGAACAACGAGGCGTCGAACGTCCTCGTCCCGATAGGGACTTCCGTTCTCTGGTTGCCTGGCGAGCAAACCAAGGCCGCCAGTTCAGGCCACGGTCGCAGGATGTCGGCGGCCGGTCGCCCGTAACCGCGCCACGTCGGCAGCGCGAATGTCGTCACCGCGGCCTGATTGCAGTCGACCAGCCGATCCTCGGCGTCAAAAACCAGGATCCGGTCGTCCAAACGTTCGATCAACGCAGCCCGCGCCACCGGCGCGAGGTTCAGCAATCGGTGCCGCAGCAGCGCGAAGACGATCAACGTGCTCGTGAGCGGGAACAGGGCCGGCGCATAGTTAAATCCCGCCGGTTTCGTGAGCTGCAGCAAATGCAGGACGTCCGCCGTCCAGCCGACCAGCGCCGCCGCGAGGAAGATCAGCCGCCCGCGGCGCTCCCATGGCGTGTGGTGCTTCTTCGGATACAGCAGCAGGAAGATCACTCCCCAGGCGGCGTAGTTGTAGAGGTAGTAGATCAGTCCCCAGGGCCCCCGACCGTTGCGCAGAACCGGGATGCCAGCTGACGAGTCGATCCAGAATGAGTGCCGCAAGAGCGGATTCTGGCCGGGCCCGGGCAGCCAGAGCAGGATCAGCGTAACTAAGGGGACAACAAGGACCGCCACCGCCATCCAGCCCCGCAGCAGCGGCCGCGCGCGCGTCATCCGGTGCACCATCTCCAGCCAGGCGGCGGCATAGAAACAGAGAAACGAGCAGCGAATCTGGAAGACCAGCAACTTGCCCTCGAGCGACGGCGTGCTGAGCTCGATCGCGTAGCCGAGAGCCCACGCCGCATTCAACAACAGCGCGAGGCAGAACGGGCCGGCGGCCGGCGTCCGCAGACGGCTGCGGACAAAAAGCGCCATGA
>JAEWIY010000098.1 GCA_023386835.1 Verrucomicrobiota bacterium
GCCGCGCGCCGCCCCCCCGCGCCACCGCCGACGGACGGCTCCGAAGGCTACGATCCGCCGGAGCCGAACGAGTGGGGAGACGTGCACGCGTATCAGGACTTCGGACACAGTCACTGGCACAACAGCCTGATCTGGGGCGAAGGGTTGGAACACGTGGCCATCACCGGGCCCGGCCGGATCGACGGGCGCGGGCTGCATCACGGGTTGACCGCGGAGATCGAGGAACTCGAAAGCGGCGCCAACAAGGCGATCGCGTTCAAACGGTGCCGCCATGTGTTGCTCCGCGACCTGACGATCGAGCGAGCCGGCCATTTTGCGGTGCTTGCCACGGGCGTCGACCATCTGACGATTGAAGGTCTGACGGTCGACACGCAGCGGGATGGGCTCGATATCGACTGCTGTCGCTTCGTCTCGATCAGTCGTTGCCGGGTCAATACGCCGCACGACGACGCGATTGTGCTGAAGAGCTCGTATGCCCTCGGTGAGGCGCGGGCGACCGAGGACGTGACGATCAGCGACTGCACGGTCAGCGGCTTCGATCTCGGCACCCTGCTGGACGGGACGTACGGCCGCACGGACTGGACGGCACCGGACGGTGACGGCCCGACGGGACGGATCAAGCTGGGCACGGAGTCGCACGGCGGTTTCCGAAATGTGACAATCAGCAATTGCGTCTTCGTTCGTTCACGCGGGCTCGCGATTGAAAGCGTAGACGGGGCCGTGATTGAGAACGTTGTCGCCTCGAATCTCGTCATGAGCGAGATCGTGAGCTCGCCGATTTTCATGCGGTTGGGCGCGCGGCTGCGCGGACCGGCGGGCACCCGAGTGGGGCGGATCCGACAGGTGCACCTGAGCAACATCTTGGTGACGGATGCGGACTGCCGCTACGCCGCGCAGGTGGTCGGTTTGCCCGGGCAGCCGATCGAAGACGTGACGTGGGACAACGTGAAGATCGCCTACCGCGGCGGGATCACCCTGGCCGACGTCGCCGCGCAGCCGGCGGAACTGGTTAGCCGTTTCTTCCAACGCGGGCCCGACGCCGGCACCGGACCCCGTGAACCGTATGCGGTGCCTGAGCGTCCCGGGGCCTATCCTGAGCCCAGCATGTTCGGCTTGCTGCCGGCGTACGGGCTGTACGCGCGCCACGTCACGGGTCTGCAACTACACGCGGTCCGGCTGACCTTGGCCGCTCCCGATGATCGCGCGCCGGTGGTGCTTGAGCAGGCGCGTGAGGTCGTCATCGACCGATTGGCGGCCGAGCGTCCGGCGCGACAGCCTTTGTTTGTCCTGCGGGATTCGGACGGTTTTGAGGCGACGCGTTGTCGCGGGCTGCCGGACTTTCGTCGGGATGGCCGCGTGACGGAGGAGGTGCGGCCATGAAGGGCGCCGGCTTGTTTTCTTGGGCGCGTGGAGTGATGCTGCTCGGCGGACTGGCCGCCGCCGCGCGAGCAGAGACGCCACAGCCGTTGGACTACGATCTCAGTGAGCCGCTGGGCGCCTACACGGCGGAGCGCGGCTATGGTTTTGATTTGGATACACAGCCGCAGATGCCGGCGTTCTATTTTTCGGCTCGGGTTCCAGAGGGAAACTGGCGAGTGACGGTGACCCTCGGCGGCGATCGGGAGTCGGAGACGACGGTACGCGCGGAGTCGCGACGGCTGATGTTGGAGAAGGTGAGGACCAGGCCCGGCGAGACCGTGGAATGTTCGTTTGTGGTGAATGTTCGGACGCCACGGCTCGAGCCCCCGCCGCCGAATGCACCGGGCGGAGATCGGGTGCGACTGAATGATCGCGAGGTCGGCGTGCTGCACTGGGACGACAAGTTGACCCTCGAGTTTAGCAGCACCTCCCCGGCTGTGCGTCGCGTGCGGATCGAACCGGCAAAGGATGTCGTGACCCTCTTTCTGGCCGGAGACTCGACCGTGACGGACCAGCCGTATGAACCGGCCGCGAGCTGGGGGCAGATGCTGCCGCGGTTCTGCAATGACCGTGTCGCGGTCGCCAACCACGCGGAATCAGGGGAGACGATGAAGTCGTTTCTGACCGCGCTGCGGTTCGACAAGCTGTTGTCGGCGGTGCGGCCCGGCGACTACGTGCTGATCCAGTTTGGTCACAACGATTCGAAGGCGCAGTGGCCGCAGACGTATGCAGCCGCGGAAACCACCTATCGTGACTATCTGCGCGTTTACGTGGGGGAGGTGCGCCGTCGTGGAGCCACTCCGGTGCTCCTCACTTCGGTGCATCGGCGTGTATTCGATGAGCAAGGACACATTCGCAATACCCACGGCGGGTATCTCGACGCGGTGCGGGAGGTGGCGCGCGCCGAAGATGTGGCCTTCATCGACCTCGCGGCGGCGAGCGCCACGCTGTACGAGGCGCTGGGGCCGGTCCGAGCTCCGCTCGCTTTCAACGATGGAGGACGAGACCCGACGCATCACAACAACTACGGCGCCTATCAACTCGCGCGGGCTGTCGTCGACGGGCTCCGCGATCTCCGGTTGCCGGTGAGCGAGCACATTTTGGCTGATCTGTCTCCCTTTGATCCGGCACACCCGCCGGCGCCGGAATCGTTCGGGCTCCCGCCTTCGCCGCGCACTTCAACGCTTCGGCCGCGCGGGAACTGACGTTCACTTTGTCGGTTGTCGTGCCGTCCCTCGGCGCCGTCGGGGGAAGACGCCGGTCGCCTCCGTGATTTAGCGTGTTGAGGCGGTTCGATGCAATTCGGGAAGCGCGGGGTTTGAGCCTCGATTTGGGCGCGTTGGGCGGTTCCGCCAGGCGCCTTTGCTCCCCGTCCAACGCGCGTTAGTGCACATGTTTTACAGTTCCTTACCAGTGGAACGCGGTTTGGCGGTGGAACGTTCGCGGGCCGGTTGGTTCAGTTGAACCATGACCGACCACTGTGCGGCCCAACACGCAAGCGCCGTCCTCATTGCGGAGGATGAACCGATCATTCGGTCGCTTTTGTGTGTGCTGCTGGAGCGTCGGGGCCTGCGGGTTTTGGTGGCCGCGGATGGGTTGGAGGCACTTTCCCTATTCGAGCAGAACATGGAAGAAATCGGGGTCGTCATCACCGACCTCAACATGCCCCGACTCGATGGTCCGGGCCTCGTCCGCCGCCTTGCGGAGTACCCGCATCACGTGCGGATCATCGTGACGAGCGGTCTGCCCGAGATGATCGACGAAATGCGCCGCGTCTGGGGACCGGAGCTCGTGATCATGCCCAAACCTTACGACGCACGCGACCTCGATGAGGCTCTGGAGCGCGTGAAGGTGGCGGCTGCCTGAGCCGGCGGGACGACACGGGAAACGGGGTTTGTCGCGGAGCTCACTCTGCGGAAGTCATTGCTTCGAGCGGCGCTGCGGCTTTTTTCGCCGAATGCTTCGCAGTTTCCGTGGTGCTGTTGCGTCAGCTTTCCTTTTAGCCGGCGTTTTTGTCGGAGCGGGTTGCCAGTCGAGCCCACGCACGCGTGAGCCGGCCAATCTGTCGCACGCCAAGGCGGCGGTGATCGCGTACCATGACTCCGGGGCGTACCTCGAGGAGGTGGCCGCCGTGGCGGAGGAGGCGGAGCAATGGATCCGGCAGCGGGCGGACAAGGCGCAATCTGGCGAGCGGCTGGCGGTCGTGTTCGACATTGATGAGACGGTCCTGTCGACCTATCCGCAGATGCGGTCGCAGGACTTCGGATACGTGCCGAAGGTGTGGTCTGAATACGTGGCGGCGGCCGAGGCGAAGGCGCTGGAGCCGGTGCGGGATGTGTACCACTCCGCGCGGGCGGTGGGGGTGACCGTCTTTTTTGTCACCGGCCGCAAGGATGGGCCGGATCGGGACGGCACGGCGCGCAACCTCGCGCACCAGGGGATGAATGACTATGCGGAGCTTTTTATGGCCGCTCCGGGTGACTTCCGGCCGACGTGGCAGCGCAAGTCGGCCGCGCGTGCGGAGATCGAGCGCCGTGGCTATCGCATCATCGCCAACATCGGCGACCAGGCCAGCGACCTGGCGGGTGGGCATGCCGAACGCACGTTCAAGCTGCCCAACCCGTTCTATTCGATCGACTGAACCAGTCGCTGCGCCGTCAGGTGGAACTGGCGGCGGGCGCCTCGGCGGCCGGTGTTTCCGGCGCCGGCACGGACTCGGGCTCGCGGGCGAATGGCCAGGTCTTGAGCGTCCACGCCGTCACGACGGCGGCGAGCAGCAGGATCACCAACGCGATCAGCAGTCGGCGGCGGGTTTGTGCGCCCCGGTCCGCGTACGGATCGTTGAGGTTGCGGCTCGAACCTGGCGGCAGGACCGCGCGCTCCGTCAGGCGGGTGCCAAACGGAATGCTGATGTGCACGCGGCCATTGATGGCCCAGCCGTTGGCATCGAGGATCGGACCGAGGGTGCGCTGCCGGAGTTTGAGCGCGGCGAGCAACATCGACGGCCCGGAGATGATCAACAGCGCACCGAGAATCGCGAGGGGCATCTGCCACCAGCTCAGCCCGAGGAAGCCGGTCGCGACGCTGGTGACCGCGCCGGCGATCGCTCCAAATGCGAGGCCGATGGCGGCGAAGATGCCGGCGAACTTGGCGATGTCGAAAGCCGGTCGGGCGGGGGCCGCGCCGGGCGCCGCCGGCGCGCCGGGAGCGGGAGCCGCGGTCGCCGAGACGACGCCGCGCGCGAGGTTCTCGTCGGCCGCCTTCTCCTTGGCTGCGGCGAACTTCGTAATCTGCTCTTCCACGAACCGCGCCACCTTCTTGTACGGTGACCAGAAGGCCTGCCGGATGCTGATCGGGTTCTCAATGATCAGCGTGATGGTGGCGTCCCAGTCGCGGCCCTTGCGGTCGTAGAACACGCCGTTACGGCCCACGCGCAGGTAGTCGCCGTCACCTTGCGTGAAGGAGGCGGCAATCTTGCGCGGAGGCAGATCGGCGCGTTTGAGATCGCAGTAGGCGAGGTAGGTCTGGCTGAGCGAGGCGAGCTTGGAGTGCGCGGCCGGATCGGCCACTTCGACACACAACTCCGTGCTGCGGCTGTCGAGGTACAACGTGCCCGCCTGGAAGGTCGCGAGTTTCTCGGGCGAATAGAAGTCCGTGAAGTTGACGAAATTCCGGAGCAGCGTGGCGAAGTCGCGGCGCAAGCGGACGAGACGCTCCAGGTTTTCAATCGCGCCGAATTCCGGCGCAGTGGCGAGGTCGCGATCGATCAACTCGAGCAGCGTCGCGCGTTCCGAGCCGGCGAGCAGTTGTTGCGCGCGCTCGACGCCCAGTCCTTCCACACTCGAAACGGCCGCGCGCTCGGCCTGCCACGTATCGAACGCGGCGAGACGGCGCTTGAGCTCGATCCATTGTGACGCGGTGAGTTCGCGCTGGGCTTCTCCGAAGAGCGGGGTGACGGCCGCGGCATGCAATTGGGCGAGCGCGGCGGCCCACGCGGGGTTGACGGATCCAAACAGCGGAAGCGCCCGGTCCGCCTGCACCTCGGCCAGCGGGAAGGCGGCGATGGCGGGCGCGATCGGGATCAGTTCACCATTCGCCAGCGCGGCAAATTCCTCCGTCGGCGGGTTGAGCGCGGCGCCGGCGCGGGAATCGAAGGCGGCGAGGCGGGTGCGCGTGAAGTAGTCGTCGACCTTGCTGCGCACGGCGGCGACGGCCGCCGCGGTCGCGGCGGTGCCGGCGCCGAAGGCATGCACCTCGGGGTTGCGGCCACGCTCCACCCATTGGATGTAGTTCTGCAACGCGGTGTAGAATTCCTCGATCTTGGCCCGATCAACACCGGGCTGGCCGCTGCGATCCGCCACGCCGCCCACGCTGCCGATGATCTGTTCGATGGCCTGCTTGATCGCGGTCTCGTCGGTCGCCGCCGCCGTGATGACCCCGTCGTTGTTGAACGGCCGGGACGAAAACAAAGCCGTCGCCCCTTGCACGTCCGCCAGGGTGACCGATTCGGTTTCGGCCGCCTGCCGGCCCTCCAGCATGATCCGGCCGGCGCTGATCATGGCCTGGCCTTCCGGCGTGTCGTCCGTCAATCCGGACAGCGGCAGGCGATCCGTCTCCTTCAGCAACTCACCGGCATCCTTCAGGTACCCGGCGGCCCAGCGGATGGTGCCAAGGATATCCGGCACGCGAATACGGTTGTCCTTGTCGAGATCGACAAAACGGAGCGTCCGTTCGTCCAGTTCCAGACCCTGCACCGGGCAGCTCAGCGCCACCCACAACTTCTGATCCAGTTGGTCCAGCGCGAGGAGATCCTCGGCGTTTCGAATCACGACCTGGTCGAGTCCGCCGATACGGAAAAACTGCCAAGCGTGCCCGGATTTGGCTTCATTCATCGTACCCTCTGGGTGCCACGCACCCCCTTCCCGGGCAACGAGAAACACCTCCCGAGCCGCCCAATCAGGTATTTTCCCGCAGAGGCCAGCCGTGATCGGTGCGGTTCCGGCTGACCTCGGGAAAAGGCGACTGACTATTCCGCGACCGCCGGGCTGTGCGTCGCGTTGCCCGCGGCGCGGGCACGGAGCAGCGCGCTCATGTAGGCATCATAGTCGGCGGCCAGCCGGCTGCGCGCCTGCACCCACCGGCCCTCATCGGCTTGCTGCGCTTGCTGGAGCGAGAGGCGCAGCTGGGCTTCCCGGGCCTGCAGCTCCTGCATGGCCGTTGAGAATTCCGCCTGCGAAGTCGCGGGCAGTCGCGCCGGGTTCTGCGGCAACCGAGCGGCGGCCCGATTTGTCTCCTGCAACTGTGCTTCGATCCGACTGAGGGCGGCGTCCCGCTGCGGCAATTCAGCCGCGCGCAGGTAGGCCACGGTCGGGCTCGCGCTCGGGCCGACCGTCGGCACGAGCGGCGTAGCCGTGCCATCGGCCGCCGTCGTTGTGCCCGGCTGGGCTGTGCCAACGGCCATCGAGCTGCCGCCCACGGTCGTGCTGTTCAAACTGGGATCATCGGCCGTCGACGTAATGGTACGCCTCGTCTCGGCGCTGCCGGGTGGCGTCGTACTCAGCCCACTACCTCCTTGGACTTGGGCGGCGGGATTGGCCGCGGTCCCGGTGACATCGGTTGAACGCTGCGAGGCCGTGGAGGCAACGTCGGCCGCGCTCGGCGGAACGACCGGACGGCTGGCAGGGACGGAGCCGGGAGGCGGGGTGGTTCCAGTGGGAGGCGGGATGGAGGCCGCGTTGGAAGGCGAGGTCCCGGAAGGTGTGGCCACCGCGGTCGGAGCGCTGGTCGAAGGTGTGGCCGTGCCCGCGGCCGAGGTGTCCGATGGGCTCGTGGTCGGGCGCGACGCGGCCGTGGCGGCATTGGTCGACGTGGCCGGCGCGGAGGCCGTGGTGGCCGCGTTGGTCGTTGAGCGTGACTCGGACGCCGTGGTGGCGCTCGATGTTGGTCCCGCCGTGCCGGAGCCGGTCGAACTGCTCCCGGTGGATCCCGACGATTGGGCGGGGGAAAGGGGAGCAACGGCAAGGGCCGCCGTCAGGGCCAGGGCGCGAACATGGGTTTTCATACAGGCCTCCAGGTTGTTTGGGTTCCTGCCTAGACCGGTCGCACCCGAACCGGTTCAGAAGCCGTGTTAAGGCTCAGTTGAGCCGCCAGATCGCGAAGTTGAGGCAGGTGGCAAACGTGACCCAGGCGAAGTACGGCGCCCAGAGCGCCGCTGAGGCGCGGTCAGTCCGGCAGAACTTGATCAACAGGATCAGGAGAACGACCCAAAGCGGTACGATCACCCACAACCCGGCCCACGGGCTCTGCAGGCCAAAAAAGGCCGGCGACCAGAGGGCGTTGAGCCCAAGCTGCAACAGCCACCAGAGCGGGAGGTGTCGGTTGGCCGGCGACTGTTCTCGACGTAACCAGCAGCGCCAGCCCACCACCGCGATGAAGGCGTAGAGCAACGTCCAGACGGGTCCGAAGACGGCTCCTGGCGGCGTCCACGAAGGCTTCGCGAGTTCAGGGTACCACGAACGGACGCTGCTGGCCGTCGCGAGGTTGCCCACCGCGGCGACCGCGAACGTGAGGAGAAGGAATGGCCAAAGGGAGGACCAGCGACGCGCGGATGTCACGCGGAGGGATTTAAGGCGGTCCCTGCGGCGGCGCAAATGGCGCCGCTACGATCCAATGATCTTCACCAGCACCCGCTTTCGGCGCCCACCATCGAATTCGCCGTAGAAGATCTGCTCCCACGGGCCAAAATCCAGCTGGCCTTCAGTGACGGCGACGACCACTTCCCGGCCCATGATCGTACGCTTGAGATGAGCGTCGGCATTGTCCTCGCCGACGTTGTGGGCGTACTGGTGGTGCGGTTTCTCCGGCGCGAGCCGCTCAAGCCAGGCCTCGAAGTCGCGGTGCAATCCGCCTTCGTCGTCGTTGATGAAGACCGAGGCTGAGATGTGCATGGCATTGACCAGACACAGCCCCTCTTTGATGCCGCTTTCCCGCAGGCACCGCTCCACCTCCGGCGTGATGTTGATCAACTGCCGGCGGCGTGGGACCTCGAACCAAAGCTCGTGGCGGTAGGACTTCATGACCGTGGGGCGCCGCGTCGGCGGGCGCGCTCGTCTAGAAATCGAAGTCGTCGATGTTGTCGGGCGTGAAGATGAAGGGTTTGCCCAACAGGATCTGGTCGTCCTTCACCTCGATCCGGCCCAGCCGGCTGGTCATGAGTTCGGTGCTGCCGGGCGTGAGCGTGCCGTCGTGCACGGCGCGGGCGGCTGCGACGGTCAGGTAGCCGAGATCCACGGTATTCCAAAGCACGATACTCTGGATCCAGCCTTCCTTCATGTAGGCGCGGTTGAGGCTCGGCACGGAAAGTCCCGTCAGCTTCACGTTCCGGCGGTTCTCCTGTTTCAGCGCCTCGGCCGCGCCCGGCACGGCGGGGGCGGAGATGGCGATGATGACCTTGACGTCCGGATACGCGCGCACGACGTCGCGCGTCTGGGTCAGCGCCTTGTCTCGCTGGCCATCGGAAGGCTGGATCGTCGCGAGCTTCATGCCGGGATGCTCCTTCTCCATGCGCGCGCGCAGGTGGTTGATCCATTCGTTCTGATTCGCGTCGGTCAACGATGCTGTAATGATCGCGTAACTACCTTCGCCGCCGGCGAGCCGCGCCCCCTCGTCGGCCAGCGTGCTCCCGATGCCCTCGGCGGTGGCCTGGTTGACGAAGAAGCTGCGGGAATCCGGCTCGGTGTCGGCGTCCCACGTGATGACCTGAATGCCCCGCTCGCGGGCCTTCCGCAGGACGGTGGAAAGAGCAGCCGGGCTGTTGGCGCTGGCAGCAATCACGTTGACGCCCTTGGTGATCCAGGCCTCGACGATTTCGTTTTGGCGCGCCGGATCCGGATCGGTCGGGCCATCCCAGAGCAGCTCAACGCCCAGCTCGCGCGCCGCGGCATCCGCGCCTTCCTTGCAGGAAACGAAGTACGGGTCGGACTTCGCCTTCGGCGTCAGTGCGATCACGGGGCGTGGTCCACCGCCTCCGCCGCCCGGGCGGGCTGCACCCGAGGCGCCCGCGGCGACCGAGGCAGTCAGCGAGCGGGCGAGGAAAACGTTGCTCCCGGCAATGAGGAGGGCGGCGCCCAGAATGGCGGCGACCAGGATGGCGACGTGGCTGGTTTTCATGAAGAAAGGGGAAGTGGAGGCGCTGGCGGGGGCGGGAGTCGCCCGGCTCCAGCGCTGGTGAAAGGCAATCGCGGCGATGAGGATGAGCCCGGTGAACAGCCCGGCCACCTCGCCAGGCTGTCCGGCCAGGCGCAGCCCGTTCTGCAGAACCACCAACGCGAGCAGCCCGAGCAAGGTGCCGTGCAACGTGCCGCGGCCCCCGGCGATGGAGGTGCCGCCGAGCACCACCGCGGCGATGCCCGTCAACTCGGCGCCCAATCCCGCATCGGCCTTGGCCTGACCCAACCGCGCGACGTAGATGATGCCGGCCAGCGCCGCCAGCACGCCAGACAACAGGTACGTGCGAAAAACCAGGCGATCGACCGCCACGCCTGCGAAACGCGCGCCGTCGGCGTTAAATCCGAGGGCGGTGAGTTCGCGCCCTGGCACGGTCCGATGGAGCCAGATCCACAGCGCAACGAACACGGCTCCGACAACCAACAGCTGCGTCGGAATCCACCCGAACAGGTAGCCTTGGCCGAGCTCGAGGAAACCACTGGGAAAACCCGTGTAGCTGACAAAACCACCGGTGGTCGCCTCCGCCAGGCCACGGAACAGCGAGAAGGTGCCGAGCGTCACGATCAACGGCGGCACCCGCAGCCGCGTGACGAGCCATCCGTTCAGGGCACCGCCGGCTGCGCCCACGATCAGGGCAGCGACGGCCGCGATCCACACGGGAAACCCCCACGAATGCCACGTCAGCCCGAGTACGACCGCGGAAAGTCCCATCATCGAACCGACCGAGAGATCAATTCCGCCCGTTTTGATCACCGCGGTCAGTCCGAACGCGAGCAGCCCGATCTCCGCGGCCAGGCGGGCGATCTCAAACCCGTTGCGCGCGGTCAGGAAATTCGTTCCCGCGACGGCGAAGATCACGACCTCCACGGCGATGACCGCAAGGAGGACGGCTTCACCATTGGGCAGCCAGCGGCTGGCAAACGAAGGGCGACTGGAAGAACTCACAGGAAATCAGCAGAAAGCGAACCGAGCGTGTGGGGAGCGGGTATGAAGGCGCCGGACACGCCGTCAGAGAACAAACCCCGCCGCGCCTGTCGATCCGCGTGTGCGCGGCGGGAACCGCCTGGGCGCACGGTCGTGCGTACACCGTTAAACAGCAGGGATGCTCGAATGCACGTTGCGGCGACGGCGATGGGGCTGCCGGCCCACCGCGTGGGCGCTAGTTCGTGAATTCGTAGCGGCCTTCGTTGTTCAACGTGATGTCGGTCACACCGCCCGGGTGGCGCAACTTGCCTTTGGCTCCCGGCGGGCCCGTCAGCGTAGCCTGAGTGACCTTTCCGTCACGCCAGCTAAAGTCCACCGTCGCTCCGCCGCGCGCGCGGAGACCGCGAACGGCTCCTTCCGGCCAAGCCTTGGGCAACGCGGGCAGCAAGTGAATTTCGTAGGGCAGGCGACCCTCGCTGCCTTCTCCAGCCGATACGTGACTTTGCAGAAGCATTTCGGCGATCGCCGCGGCTCCGCCGAAGTTGCCGTCGATCTGGAACGGTGGATGCGCGCAGAACAGATTGGGATACGAACCGCCGCCCTTGGTCGTGATCCGGTGCGCTTCGCCGGCCGGGCGAAGAAGCTCGGTGAACAGCTTGTACGCGCGATCGCCGTCGCCAAGGCGGGCCCAAAGTGCCGCTTTGTGCGCGATGGCCCAACCGGTGCCGGCGTCGCCGCGGCGCTCGAGCGTCGCGCGCGCGGCCTGCGCGAGGCGCGGCGTGGCGCTGGGGGTGATTTCGTGACCGGGGAACAGCCCCCAAAGGTGCGAGATGTGTCGGTGCTCGGGCTCCGGTTCCTCGTAGTGCTCGAGCCACTCCAGCACGCGACCATCCGGACCAATCCGGGTCGGCGCGAGCCGATCGCGCGCGTTCCGCACCGTTTCCCGCCATTGTTCATCCCGTCCGAGCGCCTGTGCGGCCGCGGCGGTGGCGCTGAACAGGTAGCGCAGCACCTGCATGTCGAAGGTTGCGCCGAGGCAGATGCTCGCCTCGGTGCCGTCCGGTTTGCGAAATCGGTTTTCCGGGGAGTTCGACGGTGCCGTGACGAGCCATTTGCCACCTGGCTCCTCGATCAGCATATCGAGATAAAACTGCGTGGAGCCCTGCAGGATCGGATAGATGTCCGCGAGGAACGCGCGGTCGCGTGTGTAGAGGTAATGCTCCCAAAGATGCTGGCACAGCCACGCCGAGCCGGTCGTGGTTGCGCCCCAGCTCGCGCCTTCGCCTGGCGAGGTGAAGCCCCACGGGTTGCTCAACACGTGTGCCACCCAGCCACCGGCGTTGTAGTATTTCCGCGCGGTGACTTCGCCCGGTTTGGTCAACGACCGGACCAAGGCGAACAGCGGCTGATGAAGTTCGCCGAGCCCGGTCACCTCGGCCGGCCAGTAGTTCATCTGCACGTTGATGTTGAGGTGCCAGTCGCCATTCCACGGCGTCTGCACTCCGTCGGTCCAGAGGCCCTGCAGATTGGCGGGCAACTCGCCCGGGCGGGAAGATGAGATCAGGAGGTACCGGCCAAAATTGTAGTACAGCTCCGCGAGGCCTGGGTCGGCCTGTCCCTGGCTTTGCGCCACGAGACGTGCCTGCGTGGTCGTTGGTGGCACCGCGCGATCCGGTGGGCCGAGGCGCACCGATGAGCGGCTGTACCACTGGCGATAATCGTTGATGTGCGCCGCGCGCAGCCCGCCGTAGCCGAGTTGCGCCGCCGCCTGCAGATCCGCTTCCGCCAATTCACCCGGGCGGTCCGAACGCCGGCCGGCGAAGCTGCGCAGGTCCGTCGCGGCCGTGACAAGGATGACCACTTCGCGGGCCTTCCGGACCTGCAGGGTGGACCCGTCGTGGGAGACAGTCGCGCCCGGTGCGATCACGCGCAGACGCGTCGCGAACCGCACGCCGTCGCTGCCGTTTCGCCCGTCATTGAGCTGTCCATCGAGACGCAATCCGTCAGCACCCCAGGCGGCGGTGGTCCCGCGTTCGGGCCGCTCCAGCAAAACGTCAAAGGCCAACGCGCCGGGGCGGTCCGCCTCCAACCGGAGAACGAGCGTCTGGGCGGGTGCGCTCGAAAAGAACTCCCGGTTGAACCGCACGCCGTCGCGCTCGTAACTCACCCGCGCGATCGCGTCGTCCAGGTGCAGCGTGCGTTGGTACTGTTGCACCTCTCCGCCCGCGCCGCCGGCGGTGAACCGCAGTCGCAGGTTGCCCAGCAATTGATAGCTGCCGTACGGCAGGTCCTTGCCCTTGGCGAAACCGGAGCCCGGTCCGGCACAGGTGAAACTCTCGCTGACGAGTTTCTCCGCTTCCGCGTGCTGGCCTTCGAGCAGCAACCGGCGGATCTCCGGCAGGATCGCGGCCGCATTGGGACGATCCGAATCTTGGCGGGAGCCCGACCACATCGTGTTCTCGTTGAGGACCACGAACTCTTCATCGACGCCGCCGAACAGCATGCCACCGAGCCGACCGTTGCCGACCGGGCAGGAGGCCGTGAAGTGCTCGGCCGGGGTGTCGAACCGGATCACGTCGTTCGCCTGCAGCGCCAGCGGCATGAGCAGGCACAGGGCGCGCCACAGGCGGGGGGCACGAAGGGACAGCATGGTTATAACCAACGCTGTCGCGCTCAAAACGCGAACCCGGACGCCGACGGACGGTCAGGTGGCGCGGCTTCGCCGGTCAGCGGCTGAGCACCTCCACGTGCGCGGGGGCGAGTCCATCGCTTTCAGCGTGCACCGTGATGGGCCCGGGCTGACCCCGGCGGGGGCGGACGATGGCGAGCGCGAGGCCGTTGAACGCGCGACGAGTGGGCGAGGGAAACGCCTCCAGGTCGGTCGGATCGCCGTTGTCCGTTGCAACGATCTCCGCCGGCCCTTCCACGCGGAACCGAATGCGCGGCTGGCTGCGCGGCACCAGGTCGCCGTTGGCGTCAGCGACTGTAACCGTCACGAACACCAAATCGCGCCCATCCGCGCGCGGGCTGGCGCGATCGGCCGTAACCAGCAGCTGCGTGGCGTCGCCCGTGGTGCGCCGGTGCGCCTCCGCCCAAGGCTGACCGTTCTTCCAGGTCACCACGCGCAACTCGCCCGGTTCGTACGCGACGTCGTCCCAGCGGAAGCGATACGTGAACTCACCGCGAGTCCGGCGGCCGAGCGAACGACCGTTGAGGAAGAGCTCCGCTTCGTCCCCGGAGCTGTACACGTGCACCGGCGTGACTTGGCCGATGCGTTCGGGCCAGTTCCAGTGCGGCAGGATATGCGCCAACGGCAGCTCCGGGCGCCAGCGCGCCTGGTAGAGGAAGTACCGATCCTTCGGAAATCCGGCGAGGTCGATGATGCCGAAATAACTGCTGCGCGAGGGCACCCGAATCCGACCGAGCTCCGCCAGCTCTCGCTCGGCTTTGGCGCGCGCCACCGGATCCGAGTAGTTGAGCAGATTGGTCGAATCGGAGTTGTAGGGCGTCGGCTCACCCAGGTAATCGAAGCCGGTCCAGACGAACTCGCCGGCCACACCCGGCACTTGATCGATCGCCGCGAACTCGAGGTCCGGCGGATTCGACCACGGAGGTGTACTGAGATCGTAACTACTGACGTGGAAATCGGCGCGGCCATGCGCCTTGTTCTCCGATTCCACCGGGAACGTGTAGAAGCCACGCGAGCTCAGCGTCGACGCGCTCTCGCTGCTGTAAACGGGAATGGTGGGGTGCGCGGCCCGGAACGGGGCGTACGCCTGGATGCGGTAGTTGTATCCCACGGCGTCGACGGCCGTCTGGAAGCCGTTGAAACCGGACTGCACCCCGTTGAAGCCGGCGGTGACCGGACGCGTGCGGTCCTCCTCGCGCACCACTCCGGCCAGGCGTGTTGCCCAGCGCCAGCCGTCAGAGAACCATTGTTCAATGATCTCGTTGCCGATCGACCACATGACGACACTGGGGTGGTTGCGATCGCGGCGGATCATCTGACGCAGATCGCGTTCGTGCCAGTCGTCCCAGACGCGCGCGTAGTCGAAATACACGACGTCTGGATCGTTCTCCTTCATGTCGGCGGGCCATTTCTTCCCGCGCCGCCAACAGTCGAAGGCCTCCACCTGCACGAGGAGTCCGAGTCGGTCGCACAGGTCCAGGAGCTCGGGGGCCGGCGGATTGTGCGATGTGCGAATGGCATTGGCCCCCATCTCCTGCAGGAGCTGCAACTGGCGTTCGGCGGCCCGCTCGTTGAACGCCGCTCCGAGGGCACCCAAGTCGTGGTGCAGGCACACGCCTTGCAGGGGGACGACCCGGCCGTTGAGGATGAAACCCCGATCGCCGTCGAATTCGGCCGTGCGGATCCCGAAGGCTGTTTCCACTCGATCGAGCACCTTGCCGTCCGCGGTCCGCACTTCGGTGATGGCCATGTAACGGTGTGGATCGGTGATGTCCCAGCGCCGCGGCTGTGGAACACGCGCGACGAGCGAACGCATCGCCTCGGAGGCGCGCGCCGGATCGAGATCGACGGACACGGGGGCAACTTCGGCGACGACAGCACCGTCGGGCTGGTTGTTTGTACCGAGAGAATGGATGCGCGTCGCCAGCTGCACGGTCTGTCGGTCGGACCCTCGGTGGCGGACGGTGACGTCGACCTGCACGATCGCCTCGGCCTCCGTGACCCGCGGAGTGGTGACGAACACGTCACCCGGACCCACGTGGATGTCGCTGGTCTGATGCAGCCAGACGTTGCGGTACAATCCACTGCCTGGATACCAGCGCGAGGAGTCGGGTGGGTTGTGCAGTCGGATCGCGAGCACGTTCCGTCCCGGGCGCGCGTGACCGGTGAGATCAAGTTCGTAGGAGGTATAGCCATACGGCCAGCCGCCAATGATCCGGCCATTGAGCCAGATCGTGCTGTACGCCATCGCGCCGTCGATCTGGAGCGCGAGCCGGCGACCTGGCGCCACGGCGGCCTTGGAGAGCTCGAAGGTCTTGCGGTACCAGCCGACACCTTGCCACGGCAGCTTGCCGGTCTCGCCGGGCAGATCCTGGTCGAATGGTCCGGTGATCGCCCAATCGTGCGGCAACTCCACCTTCGCCCAAGCCGAGTCGTCGAACGAAGGCTGCACAAAGGTGACGCGGCTGCCGGCGGGTTCGTCGGCCGGCCGGACCGGACGGTGAGCCGGTTCGGCGATCAGATCCGCTCGCGTCGCGACAATCCAGGGACGGAGCGCCTCGTAGGACACGAGTTCGGCGCCGTCGGGCACATCGCCGCGATGGAAACGCCAGCCGTCGTTGAACAGCAGGCGTTCGCTGGCCTGGCCGGTCAGGCCAAAGGAGAGCAGGGCGGCCACGATGGTGAGCAGAAGACGTGGGGGCGGCATGGCAGGGAGAGATTGTCACCGTGAACCACCGTGGGCCAGCGGTTTACCGCCCACTCACCGCGCAGTTCTTGGCAGACGCTGCGCGCTTGTGGCAGAGGCCGTTCAGCGTGGCGGCGAACCGTCGCCGCCGCGCGCCCTCAGATTGACGCCGTCGCGATCAAGGTAAGGCAACGTGATCGAACGGGACCGCCCGATCCGAATCTCGTAGGTGCTCTCGCTGCCGCGGCAACAGAAGCCCCGGTTCACAAAAAGAGAGGAGTCGTTACCGCGCCGGTACAGAAGCGGCGCCTCAATCTTCTCATCCTGAAAGGCGACGGAGTGAATCGGCGAGTCCGGTGCGATGCGCAGGCCGGTCGTGGGGTCGACCTCCAGAGGTTGGATACGGCCCCAGCGGGATCCGAACGTCATCCGCAGCCGTCCGTCGGATCAGGAGCAGCAGGGCGGAGGACGCTGGAGCCTCGAGTGGGAAGCTGGCCCCGGGGAGGGGGAGCGTGCCGGGCTGCGGAGCCACGGCTCCGAGGCCTCGAGCGAGTTCTCCGCCTCGGGGGTTGGGCCCGGTCAGCAGAGGGTCCGCGCTTCCGTCCGCCGCCCCGTGGCGCCGACCAGGTTGACCTGAGCCGTGACGGGTTCCGGTTACGGCTTCACCACGTGCAGCACGATTTCCTCGCCGAGCTCGTTCCGCCCCCGACGGCGTCCAGCGACGGCAGCGCGGTCAGTTGAAACTGTCCTTCCTGAACCAATACGTCGTGGAGAACACCGGCTGCGCCGCCGCGAACGGGCCGACGCGAGACCAGCGAGGCGGAGAATCGAGGTCATGGGGCGAACGGTGCAAAGGGCCTCGGCCGCACCGACGCAGTGCCCGTGGGCCGAGGAAACGGCAGGTGCAGGGGCAGCGCGCATTCACCCCGACCCGGCGGGTCGGTCACGGCGCGCAGCACTGGATCGTCAAGCCGGTCAGCTCGACCCGCCCTCTGGCTCAGCGGCGTGGCGCCGGGAGGTGCAAATACGTCGGTGCGTCGCGGTTCACCCGCAGCTGGCCTTCGACCTCAAACAGCTCGGTGACCTGGATGGAGCTGCGGCGCTGCTCATACGCATCGGCCTGGCCACGCGGATCGCCCCGGCCGGGATGCGTGAAGTAGAAGAGGTAAGCACGATCGCCGGCCACCACGACGTCGGGATGGCCGCCTTTCACCTGGTCGTCGACGCCTCGTCCGGGTTGCTGCAGCAGATTGCCGCCGGCTTGGCGCGTCCATTGGAGCGCATCCTCGGACCGGTAAACGGCGAGCCCATCCCAAACGTCGGTGATCATCCAATACACATCGCGCCAGCGGAACACCACCGGGCCCTCGCCACCCTGATCGCCCACCGCCTTGCCCTTGTCCTGCCAGTTTACGAGGTCGGTGCTGTCGGCAAAGTAGATCGATTTTTTGTCGCGCTCGTTGTTGTACCACATTCGCCAGGTGCCGTCCTCGAGTTGCAGGACATCGGCATCAATCACGCGGTCCGAGGCAAGGGAGAGGCGGCGGGGTTCGCTCCAGTGCCGCAGGTCCCGGCTGGTCAGGTGAACGAGGTGGCGCGGATGGTTCCAGTTTTCGAATACACCGGGGACGACGGTCAGGAACATGTGGTGAATGCCGTCCGGCGCGGTGAAGACATCCGGAGCCCAGTGCGTCGGCTCCGTGCCGCCGAGTTCGACGGGCAACGAGATTTCCGCCGTGCCGATGTAGCTCCACGAGGCGCCGCCATCGGCCGACTCGGCCAGGCCGATCCGCGTGCCGTGCACCCAGGCGACTCCCGAGAGGCCGGGGGCAGCCGCGCGGCGATTGGTATAAAACATCCACCACCGCTCCCGTTGCGGATTCCACAACACCACCGGATCAGCCGCGCCGTCGAAGATTGGATCGCGGAACAGCGGCTTGGCGGCCATCGGGACCGGCAGCGGGCCGTCCGGCACCGGCACGCCAAAGTCCGGCGTGCCGTCGGGCCGCCAGCGAAGCGGCTGCACCCGCGTGTGGCGGTCCGGATTCGAGAGTTCATGCCCCTCGATGTGCCGGTAGTTGCGAGCATGATACACAAAGAGGTCGGTCTTCCCGTCCGGCGTGGTGGTAAAACTGTTGTGGCCCGGGCCGAACACGCTGTGCGGGCTCCAGGTGGCGAAGACCGGGTCCGGTGATTTATGCCACGCTTTGGGATCGAGCAGGTTGGCCTCGGCATCGGCCGTCAGCAGCCCCACGCTGTAGTACTCGTTGGTGGCCGCAGCGGAGTAGGTCATGAAGACGCGACCATTCCGGATGAGCACGGCGGGACCTTCGTTGACCAGGTACTTCACCTTTTCCCACGGATATTTCGGCCGGGTCAGCATCACAGGCCGCCCCGTGATCGACCACGGCGTGTCCATCTTGGCGAGGTACAGGTTGGTGTTGCCCTCGATGTTGGGGTCCTTCTGTGCCCAGGCGAGGTAACGTGTGCCACGGTGTTCGAAGGTCGTCGCATCGAGGGAAAACGACTCCCACTGGGTCTTGATCTGCCCCTTCTCCTCCCATGTGCCGGTGAGCGGGTCGGCGGAGGCGTTCTCGAGCACGTACATCCGGATCGCCCAGATGTCCTCGGCCTTGCTGGCGGCGAAGTAGATGTACCACTTGCCGTCGATCCGGTGCAGCTCCGGCGCCCAGATGTGCCAGCTCATCGGGCCGCGCTCGTGGCGATACCAGATGACTTGCGGTGGCGCGTCCCGCAATCCGTCGAGCGTGGGCGCGCGCCGGAGCTCGATCCGATCATACTCCGGCACCGTCGCGGTCATGAGGTATTCATTCTCATGGTACACGATGTGCGGGTCCGCCCGCTGGCGGACGAGCGGGTTGGTCCAGGTGGATTCGGCCGCGCCCAGGAGCGGGACCAGCAGAGTGAACAGAAGCAGCAGACGCATGGGAAAGGGAGGTGGGCCGGCTTTCAGCGGAGTCCGCCGGCCGGACCGGGTGAAGTCGGCGGAGAGGAGCAGCGAGCCGGCGCCATCGCGATCAGGCGCGGGCTTGGCCGCGGCGCCAGGCGGTGTCGCCAACCACCGCAAGTAGGATGATCGCACCTTGGATGGCGCGCTCCCAAGCCGGGTTGACGTGCAGGAAAGTGAAGACCGTCCCGATGGTGCCGAGCAGCACGACGCCAAGCAGCGTGCCGAACAGGCTGCCGCGGCCACCCGTGATGGCTGTGCCGCCAACCACAACGGCGGCAATGACCTTCAACTCGAAGCCGAGCCCGGCATTGGTTTCGATCGTCGGGTAACGGGTAAAATTCAACACGGCCGCCGCCGCGGTGAGCACACCCACAAGCACGAACGAGCCAAAAACGACCGTCTGCGGACGTAAACCGATGCGCCGAGCCGCCTCATGATCACAGCCCACGGCGTACACGCTGCGTCCGATGGACAGGTGACGCAGGCCCCAGACGAAGGCGAGGAACACGATCAGGGCGACGAGGATATAGAGCGGTTGCGCCACGGCTTGGGGCAGGCCGAACCACTGGAAACTCGGCGGCAGGTTCTGGATCCAGTCGCCGCCAGTTGCGATGATCAGCGCGTTGCGACCGAGCACGAGCGTGGCGAGGGTCGCAATGATGGCGGGCAGCCCGGCGACCGTGACGAGGAAACCGTTCAGCGCACCGAACGCTGCTCCCGCGGCCAGCGTCGTGAGCGCCACGACGGGCATCGGCCAGCCCGCGCGGGCCGTGAGGCCGGC
Source organism: Verrucomicrobiota bacterium (assembly GCA_023386835.1). Taxonomy (GTDB): domain Bacteria; phylum Verrucomicrobiota; class Verrucomicrobiia; order Opitutales; family Opitutaceae; genus Actomonas. The sequence continues at coordinate 19,697 of JAEWIY010000098.1, forward strand.
CACGACGCCGCTCACCACGAGTTGTGAT
>JAEWIY010000203.1 GCA_023386835.1 Verrucomicrobiota bacterium
AAGCGACCGGCCCGCCGGCCGGCGAGCGCGCTAACCCGGGCGGCCACGCCGGTGTCCGCGAACATCGCTGGTTTGCTCGCCGCCTTTTCCGGTGAAAGCGTGGATTCCGGCAGCATCAGGTGGAGGATGCCGCCGACGCGCAGGCCGGCGTCGTACGCGACCAGACCCACGCAGGAGCCGAGCGCATACGTGCTGATCGTCACCGCCGGAGCGTTGGAGACAGCCAGTTCGCCCACGCCGACGACGAGTCGTTGCGTGAAGAGATTCGCGATGGTGGGGGCTCCGGCCACGGTTCGTTCCGTCGAAACTCAGGAGTAAACCAGCAGTCGCTGGCTGATCGGGGCGGTTTGATTGTGGGCGCGCAGCTTCGCGATTGTCGATGCGCTCAACATCTGGCCTTCGCCGACCAGGAGCAGACCGTGCGGAGTGTAGAGCCCGTTGGCCAGCACCATGCCCGGCTGCAGGTCCTCTAGCATGACCTCGCGGACAGTCCGCGGCAGCTGGATCAGATGCGTCATCTTCAGGAAGAGCCGGACCGCTTCCGGGTCCAACGCCCGGCCGGATTCACGCGTGATGAGGTCCACCGCCTGGTCCTTTGGCAGGCCGCTCTCGATGAAGTACACGGCGACCGCCAGGCAGCGTGCCGTCCACGGGATGCTGCTGCCAGCGAGTCCGTCCGGGAAGCCGTGGCCGTCGAACCGCTCGTGGTGCGCCCGCACCGTTTCGCCCACGGCCGCACGCGGGTCGACGTGCGATACGAGCGTCTGGCTGTAGATCGGGTGGCTGTGAATCGTTTCGAGCTCACGCTCGCTCAGGCGTTCGGGCGCCTGGCGGAAGGTGCGCATCAGCTCGCGCGAGACGCCAATCAGGCCGAGGTCGCAGAACCAGGCGCTGGTCATCAGCACGTGGCGTTCGTCGTCGTTGTAGTTCTCGGCCTTGATCAACTGCCGCACGATCTCCACGAGCGCGCGGGTTTGCCCGGCGAGGAACGGGTCGTACGTCGCCAGAATTCGGCTACAGAGCTCCATCGAGCGTTCGTAGCTTTCCGCCAGCTGGCGATTTGCCGTGTCGAGCGACTTGCGCTGCTCTTCGAGTTCGTTGACCTGCGCCGCGAGGGCGGTGTTGGCGCGGGTCAGCTCCATGTTGAGCCGGGACGTTTCCTGCAGCAGCCGGTCGTTCTGGTGCAGCAACTCGTAGCGGTTCGAGGCATTGCGCATCGTGGCGATGAGCTCCTCGCGCAACCAGGGTTTGGCGATGAACCGGTAAATTTCGCCGCGATTGATCGCCTCGACGATCGTCGGCAACGACAGCACCGCGGTGACGAGGATGCGGGTCGCCAAAGGCTGGATGCGACGGCACTCCACGAGAAACTCGAGGCCGGTCATGCCCGGCATCAGGTGATCGGATACAATCACCCCGAACGGGCGCTGCCGCACGAGCTCGAGGGCCTTGGTCGGCTGCGAGCAGGCGACGACGTGAAAGCCCTGGCGTTCCAGGGTTTCTTTCAACGCGCTCAGGATCCGCGCTTCGTCGTCGACGATGAGCAGCGTGGTGGCGATCTGCGATTCAGCTTCGGACATGGGCGGCGGCCGGGCTCGCGGGGCGGGGAACCGGGGTGAGGGTCAGGGCGTACACGAGAAATTCGGGAACCGCGTCGAGCGCGATCTGGCGTTGCGCGCCTTGGTTCTCCCAGGCGGCCTTGGGCATGCCGTAAACGACGGAGGAGGCTTCGTCCTGCGCGAAGGTTGTCGCGCCCAGCCGGCGCAGACGCGCGAGGCCGTCGGCGCCGTCCCGCCCCATGCCGGTGAGGATGCCCGCCACGACGTGTGGGGCGGAGGCTTCGGGCACGGACTTGAAGAGCACGTCCACGGCGGGGCGTTGATGCCACACGGGTGGACCCTCCCGAACGGCGACACGGTAGCCGGCGCCGGTCCAGTTGAGCACGAGGTGGAAGTTGCCCGGCGCCACCAGCGCAAGGCCGGGGCGCAGCGGTTCGCCGTCGACCGCCTCGCGGACGGTGTAGGGACAAAGGGTATTCAGCCGATCGGCAAACGCCTTCGAGAACTGCGCCGGGATGTGCTGCACGATCACGATCGGCGGCAGCCCATCGGGGAGCCGCGGCATGATCTCGCGCAGCGCTTCGGTGCCACCGGTCGAGGCGCCGAGCAGGATCAGCTGACGCGAATTCGCCAGCAGACCGGGCGGCCGGCTCAGCTTTCGCACCGGAGAGAGGGGCGTTACGCTCGCGTGCTCTCGCGCGACCGGCGCGCTTTCCCGCGGGTCCGCGGCGGCAGGTTGGGAAAGCGGCTTCAGGCGGGCGCGTGCGGCGGCTTTCACGGTGGCGAGCAGGCGCGAACCGAGGTCGCCAAAAGAGTAGGGGCCGCCTGGTTTGGCCAGGATGTCAACCGCCCCCAACCGTAATGCCTCAAGCGCACACGTGGAGCCTTCGGCCGTCAGCGAACTCATCACGATGACGGGCATCGGTCGCTCGCGCATCAGGATGCGCAGAAACGTCAGGCCATCCATGCGTGGCATTTCGATGTCGAGCGTCAGCACGTCCGGCTGCAGCTGCAGGATCTGGTCGCGGGCGTTGTACGGGTCGAAGGCGGTGCCCACGACCTCGATCTCCGGATCGTTCGCGAGCGCCTCCTTCACCAGGCGCCGCACGACGGCGGAATCATCCACAATCAGGACACGAATGGGACGTCGGCTCATGCTCACGCGCCAGGCAGGCGATAAGTCGCAGGCCGGATCATCTTCAGCGGATGCGAAATGTTGGTCAGGCTTTCTGAATGCCCCACGAGAAGGTAACCGCCCGGGAGCAGCAGCCGGCACAACCGGGTGATCAGCTCCTCCTGGGTGGGCCGGTCAAAGTAGATCATGACGTTGCGGCAGAAGATGACGTGAAACGGCTGCGTGAAGGGTGGCGTGCCTTCCAGCAGGTTGAGCCGGCTGAAGTTGACGCGCTGCCGCAGGCTGGCGCGCACGCGATAGTTGCCTTGCTGGGGACCGTAGCCGGTTTCGAAATACGTCTTAACGAGCGATGGATGGATGCGGCTGACCGCCTCGGTCGGATAGATGGCCTGGCGGGCGCGGTCCAGGATGCGGCCGGAGATATCCGTTGCCTCGATCTGCCACGGCCAGACCGGGTCGCGGCGGAAAAACTCAGAGAGCTGGATCGCGATCGAGTAGGGCTCCTCGCCCGAGGAACAGGCGGCGCTCCAGATGCGGAGCTGCGGCCAGTTGGCTTTGGTGCGCCGTTTAAGCAGCTCGGGCAGGATCAGCTCCTCCATCGCCGAGAAGTGACCTTCCTCCCGAAAGAAGTACGTGTGGTTGGTTGAGATCGCGTCAATCAGGTTGCCCAGCTCGTCATGGCCGCGTGGAGACCGCAGCAGCTCGCAATAATCGCTGACACTTGGCAGCTGAACCGCCCGCAAGCGCTTGGCCAGCCGGGCCGACACGAGTTCACGTTTGTCCGAGCCGAGATTGATGCGACTATGTTGGTAAACGAGCTGACGGATAAACTGGTACTCGGCCGATTGCATCTAGACCCCGCCCTAATCGGCGCAAAGGGGACGAAATAAACCTCCAAACGGTGGCGAAACCCCACCCGGCAAATTCTTCCGTTAGGGGTTTTTAAGGAGGCGGATTCTCGGTGCCGGCCCGCGGAATGTCATTTTTAAGTGATTACTCAGCAGATGCTTGAGAATTGCACAACAGCGGTGGCATCAGCGCTGCTTGTGCGGCCGCGATGATCGAAGCCGTTGCCCAGTCCGGAAATTACCAGCTCGCCTGTAAGCTCCTCGACGCAACCGTGCTTCGCCAGGAGGCGATCGCGACGAACATCGCCAACGCGGAGACGCCGGGATTTCGGCGCATGGACGTGGCGCCCGATTTTGCGCAAGCCCTTCGTTCGGAGTTCGCCACGGGCGCGCGAAAGTCGCCGGCCGAGCTCAGCCGGTTGCAGCCGAAGTTGGTGGAAGACATCACCGCCCGCACCGTTCGTCCCGACGGCAACAGCGTGGAGCTCGAGAGCGAGCTGCTCGCGATGAACCGCAACAGCGTTGAGCACGAGTTCCTCGCGCAGGTCGTCACCTCCCACATCAAGCAACTGAAGGTCGCGATCAGCGGCCGGATGGCCTGAGCCCTTTTTTTGACGCCATGGATCTCCTCACTGGCATCTCCGCTACTTCGGGTGCGCTCAATGCGCAGAAAACCCGCCTGGACATCATCGCGCAGAACATCGCCAACGCGCACACGACGCGGGGCCCCAACGGTCTGCCTTACCAGCGGCAGGTCGTCTCGTTCGAGACAGAGCTGTTGCGCAAGATGGGCGATCGGATCGAGCCGGGCAGTCAGTCGTTGTCGACGGTGCGGGTCGCGAACATCACGGCGGACACCTCCCCCGGCCAGCGCGTCTATGATCCGGACCATCCGGACGCCGACGGCCAGGGCATGGTGACCCTGCCGAACGTCAACGTCGCCCATGAAATGGTCGACCTGATCACGTCGTCCCGCACGTACGAGGCCAACCTCGCTGTAGTGAAGAACGCACGACAGATGGCCGCGCGCACCCTGGAGATTGGTCGCTAACCTGCTGAATCATGGCTCTCATCGGCTCGACTTACGGTATCGGCAGCGTCCGTCCCTTCACTCCTCCGGCCGCGGAAATGCTGCAGCGGCCCGGCACGATCAAGCCCGGCCAGCTGGAGGCGGCCGGCCTCGCGGGCGCCGGCGAAGCCGGTGGTGCGGCGGGCGTGGCACCCGCCAAGTTCGACTCGATCATCGATCGGGCGATCACCGCGGTGGAGGACAAGCAGGCGGTATCCGCCGCGACGACGCGCGCGGTGTTGCTCGGCGACAATGCGCGTCTGCACGAGAGCATGATCGCCATGCAGGAGGCCTCGGTCTCGTTCGGCCTGATGCTCGAAGTGCGCAACAAGGTGGTGGAGTCCTACCAGGAGCTGATGCGGATGCCGGTCTGAGCCCGCGCTGCCTTCCTCCTTCACCTGATCAACCCGTTTTCGGTTCGTCATGAAACCCTTTGCCCAATCCCTGCTCGCCCTCTGGCGCGAACTTGGCCTCAACCAGCGCGTTTCGCTCGGGGTGGCTGCGCTCGTCGTTCTTGGCGGACTGGCTTCCCTCGTATTGTGGTCCCGACGTCCGGATTACCAGCTGCTGTACGGCCGTCTCGGTGAAAAGGATACGTCGGCCATCATCAGCAGCCTGCAGGCGCAGGGGATTCCGCACCGGACCGGCGGTGGCGGCGCGATTTATGTGCCGAGCGATCAAGTACATCGGCTGCGCATGGACCTCGCCGGCAAGGGCCTGCCGACGGGTGATGGCGTCGGTTTTGAGATCTTCGACAAGGGCCAGTTCGGCCTGAGCGACTTTGTCCAGCGCACGAACTACACGCGTGCGCTGCAGGGTGAACTCGCCCGCACGATCGCCCAGCTCGACGGCGTCGCGCACGCCCGTGTGATGATCGTGCAGCCGGAGAACCGGTTGCTGCTGACCGAGCAGGGGGTGAAGCCGACCGCGTCCGTCTTCGTTGAACTTTCGTCCAACCGCATGGAGTTGGAAGCGGTGAACTCGATCCGCCACCTCGTGGCCAACGCGGTGCAGGGCTTGGGCGCGGATGATGTCGCGGTGGTGGACCACAAGGGCCGCGTGTTGTCCTCCGATCTGAAGGACGACCCGACCTTGGCGAACGCCTCCAGCCAGATGCGTTACCGCCAGCAGGTGGAGGACTATTTTTCCAAGAAGGTCGAGACGCTGCTCGCGCCGGTGGTCGGTCATGGCAATGCCGTCGTGCGGGTCTCGGCCGACATCGACACCGAGGCGGCGACGCTGACCGAGGAAAAGTTTGATCCGGAGGGCCAGGTGGTCCGTTCGCAGTCCAGCACGGAAGATTCCACCTCGTCGATCGAGGCGCGCCGTGGCGGTGCGGTCGGCATCACGGCCAACACGCCCGAGCGGCCTGGTAATGAGGCGAAGGATACGACGCCGGCCGTGACGAACGAGCAGAACCGGAAGAACAATACGACGACTTACGAAATCAACCGTTCGTTGACCAACATCACGCGTGCCCCGGGCACGATCCGCGGCCTGACGGCGGCGGTGTTCGTCGCGGCGCGGCCGGCGGGACCGGATGGCACGGCGACGCCGCGCTCGGCTGAGGAGATCGCGAACCTGCAGCGCATCGTGCTCAACGCGCTCGGCATCAAGCTGACCGCCGGACGGCGGATTGAGGACGTCGTTTCCCTGCAGGAGACCACGTTCCACGTGACCCCGGTCGATGAACAGTTCGAACGGATGAAACAGGAAACGCGCTGGCAGGGCTGGCTGGAGGGCGCGAGCAGCTATGTTGCCGTCGCCATCGCGCTGATCGCGCTGATCATCTTTGTGCGTCTGCTGCGCTCGCAGCGGCCGGAGCCGGTTCCGGTGGAGTTGCTGGCGGTTGCGCCGGCGTCCGGTCCGCGTGGACCAAAGAACGGCGCGCTGACCGCGGAAGTGCTCAATGAATTGATCCGCCAGAAGCCGAACAACGTCGGCACCGCGCTGCGTGACTGGATGGGCACCAGCAAGCGCAACTGAGCCCCGCTGCTCCCTCTGCCGCCATGGCCGAAATTGACTACACCAAGCTGTCCCGCGTCCAGAAGCTCGCGATCTTCCTGATCGTCATCGGGCCGGAGGCCGCGGCGGAATTGCTGCGGCAGTTCGAGGATTCGGAGATCGAGATGCTCTGTCGCGAGATGGGGCAGTTCACCATGATTTCCGACGCGGTCGCGCAGTCGGCGCTCGAGGAATTCACTCCGTTGATCGGCGAGAGCCTCGGTTCGACGCTCGGCGGCCTGGAATTCGCGAAACGCACGCTCGAGATCGCCCGCGGCGATTACAAGGCGAGCGTCATGCTCAACCGCGTGGGAGTGAGCGCCACCACCTCGACGGTCGACGTGATTGCCGACATCGCGGAAATGGAGGGCCGCCAGATCTTCAATCTGATCAAGGAGGAGCAGCCGCAGACGATCGCGTTTGTGCTGTCGCACCTCACGGCCACCAAGAGCGCCTCTGTTTTTGCCCTGCTGCCGCCGGATCTGCGCGAGGAAGTGATCGAGCGCCTCGGCACGATCGAGAGCACGTCGATGGATCTGGTGTCGAAGATCGTCCGTAACCTGAGCCGTCACCTCGATCACAAAACGACGCAGGCGTATCACAACAGTGGAGGCGTGCGGGCGGTCGCCGACCTGCTCAACAATCTCGAGAAGGAACTTTCCAAGTCGCTGCTGGCCCGCGTCGAGGAGCGCAACGCGCAACTCGGCGCCGCGATCCGCCGCAAGCTCTTCAGCTTCGACGACATTCGCCGCCTCCAGTCGGCGGACCTGCAGCGCGTGTTGCGCGAAGTCGACTCTTCGCACCTCGCGGTGGCGATGAAGTCCGCCGCCGAGGCCGTGCGGGAGGCGATCTACGGTGCGATCTCGAAACGTGCCGCCGAAGCCCTGCGCGAGGAAATCTCGATGCTCGGCCCGGTGCGTCTCAAGGATGTGGAGACGGCGCAGGATGCGATCATCCAGGTTGTGCGCCGCCTCGAGGAAGAGGGTGCGATCTCCCTCGCCGGAGACGACGACGCGATGGTCGCCTGACCCAGGAACCGAATGCCGAACGTCCGACATCACATCGTCGCTTTCGACCGTCCGCTCGCGGGCGTGTCGTTGCCCGGCCATGACGCCCGGCGGCACACGGACGCGGAACTCGCGGCGGCGCGCCAGGCCGGTTATCGTGAGGGCACCGACTCGGCGCGCGCCTTTGCGGACCAGCAACTCGTGGAGTTGCGCGCGGAGATGCAGACGTTGAGCGAAGGCGTCTTTCAACAGTTGCTCAACGCGAGCCGCGACCTCGAGCAGCAGGTCTGTGCCGCGCTGCCGGCGCTGGCCGTGGAAGTGGGGCAACGTTTGCTGGCGGGCTTCGTCCCGCCGCCTGAACTCGTGGAGAAGCTCTGCCGTGAGGCGCTCGACCAGCTGTATCCGGAGCGCGAAGGCTTGGAACTGGTCGTCGGACCGCGTGACGCGTCGGTCCTGGAACGACTGTTGCCGTCGTGGCGAAATCATTTTCCGAACCTCAAGGTGACCGTGGATGATGAACTGAATCCCGGTGATTGCCTCGTGCGGAGCCGATTCGGCGTCACCGACGCCCGCGGCAGTGCGAAGATGGAGGGGCTCCGGCAGGAGCTGCTGAACGCTTGAAGACGATGAGCCCCGGCGTGACCCAGTACGTGGAGGCGTTGCGTTCGCAGGTGCGGCACGCGCCGGCCGCACAGCGTTTGGGTCGTGTGGCGGCGGTCACCGGTCTCGTCATCGAATCCGACGGGCCCAACGTCGGTTTGGGCGACCTGTGCTGGTTGCGTTCCGATCGGGAAAATTTCGAAGTGATGGCCGAGGTGGTCGGCTTTCGTGGATCACGCGTGCTGCTGATGCCGCTGGGCGACACCGCTGGCCTCCATCCCGGCTGTACCGTGACGGCGGGTGATCGGCCGACGTTGCCCGTCTCCAGTCCGGCCCTCTACGGCCGCGTGCTCGATGCGCTCGGCCGGCCGTTCGACGAGCGTGGCCCGGTGCCGGTGCAGCGTGCATCCGGCGTCTCTGCCAAACCGCCGCATCCGTTGCGCCGCCAGCGCATCAAGGACGTGCTGCCGACGAGCGTGCGGGCGATCGATGTGTTCACGCCGTTTGGACGCGGACAGCGTATGGGCTTGTTCGCCGGATCCGGCGTCGGCAAATCCACGCTGCTCGGCATGATCGCTCGCGGTTGCACCGCCGACGTCGTGGTGATCGCCCTGGTGGGCGAGCGTGGCCGCGAAGTGCGCGAGTTTCTCGAGAAGGATTTGGGCGAGGAAGGCCTGGCTCGCTCCGTGGTGGTCGTGGCGACGTCGGATACACCGGCTCCGCTGCGTCTGCGCGCGGCGTTCACAGCCACGGCGATCGCCGAAGGTTATCGCGACGCCGGTCTCAACGTCCTGCTCCTGATGGATTCGGTGACGCGCTTCGCGATGGCGCAGCGCGAGATTGGCCTGGCTATTGGCGAGCCGCCGGCGACGCGCGGTTACACGCCGTCCGTTTTTGCCCTGTTGCCGCGCCTGCTCGAGCGCGCGGGAGCGGGGGAGCGGGGAGCGATCTCGGCCCTCTACACCGTGCTGGTGGAAGGTGACGACATGAACGAACCCGTCGCCGACACGGTCCGCGGCATTCTCGACGGGCACTTGGTGCTGTCGCGGGCTTTGGCGCACGCGAACCATTATCCGGCCATTGACGTTCTCGAGAGCGTGAGCCGTGTGTCCCGCGATATCTGCCGTCCGGAGGAACTGGAACTGGCGGCGCAGGCGCGCGAGCACCTCGCGGTGTATCGGAAGAACGAGGACATCGTGACGATCGGTGCCTATCAGAAGGGCTCCAGCCCGGTGCTCGACCGCGCGGTGGCGTTGCATGACCCGCTGCGCAAGTTCCTGCGTCAGTCCGTCACCGAATCGTGCGAACGCGCCGCGGCCTTCCAACGGCTGCAGGAGGTGCTCAAGTGAAACGGTTTCGTTTTCCGCTGCAGAGCGTGTCGACGGTGCGGGCGTGGCGTGAGCGTGCGGCGAGGGAAGCTTTTGCCACCGCCGTGCAGCAGCTCGCGCAGGCTGACCAAGCGCTCCAGCAGGTGCGGACGCGCGTTGTCGAATTGGAGAACCTGCTTCGCCATGGGCAGGCGACGACTTTTCGGCCGCAGGAGCACGCGGCTGCCGTGACGGCGTACCAACATGAGCTGCTGAACGTAAGAGCCGCAGAAGAAAAGCGTGCCGCGGCGGACAGCGCGCTCACACGCGCGCGGCAGGACTGGCAGGCGGCGCGCAATCAGTTGCGTGTGATCAATCAACTGGAGCAGCGGGCGCGACAGGCGCACGGACTGGCCCAGGAAAAGGACGAACAATCGGCGCTCGATGAGATCGCCACCCTGCGTGCGTCGCGCGCGGGCCTCGTACAGTCATGAAACTGCTGCGTTCCCCTCTCGTTGTCATCCTTCTCGGCACTTTGCTCGGCAGTGCCGTGGGCCTCGCCGCGTTCTGGCAGGCCGCCCAGCAGCTGATCGCGGAAGTGCGTGAGGCCGAAGCGGCGGCAGTGGAGGCGAGCCGGCCCGACAAACCGTGGGATTTCTGGACGCTTGAGATCGACAACCTCGCGAGCGAACTGCGGGCCCAACGCGAATCGTTGGCGCGCCGCGAAGAACAACTGCGCGCGCAGCAAGTGCGACTCGACGCGGAGCAGGCGGAACTCGCGCAGCTCCGGGCGGAGTTGCAGGCGCTCCGCGAAGAAATCGGCACCCGCGTGATCCAGATCCAGCAGGATGAGGAGCGTAATCTGAAGACGCTCGCCCAGACGTACAGCAACCTCTCCCCGCGCTCGGCGCTCGCGATCCTCAACCAACTGGATGAGCCGACGACGGTGAAGATCCTCGCGTTGATGAAACCGGAGGTCAGCGCCGCTCTCTTCGAGCAGATGGGGCAAGCGGCCCTGACCGATCCGGAGATGGCGCGCCGCGCCGCCCTCCTTTCCGACCGGCTACGGCTGGTTCGCCCGGCCACCCGCGTGGCCAACTAATCTTTTCCCAAACCCAACCGCGGCACCAGGGACGGTGCCGTTGTCCGGGGCCAGGACGGCCCACCTGCCGCCATGGCTCCCGCTTCAGCTTCGTCCCACGATTTCTCCCAACTTTGCGCCACCACGTCTGCGACGCCGGGCAACCTCGGCTCCAGTGGGACGGGTGAGACCGCGCTCACTTCGCCTGCTTGCGCGGGCGGCGACTTTGCCGACGTCCTGCAGGCCCAGGTCTCGCCGAAGCCGGCGCCAGCGGTGGTCGCGGGGCAGGGTAACGCCCCTGCGGATACCACCGCGTCGGCGAATGGCACCGCCAGCCTGGCGCCGTGGTTCACATCGCCTGACTTGGAGCCGGCTCCTGAAGAAACGGAGCTGCTCGACTCGGAGACCGAAGAAACCGAGGAGGACGAGACGAACAGTGAGCGGTCGGAGGAGGCGGCGGGCTTGTTGTTCTGGCATCCCGGTGCGCCGGCAGAACCGGTGACGCGTAGCCGTTCGACGGGTACGCAAGAACGCGAAGCAGAAGGCGATGACACCGCCGAACTTCCGGGAAACACGGGCCGGAAAGACAACGCAGGCGCCGAAAGCGCGGTTCGGCAAGTGCAGGGCGGAGCCGGCAACACGACGGCCGATGCGCGTTCGTCAGCCTCGGCCGCACCCATTATGCGGGGCAATTCACCCACCGCCTTCCTGGTTGAGGAAGATGCGGCCGTCGGAGGACCGAAGCCTGCCGCGGCTGAAGAAGCCTTCGGAACGGCACTGGCCGCCGAGGTCGCTGAAGAGCCGGTGCCGGTGGCCCGGGCGTTCCGTTCGAGCCGCCGCCTTCAGCAGGTGGAGCGGTTGAGCGAAGAGCCGCATCGGTTGTCGCGTTTTGCCGAATACGGACGGATCGCGGAGGGTGCGTCAGCGACCCCGACGACGGCGGCACGTTTTGCCGGGCCGGCCCCGATCGAGGAAGCGCAGCCGGTCAAACCGGGCGAACCGGCACTGCGAAGAATGGCGGAAAACGTTGTTCAGCAGATAGTAAAGCCCGCGCTCAAAGCAGTTGGCATTGATCCTGCGAAGGTGAGCGCCGTCATGGAATTTGTTGCCCACGAGCCCGCTGCTCTGACCGAGTCCGCCGATCCGGCGGATCCGGCGACGGCGGCTGGAGCCACGCGGGCGGTCGAGCAGGTGCTGCGCACCGCCGACCTGATGCGTTCAGCCGAGCGCCCGGGGCTGAACCTGCGCCTCGATTTTGGTGAATCCGGTCCGCTCAACGTGCAGATCACGTTGCGCGACGGTTGTGTGCATGCGCTCTTCCGCAGCGACTCGCCCGAGATCCGCGACACAATCGCGCAGGCTTGGACGGCGTACGCGCAGCGCGGCGAGATCGGTGGGCTTCCGCTCGCCGAGCCGGTGCTGCTGCCCTTGCGCGCTCCCGCTAACGCGGTGGCCGAGACGAGCCGTTTCGCCGGTTCTTCCGGCGAACAAAGCCCGGAAGGCCGCTCCGAGCGGCAGGCGCGCACCCAGGACGAACAAGTCCCGGCGTCAGTGATGCGCCTCACCCGGCGGCGCACGGCCGCATCCCTCCCGGTTTCCTCTCCGGTGCGCGAAGCCGCGGCCGGTCATCTCCGCGTCCACGCCTGACCATGAACATCACGTCCACCACGGGTACTTCCGGAGCGAATACCGCCGCTGAGTCGGCTGCCGCCCGCCTTCCGCAGCAGACGCTCGGACAGGAGGACTTCCTCAAGCTTCTCACCGTCCAGCTGTCCAAGCAGGACCCGATGGCCCCGATGACCGACCAGTCGTTCATCGCCCAGATGGCCCAGTTCAGCTCGTTGCAACAGGCGAGTGAAATGGCCAAGGACATGAGCCTGCTGCGGGCCGACGGCCAGATGCAGGCGGCCAGCGTGCTGATCGGCAAGGAAGTCACCGTCGCGATGGCGGATGGCGACATCACCGGCACGGTCAGCGAAGTCGCCTCCGACGGTGGCATGATGCACGTCAAGATCGGCGACACCTACTACCCTTACCAGCTCGTCTACCGGGTCTCGTCTCCGACGGAGGCTCCGACGCCGGCCCCGGCCGACAACACCACGTCCTGATTCAACTCAACTCCCCCGTCTCCTTATGTCTCTCATCGGCACCCTTACTTCCGGCGTCAGCGCGTTGCGCAGCTTCACCAAAGGCTTGGAAGTCATCGGCAACAATATCGCCAACGTGAATACCGCGGGCTTCAAGGGCTCGAAGGTCACCTTCGCCGAAAGCTTCAGCAACACGTTGCGCGCCTCGGCTCCGTCGAGTGGCGGTTCGTCGAACCAGTCGGCCATGCAGGTCGGCACCGGCGTTCGCCTTTCCCAGATCAGCGCCAAGTTCACGCAGGGCGCGCTCACGACCACCGGCGTCACGACCGACCTCGGTGTTTCGGGCAACGGCTTTTTCCGCGTACGCAACCCGCTCGACGGTTCGGAGTTTGTCACCCGCGCCGGTGATTTCCGGATCGACGATGCGGGCTACCTCGTCACGGCGCAGGGCTACCGCGTCCAGGGTGCCACGGGCACCTCGGCCACCGGTGTGACCGCGACCGTGGGCGACATCCGTCTCAGCCCCGCGGGGACCGTGCCGACCGGCGCGGATCCGGCGGCGGTCCGCCAGTCCTTCAGCATCGATCGTCAGGGCAATATTGTGGAGTTCTACTCCGATGGCACCTCGGCGGTCTCCAACCGCGTTCTGCTGCAGAATTTCTCCGATCCGAGCGGCCTGCAGAAGTTCGGCGACAATCTCTACACCAACATGACGGCCGCGGGCCCGATCGGCGGCCTCTCGCTGTCCGGTGCGGCCGGCAGCCCGAACCTCCCGGGTGAGGGCGGCCTCGGCACGATCGAGTCCGGCATGCTCGAGCTCTCCAACGTCGACCTGACCGAGGAGTTTGCGAACATGATCACGACGCAGCGCTCGTTCCAGGCGGGCTCGCGCGTGGTCACGGTTTCCGACGCGATCCTCGAGGAAGTCGTCAACCTGAAGCGCTGATTCGGTAGTTCAGTCCGGACTACACGACATCGTCCCTTTCCACCATGTCCGCCAAGACCGAAGCAACCTCGCCCACGCCCGAAGCCGGCGCGGCGCTTGCCGCCCCGGCGAAAGCCGGCCTGAAGCCGTGGCTGCCGGTGCTGCTCGCGCTGATCCTGGCGCCGGCGGTGAGTTTTGGTGTCGCGCAGTTCGTGCTCGTGCCGCAGTTGAAGGCGAGCCTCGGCGGCGATTCCTCCGCCCCTGCCGCCGCTCCCGCGAAACCGGAAGGCGGCCACGGGAAATCCGGTGGCCACAAGGGCGCGGAGACCGGCGCGCTGAATACCTTCAAGTTTGAGAACGTGGTGGTGAACCTCGCCGGCACGATGGGGACGCGGTATTTGAAGACCACCTTCATCGTGACGGGCCCGCAGAGCGACCTTGCCGCGCGTTTTGAGACGGCTCGTCCGCAATTGCTCGACGTCACGATCAGCGTGCTGTCTTCCCTGTCGCTGTCGGACCTCGAGGAGCCCGGCGCGAAGAACATCATTCGCGAGAAGCTGGTGAACTCCTACAACCAGGCCCTTGGACAGCGTGTGGCTGACCAGGTGTTCTTCTCCGAGTTCGTCGTTCAGTAAGCGACCGTTCCCGCGCTGCCATGGCCGACCCCAACGACATGAATCTGCCGAGCGAGATGCTCGACCAGAGCGAGATCGACCGCCTGCTCGCGCAGGCGGGGGCGGAGGCGCAGCCGGCGCTCCTGCGGGCGGATGGCACCAAGACGCAGGGATTCGATGCGGCCCGCGTCGAACACTACGATTTTCGCAACCCGGTTTTCCTGACCGAGTTTGAGCTGCGCCGCCTGCGGTTGCTGCACGAGGATTTTATCCGCTATCTCTCGGCCCGCCTCTCGCTGTTCCTGCGCATGGAATGCGGGATCAAGATGGCGCGGCTGCAGACGCAGACCTACACCAAGTTTACCGAGGGCCTGCCGAACCCGACGCACATCTGCCTGTTCAAGGCGGAACCCCTGACCGGCGTGGGCGTGCTGGACATCAATCCGCGACTGGCGCTGACGTTGGTGGACCGAATGCTCGGCGGGCGTGGTCACTCCGTTAAAGCGGAGCGTTATCTCACCGAGATCGAGATCGCGCTGCTGGAAGACGTCCTGTCGATCGTGCTGGAAGAGTGGTGCGGCCAGTGGAAGGGCGAGCAGGAGCTGCACCCGCAGATGATCGGGCACGAGAACAACGGCCGCTTCCTGCAAACGTCGCCGCGTGATGCGATCGTCCTCGCCCTCGCGCTGGAAATCAGCTTCGGCGATTGCTCCGAGCAGCTGCAGATCGGCGTGCCATACTACATGATCGAGCCGCTTGTGCGGGCCCTGCAGGCTCGTCGGCAGAAGGACTCGACCCCCGCGGCAGCGCCCGCCCGCGCCGAGTGGCGGCCGATCTACGAGACCGTCACCATTCCCGTGCAGGCCGAGTGGGCGCTGACGGATCTGCCTTTGCGTGAGGTGGCCAACCTGCGCGTCGGCGACGTGATCCAGCTGCCCAGCGACATCATCGACCGCACGCACGTGCTGTTGAATGGCACCCCCAAGTTCGCCGGCACCGCCGGTCTCGAAGGCGACCACGTGGTCGTGAAACTTTCCCGCAAGCTCACCGCGGCCGAGCAGGCCACGGACAACTCCCATGGAAGACGCAACGCTTGATTTGGTTTTGGATGTGAAGGTGAAGGTCACCGTGCAGCTCGGCTCCTGCCAGCTGCCGATGCGTGACGTCCTTGCGCTCGCCCCTGGGGCGATCGTGCAACTGCAGCACCGGGCCACCGAGCCGGTTGGCTTGTACGTCAACGACAAGCTGGTCGCCTACGGCGAGGTGGTCGTGGTGGAGGAGAGCTTCGGCTTGAAGATCACCGAGCTGGTGCAGTCCCGCAGCTGAGACCGGCCTTTCGCCACGTACATGCGTTTCCTTTTTCAACCCTCTTCCAGCGTCACCCGCTGGCTGCTAGTGGTAGTCGGCTGCGCCGTATTGGAG
>JAEWIY010000141.1 GCA_023386835.1 Verrucomicrobiota bacterium
GTTCTTCGGCGGTGCGGAAACAAAGGTGAAGCCATCGGAGCACCCGAGCCGGACCGGGTGCCGGGTCGCAGCTGGGGGCGCTGCCGGACAGGGCTGATTTGGACGGGGCGAACGCCGGCTCGAAACAGCATTCCCCCGGTTCTTTTTCCAAACCAGGCCGGCCGGCGGAAGGTCAGAAGGCCGGAGCGGTTTCCGGCGGCAGCCACTCCGCCGCGTCAGCAGCCGCCAATTTGGCGGCGAGCGCCGTCACCTGCGCCGGCGTGGCGGCCGCCAGAGGCAGCCGGGGTGGGCCGCAATCGATGCCATGGCGGCGCATCAGGCTCTTGAATACAACGATGGGATGGGCGCCGGTGGTGGCGCAGGCCTCGATGATTCGCACCGCCCGCTCCTGGAGTTCCCGGGCGGCGGCCTCGTCTCCTCGCTCGAAGCAGGCGATGAGCCGGCGGTAGAGGCCTGGCATGAAATTGTAGGTGCTGCCCACAGCCCCGCGCGCACCCAGGCGGAGCGCGGACAGGAGCAGTTCATCACGGCCGAACAACACGTCGAAACGCCCGTCTTCGAATGTGAGGCAACGGTGGAAATCGTCCAGGTCCTCAAAGGTGTACTTGACCCCGGCCAGGTTGGGGATTCGGGGCGCCGCCCGGCGGAGAAAGTCGATCACGCGCACGGTGACTCCCGTCATCGACGGCATGTGATAATAGTAGAACGGCAACGCGGGCGCGGCGGCGGCGACGTGGGCGCACCAGTCAACCAGCGCGTCGACCGCACTCGAACGAAAGAAGGACGGCGCCAGGGTCGCGAAGCTGTCCGCGCCGATCGACGCGGCGTGCGCAGCCAGCGCCTGACTGTCACCCGGTGAGTTGTGCCCGACGTGAACCATCACGCGCAGTCCCGACGGAGCCGCGGCGACCCAGCGCTCGGCCACTTGCCTGCGTTCGTTGACCGAGAGCGACATGCCCTCTCCAGTCGTCCCGCAGATGAAGGCACCGACCACACCGTCGGTATGAAGCCGCCGCGCATAGGCGTCGATCAGTTCCAGATGGAGGGTTCCGTCAGCCCGCATCGGCGTGAAGGGCGCCGCCACGAGACCTTGAGTTTTGCGAACGGTCATGGAAATCATTGGCGGTTCAGGCCAGCGAGGGACTGGCGTCTGCGGCCGGCACCGGCGTCACTCTGCCGACGCCGGTCGCGTGGGCGGCAGCAACTGCGCCAGCCGCACCAGCAGCTCAGCCTGTGCGGGGTCGGCCGCCACGTTCACCCGCTCCTGAAGGTCGTCTCCGGCGTATGAATACAACTCACGTTCCAGGACGCGGCCGGTGTCGAAATGCCTCCACTCCACGTAGCGATGGCGGTCGGTGCGCACGCTGTACCCCATCGCCTCCGGCTTTTCCCGGTAGGCCCACGGGCGGGGAAACTGGCTGAACGCCGCCGCGGGTCCCGGCCGATCAGGCTGTTCCAGCCACGGCACCAGGCTGCGACCCTCCAGTCCAGGCGGAGCATCGAGGCGGCACAGTTCGACGAGAGTGGGATACAGATCCAGCAGTTCGACCAAGGCCCGGCTCCTCGCCCCACGTGGCGTCAACCCCGGCACCGCTACGATCAAAGGCACCCGGACGTCCGCTTCGTAGTTGGTCGTCTTCGCCCACAGTCCGTGCTCTCCGAGGTGAAACCCATGGTCACCCCAGACGACGACGATCGTGTTTTCGGCCAGCCCGGTGCGGGCAAGCGTCGCGACCACCCGACCGATCTGCGCGTCGACGAAAGTGGTCGCCGCGTAGTAGGCGCGACGGAGATCGCGCACGAGGTCCGGCGACAGCGGCCCTCGCTCGGGGATGCCGGCGTAGCCACGCAGCTCGGGGAAGTCGTGCAACGCCAGCGCTGGCGCGCCCATGGGTGGGTCCACGGGATCCGGCGAATCGAAACGCCCACCGTCGTGGAGATCCCAATACCGCTGCGGCGCCGTGAACGGCAGGTGGGGTTTGCGAAAACCCACTGCGAGGAAGAACGGGGTTTGGGCCCCGTCGCGGGCCAATGCCTCCAGCGCGGCTTCGGCCGCCGTCGCAACGCGCCCGTCGGGATACGCCTCGTCCGGTGCATCGGCGAACTCGATCACCGCGGCCTTGGCGTTGGGCCCGGCAGAACGGTTTTCCGGCCGGCGATAGTCCTCCCGCTTGGGCACGTACTCGAATTGCTCGGGCACGCTCCACGAGGCCGGGTCATTGACCTCCCGGAAATGAATCTCGTGATAGATCTTGCCGATGCCCTGGGTGAAATAGCCGTGCCGCTGGAAGTGTTCCGGCAACGGTACCAGATCCGGAACCGTGGTGCGGAAGCTCGTGCGGAGATCCCAGACGAGGATGGAATCCGGTCTCCGGCCGCTCAGGAGCGATTGCCGCGACGGATTACAAACCGCCTGTTGCGCGTAGGCCCGGGTAAACGCCACGCCCCGCGCGGCCAGCGCGTCGAGGTGCGGGGTCTTTGCCTTCGCATCGCCGTAGCATCCGAGGTTCGTCCGCAGGTCATCGACGGCAATGAAGAGGATATTGGGGCGGCTGGGTTCGGCCGCGCGAGCCGCAACAGGAGCGACCGCGGACAGGAACGCCAGCGCGCAGAGTGAGATCGGAGGCCTCATGGGTGCTCCTCGAAGTCGTCGAGTTCAAAACGGGCGAAGGTGATCCGTCCGTAGCCGCGGCGTGCCTCGCCCGCACCGCGTTCGTAAAGGCACGCCGCCGAGGTCTCCGACAGCGAGATCAGGCTCGAGTAGGCGGAGAATGCTTCGTGCAAAACCAGGGCGCGCGGCCAAGTGCGTCCGTCGTCCTCACTCAATCGCACCGTCAGTTTGAGTCGCTCCGTGCGGTGGGCGGGGTTGGAGAACAAGATCACACCAGCCCGGTCGGGAGTCGGCCAGCGATGGCGCAGGATACTCGCCTGGCAACGGGGTTCGATCAACGCCGGCTGGTCCTGCGGTGAGGTCCAAGACACCCCACCGTCGTCACTGAAGGCCTCCGCCCGGCATTGATGGTCGAAGTACGAGCGCATGTTCATCAGCAGCCGGCCGGGACTCTCCGCCAACTCCACGACCTGACATTCGTTGACCTTGGGCCGAACTACCCCGCCCCGCTGCCAGGTGCGGCCATGGTCGTCCGAATACACCACATGTGAACCGTATTCGAAGGGCCCCCCGCGCAGGTTGCCGTTGGGATCATCATAGCTGTGCACCCCGGGAATCACGAGCCGGCCCGCCTGCGGCCCCTGCTCGATCTGGATGCCGACGCCCGGTCCGGTGGCATACCAACCCCAGCTCGGGTCTTTCAAGGACGCGGCCAGGTTCACGGGTTCGGACCAGGTGAGACCGTGATCGTCCGACCGAATGACCCATGGCGTGCGTGTACCCCGCGCCCGTCGATGAATGATGTCCGCCTCGTGGTCCTCGCCCAGGTTGTGCGTCGCGAAGAGCCAGAGTGTGCCCGTCGTACGATCAAGCACCGGGCACGGATTGCCGCAGGTGTTGTCGCCGTCATCCCACACCACCTGCTGCTGGCTCCAGGTGACGCCGCCATCGGTGCTCCGCTTCAGGAGCAGGTCGATGTCGCCGCGATCGGAAGCGCCCGTTTTTCGGCCCTCGCAGAAGGCCAGAAGCGTGCCGTCCGCCGCCTCGATCACCGCCGGTATTCGGTAGGTGTGGTATCCGTCCTGTCCTGACACGAACAAATCCCGTTGATCGGGTACGGCGCCGGCCGGCGGCGCCAGGCGCAGCACGAGAAGGCAAAGGGTGATCAGTCGAACCATGGGAGGCGCCATGACGTTGACGCAGGGGGACACGAGCAAAACCGAAATCCCGCGGTTCCTTTTTAGAGCCAAACAACCATGGCCGGCGGGAGCGCGCGCATCAGTCCACCCGCGCCAGCGACGCCCCGACCTCCAGCCGCGGGATCAGCTGGACTTGAGGAGGCTGCGGAGGAACACCCTGCAGCAGGCGCGTAGTGATCCGGGCGAGTTTGCGCGCGAACTGGTGAGGATCCTCCACGTAACACGCCGGCTCCGGGTCCAGGTGCGAGAGAAACGTATCCGCGTCCCGCGAGATCAGCGACACGTCCTGCGGAATGCGCCGGCCCGATTGGGCGAGGATGCTGAAGACCGTCAGGTACAGGTAGGAGTTGTTGACCAGCAGCGCCGTCGGAGGATGCGCGCGCTGCATCAGCCGTCGCACGCCATGGACGATGGCCTGCTTGCCCGTGCCATGGTGGACGATGACCGCCTCGGCCGGCGCGGGGAACAGTTTTGCCCCCTCCAGGAAGCCGGACTCGCTCATCATGTCCCCGGCGGCCGCCGGTACCTGCGTGAGAAACGCGATCCGCCGGTGCCCCAGCCGAAGCAACGTGTTCGCGGCGTGCCGGCAAAGGGCGCGATGGTCGAGGTCCACAAACGGGAGCCGTAAGCCCTCGTGACAGGAGCCGGCGATCACGCAGGGTACGCGGTGTTGTTCGAACCAGCGTTGGCAGCCGCGATTCGAGCGGACCAGCACCCAGCACCCGCACTTCTCCTGCTCGACCAGTCGCGCCAGCGCCGCTTCGGGGTTGGCTCGAAAATATTGCGGGCCGTCAAAGAGCTTCAGCAGGCAGCCCGCCTCAGCCAGACTCGCCCGGAGCGCGTCGATCCAGAGCGCCTGGCGCGGGCGCAGCCGGTCGAGCGGTTCCGGCGCCAGCAGGCCCACCACCGACTGCACGCGGGAGCCTCGCGCCGGCGTCGACCGCGCAACCCGGCTGCCCTGCC
The DNA here is from genome assembly GCA_023386835.1 of Verrucomicrobiota bacterium. Taxonomy (GTDB): domain Bacteria; phylum Verrucomicrobiota; class Verrucomicrobiia; order Opitutales; family Opitutaceae; genus Actomonas. The sequence continues at coordinate 4,774 of JAEWIY010000141.1, forward strand.
CCGGCACGATTCGCACGCAGCCCTCGCGCGCGAGGCGTTGCAGTGCTGCCCGCACGGTGTTGCGTCCCACCTGCAACTCGTCACTGAGCCGACGCTCACCCGGGAGCCAGTCCTGCCAATCCCCCCGGTCGACGCCCTCACGCAGCACCTGCGCGGCCTGGTCGATCACAGAAGCCCGGTGCAAACGAAGCGGCATGTTCACCGGTCTGAAACCGTCGGCTGCCATGTCAAACTCCGCGCCGGCTCCACGCGGATGATTTCCCTTGCCGAACAGGTTGCTCGATCACCCGCGCGACCGCCCGCTCCACCAGGTTAGCTCCGCCAGATCCGCGGGCCGCCGTCCGGGCAGGACGAAGCTCGCCAGCCATCCCACGACCCAACAGGTCGCAAACCCAATCAGGCCGTAAAGAAAGAAGTGCCACGGGGTATGGCGCTGGACCAGCCACAACACGATCGCACTCGCCAGCGCTCCCACCAACGCGCCCCCGCCATGAGCGCGTCGACTGAAGATCCCCAACGCGAAGAGGCCCGCGAGGCCGCTCGCCAGGATGCCGAGCAGGCTCATGTAGGTGTCCCACAACGACCCGATTTCGATGCGCGACAACAGCAGCGCGAGGCCGGTGCCGAACAGGCCCAGCGCGAGCGACAACCCGCGCGCCAGCCGCAGGCAGGTGCGGTCAGGCAGGTCACGGCGAAATCGTCGCACAAAGTCGGTGACAATCGCAGTGACCACGCTGTTCAGACTACTCGACACGGTGGACTGGGCCGCGGCGAATACCCCGGCAATGACGATTCCGCCGGCGCCCGCGGGCATGAACTGGGCGAGGAACATCGGGAAGACGGCGTCCGTGGCGAGGCTGGGCTCCAGCCACTGGGGGTGCCGCCGATAGAAAACGAACAGCGCCGTGCCGATGGCGAAGAAGAGCACCGTGGACGGCAGCGCCAACCAGGCATTGGTCCAGATGGCGCGCGCGGCCGCCCGCGTGTCCTTGGTGGTGACGTAACGCTGCACGACCGTCTGGTCGGCGGTGTAGGGCCCCAGGTTGCTGAAGACGTTTCCCAGCAGCACCACCCACACCGTCGCGGCCGTGGCATCCCAGCGGAAATCGAACAGGCGCAGCTTGCCGTGCGCGGCCGCCTCGCTCCAGAGGCCGCTCCAGCCGCCCTCGACGTGGTGGATGATCAGACCGAGGCTCAGCAGCCCGGCACCCAGCAGCACCACGGCCTGCACGGCGTCGGTCCAAACCACCGCCTCGATCCCGCCGAAGGTCGTGTACACGACGCAAAGCAGGCCGATCAGCACGATGCAGAGGGTGACATCGAGACCGCACGCCGCGGCGAGTGCGATCGAGGGAAGGTAGATGACGATGGCCATCCGGCCGCAGTGGAAAAAAATGAATGCCGCGCTCGCGTAGAGGCGGACAGCGAGGTTGAAGCGCCGCTCGAGATACTCGTACGCCGACGTGACGCGCAGGTTGCGGTAGAACGGCAGGTAGTAACGGACCACGATCGGCGCGAGCAACAGCAGCGAAACGTTGGCCAGCACGAAGGTCCAATCGGTGGCGAACGCCTTGGCCGGGATCGCCATGAACGTGATCGAGCTGAGCATCGTGGCGTAGATGCTCAATCCCACCGCCCACCACGGGATGCGACCGCCACCGGTAAAATAATCGGCCGTCGTCTTCTGACGCCGCCCAAACCAGATCCCCAGCCCGACGATCGCCGCCAGGTACGCGGAGAGCGTGATGTAGTTCGCGGCGCCCATCTGCGAGCGCGGCGGACGTGGCTGGGCCGACCACACCGCCGTCGAGCGTACGCCCGGTCGCGCCTCGCCGCCGGGAATCACCCAGCCATTGTTCCAGGGCACCGCGGTGGTGGTCACGAGGGAGAACGGCAACTCCCCCATCTCCGCCCATGTATCCGTAATGCTGTGATACGCCCACAGCGTGCGGCGAAACCCGGGATGCTCGGCCGGCGGCAACTGCACGCCCGAGCCGTCGTCGCCTCCGAACACCAGCATGTGCGAGGCGCCCAAGGGCTGGGCGGGTGCGGGGGAGCCCACGAGCGGTCGCGGCAGATCGGCCACGCGCACCCAGCCGCTGGCAGGGGTGTAGCGCCACGCATCCGTCAACCACTCCCGCTCCGGCCGCCCGCCCGCTCCCGGGCGCAGGCGGGCGCCGCCGAAGAGGTAAAACGCGTCGCCCAAGGCCGCACCCCCGGCGAGAAATCGCTCGGCGCCGGGGCACGGTGGCAAGGCACGCCAGCCCTCCGCAAGGCGGTCGAGGTCCAACGCGAAGAACGCCCCGCTGGCCTGGGCCGCCTCGGGCTGCTCGAGCCCACCCGCCACGTACACGATGCGGCCCACCCTTGCGCCCGCGAGCATGGCAAGGGGACGCGGCAATGCCGGCAGAGCCTCATACGCGAGACCTTCGCCCCGCCAACGAGCGCGCCACACTTCGGTGAAATGCGTCGCGGCATCGCCTCCCCCGATCAGCAGCACGCCCTCGGCGGTGGTCAGCGAAAGACCGTAGCCAGCGGGACGGGGCAGGACGCCGGCGGACCGCCAGGCCATCGCGGCCGGATCATACGCGAACACCCGGTCATGCCACACCTTCGTCCCGCCCTCCCACGGCGGCCGCTCCGGAAAATTCGCCCCGCCGGCCACGATGAGGCGTCCCTCGGCCACCCCGGCGTAGCTGCCGGCAAACCCATGCGCGTCCGGCAACGACGGCAACTCTTCCCAATCCAGCACCTCACGCTCCGCTCCCTGGACGAAACCGGGCCACAAGCTGGCGCAAAGCAAGAGCAGCAGGGGGAAAGCGCGGAGGTAACGCATGCACGGGAGCCGCGTTCTTTGCCTGAACGTATGGTCCAGGCAACGACACACTGCCGGTTCCTTTTTTGATCCGGCTCCAACCGATCGGCGTCGGGGACACGATGGCGTTCCCCCGATGGTTCCGCTCCCGGAACGTCCGGACCGGCGGAACGCCTCAGAAGGGGAAACCGAGCGAAAAATGCAGGGTGCCGCTGGGATCCTCCGGCCGCGGGTTCAGGTTGTGCCCATACTCGAGCCGCAGCGGCCCGATGATCGTGTTGTAACGGACTCCCAGACCGACGGTGTGCAAGTGCTGCTCGAAGGGATACTCCGACAACTGCGCGGCCATGGCCAGGCTGTCGAAGAACAGCACGGCGGACCAGCGACCCACGACGGCCTGCTCGAACTCCAGGTTGAGCAGCAACGTGCTCTTGGCCCCGAGGAACCGGCCGTCGGGCCCCCGCGGTGCCGCCTCGCCCAGCTGGTATCCGCGGATGCTGCTGTCTCCGCCGGGGAAGAAGCGCCGGTTGACCGGCAGCTCCGTGTCATTGGGAGAACCCAGCGTCAGCACCACGCCATGCGTCAGCGCCGCGTGGATCCAGCGCCGCGAACTCAGGGCATGGTGATACGAGTACCCCAGCTCGAAGCGCTGGTAATCGACGTCGCCGCCCAGCCGCTGATCGGCGATCTCCGCCTGGGTAAACCAGCGGTACCCGCTCCGCGGCTGCAGCGGGTTGTCGCGGCGGTCGCGGGTCAGCCCGAGATCGATGCTGGCCGCGATCGACTTGGCCGTGTCGATATCGCGCGTGGTCAGTTCGTTCTCACGGTTGCGCAGCTGCTGATAGGTGTAGCTGATGGTGCCCTCGGCGTGGATCCAAGGCAGGCGGCGGCGCCTCAGGCTGACGGTGCCGCCAAACTCCTCGCGGATAAACGCCACCTCATCACGGCTCAGGCCGAACAGCTGCACGCTGCCGTCGACCGTTTCCCCAAACAGCTCCGGCACGGTGTACGTCATCTCACCGCGTGAGCTCTTGAACGACTGCACCAGTTCCAGCCGCGTCTGATGCGCCCGGCCCCACAGGTTGTTGCGCCGCACCTCCACGCCGCCGCGCAGCTGCTCGTAGCTGCCGTATCCAGCCAGCAAGTGCACTTCCCACTGTGGCAGCTCGGTCAACGTGAAGACCGGCGACCGCACCGGCCCCTCGTCCGGCTCGTAATGCAGGCGCACGTTGCGAAACGCCCCGAGCCGTCCCAAACGGTAGCGGGCCGCCTCGATCTGCACCGGATTCAGCGGATCGCCCTCCTCCATCGACACACGGCGGCGCAGCACTTTCGGACGGACCTCGTGTTCCCCTTCAAACCGCACTTCACCGACCGTCACGCGCTCGCCAGGCGTGACCGTCAGCAGCACGCGCACCGGCTGGCGTTCCGCTGTCAAATCACCCAGCGCCCGTGTCGCTCGCACCCGCACGTCGGGATAGCCCTGCTCGAAGTAGGCATGGCGCACCGCTTCCATCGCATCCTGCTCCCACATCACGTTCCAAGGGCGCTCAACCAGCGGATCGAGGTCCGGCCATTCCACGGCCTCCGGGCGTTCACCTTCAATCCGCGCTGACTCAACCCACCATTGCGCGCCTGGCTGAACCGTCACGGCTACCGCCACGTCGCCGTTCTCGTCGTTGACGGACCTCTCCGATGCCCGCACCTCCGCCTGCGCGTAGCCCTGCTGCTCCAGCGCCTGGACGACGCGGCTTTCGCCGCTGCGCAGCGCTCCCGGAGAGTAGGCCCGGTCTCCGGGAACGAGGAGCGACTCAATCTCCTCGTCATCCAATGGACTCTCATTGGACTCCACCGTGACCTCGGCAAACCGGTACTTGACGCCGGGATCCACCTTGAAGTGCACGCGCGTCACGCTGAGCGGACGCGGCAGCAGCGAGGTCAGTTCGGGATCGAACTCGTGCGTGAACATCGTGCCATCCTCGCGGGTCAGCTCCAGCGTCAGGACCGGGCGCAGGTGACCTTCGTCGCGAAGGGCTGAATACAGAAAAAACACCGCGTCCTCCACACCGTTGGCCGAAAGCGTGGACGCATCCGGATTCACTTGCAGCCGCTGCAGCGCCCGCGCCAGGCGGCGGTTCTTCAGCCAACCGGTCCCCGAAACCTCCAGTTCCACCGGTTCGGCGACCGCCACCGACGACGCCAGTACGAAACCAGCGAGCACCAGGAGGAACCCGCGGCGGAAGAGCTCAATTCTGGACCGCATCGGGTTCCTCCGGGGTCAGGGTGGGATCGCGCCGCGGCACCAGCCGCCAGCGAAAGCCCGCATTGTAACTGTCAAACTCGTCGTATTCGCCTACCAAGGACAACCGCTCGGTCAGCTCATAGGCGAAACGATACGTTTCCCGGCCCTGGCGCGAGACCCGTTCGCCGGACGTGACACTCAGGCGTTCGCCCCCGTCCCCGCCGAACAACTCGCCGATCACGCCGCGGCCGAGGAACGTGCCGATCTGCATCGCCCGTTGCCCGCCAGTGTAACTGACCTCCTCCCGCGGCGCCTGGCCTGCCATCACGAGCAGGACGATTTCCTCGGACGGCAGCGGCGGGCTCGAGAAGAACTGGAGCCGCGGCGCACCCGCGGGCCCGGAGAGTTCCATGCGCAGGTCATAGCCCATCCGCCGCGTGGTGCCGGTCAGTTCGAGCTGTGGCTGGTAAGGATCGGCCTGGGTGAGGCGAACATAACCCTGCTGCACCGCGAACGTCGCGAAGGGCAATCGCACGGCCCCCTGCTCCACCGTCGCCTCGCCAATCGCCCGCGGTTCGCCCAGCGTGCCGCCGAGTTCGAAGCGTGCCGACGCCGTGCCGTCCATGACCGGCGTGCGCACGCGCAGGAAGCGGTCGCCCTGCAGCGTGACGGCGAGTTGCCAGCGGTTGAGCGGGTCGATGGGCACGCTGAAATACGGCGGCCGGGAGGAGGCGCGATTGCCGCCTCCGCGAGTCACAAAATCCTGCAGCTCGGCCAAGAAAAGGCTGTCGCGCAGCCGCACGTTGCCCGTGACACGGCCGTCGCCACGTTCATCACTCGTGACCGCCAGATCGAGATCGGCGCGCAGCAGCAGTTCCGTGTTGCGCACCAGCGGCAGGTTATTGCCCGTGAGACGCAGATCGAGTTTGGGCGGTCCGCGCTCATTCAGCGCCGCGCGTCCCGTCAGCCGCACGGGTTGGCCACCCATGCTCGCCTGGACGGTGCGCAGCTCCAATTCGCGTCCGGTAAACACCAGTTCAGCCTGCACCTCCTGCAAAACGCCAAGCGGCCCCAACGGTCGGGTGGCCGCACCACGAAGATTCAAGCTGCCCTTCATTTCCCCCGCCGGTCCGAACTGCAATTCCGCCTGCAGGCGGCCCGACGGCGCGAGATAACCCGGCACCATCCGCGCGATCGCCGCGACGTCCGCATCGGGGATCGCCAGCCGCGCCGTCGCGCGATGTCGCAGGTAATCGAGCGGGGCCGTGCGCATCCGCGTCCATTCCTCCGGCGTGAGCGGCAGCTGGCCGCTGGCGACAATCTCCTGCCCCTCGATGCGCGCGCTCAATCGCTCCACCTCCAGGCCCGCGCCGCTGCCGCGGACGGTTGCCGCCAATGTCGTGATTTCCGGGATACGCCCGCCCCAACGTTCCCCGGCAAACGCCAGCCGCTGGGCCGCCACTTCCGCCGTGCCGGTCGGGCGATTCCACTGGCCGCCGAGGTTGAGGGTGACATTCGGCCCCTCCACCTGCACGCCGGTAGCCTCAGCGACGGCGGCCCAAAATTCCGGCCCGGAGGCAATGTTCCCCGTCGCGACCAAGGGGCCCTCTGGATTGATGTCGACCGCGGGGGAATGACCGGGACGCAGCCGGATCGGCAGCTGACCGTTCAGGCTGACGATCGACTGCCCCGCCGCGAGCACGTGCAGGCGCTCCACGCGCAAACCGTCCTCTGCGCCCTGCGCCGAGAGCGCCAGCGTGATGCGATCATCGTCCACCACCCGCACCTCCGCCTCGGCTGCAGCCTGGAAAACCAGCACCTCCTCCCGGCGTTCGCCCGTCAGGCTCAGGTTGCGCACCAGATCGAGCCGCATCGGCTCCGGCCACCAATGGCGCATCCATTGCGTGGAGACACGCGGCGCCTCGACCGCAAACCGTGCTGCCGCCCCCGCTTCGAGCTCGGCCGCCAATTCCACCGCCGGGCCAGTCAACCGCCAGCCACTGACCCGCCATGCCGGCGTCCACTGAACCGAAGCCGGTCCGGCCAGCCGGAACAGCTCATGGTCGCCTTCGCGTAGTTGCAGTTCGGTGACGTCCGCGCGCCTCGCCTCGACCCGCGCGACGATCCGGGCGGTGCTGTTCGGCACTTGCGCCTGCACCTGCACCTCGGCGGCCGCCCCCTCGCCCGCCCACGTCAGGTCAATGGTCCCGGTCGCGCTCGGTCCCCAGGCAACTTCGGCGGCGTGGCCTTGGCCTTGGTGACGCAACGCAGTCCACGGACCCGAAGCCTGGCCGTTGAGCCTCACCTGGCCAAATTTCAAATCGGGCGGCAGCCAGCGCTCGACCGTGCTCCGTGACAGCTGCCCCTGCGCGGTGGCGTCGAACACCTCGCGGGCGCTTAGGTCCACGGAGCCGTTGAGTGCAAGTTCGGTGCCCGAGCCATCGCGCCAGGAGGAGGAGGGCACGTCGAGCCGCGGCCACGTCAGCACCGCCGCCAACTCCGCCTGCACGGCCTGCCACGACCCGAACGCACCGTCGGTCAGGTCCAAATCCGCCGTGAAGCGCGGCCAGGTGCCCGCGGCCGGTTCAATCTTCACCTCGCCTTGCACCGCGCCGCGCAAGCCTTCGTACGGCAACTCGGCCAACTGTGCGTCGACATGAAACACCGCCTCGTTCACCGCCCACTGGCTCCGCGGGTCGAGCGTGATCGGCTGGCCCAGCGCGGCTTCGATTCCCGGGGCAAAAATCTCCAGCGCCTCGATCCGCACCTCGTCGCGACCACCCGACGCCACCACCTGCACGCGCAAGGGCGGCGCCTCGACACCGACACGCGGCACGCCGTTGGCCTGCACGCGCACGCGGCCGCGGCTGTCCTGCCACGCCGCCGCCACGTTGCCACTCACCTCCGCGTAATGCTGGCCGAGGCGCAGCGTTTCCGCTGGCAGCCGCCAGGCGGATGCCGTGACTTCGGCCTGCTCGGGGATCCAGCCATTCGGCCCAAAACGCGCCGTCACTTCTGCCGGTTGCTGCTGCCATTCCAGCCGCCCGTCGACGCCTTCGGTCGTGAGCTGCGCCGCGACGGACCACGGTTGCCCGCGCCCGGTGAGCTCAGCGACGATCGGCTCTTGTCCCGTCTCCGGCCAGGCGAGCGTCACATCCGCGCTGACCGTGTCACCATACGCCAGCTCCGTGGCGCGGAGTTCACGTTCCCGCCACTGCGCCTGTGCGATCTGCAACCCGCCACCGGGCCAGCTCACTTCGCCCGGGCCCAGGTCGGCGTGCGGCAACCATTTCTGCAGCCCCTTGCGCACGTCGTGCAGCACGCCGATGAGCCGCTGCCACCCAAACGGTTCGCCGGCCTCCGTCGTTTCGTCGGGCTCCTGCGGGGTCACGACCACCGACCAGCGCTCGGCCGAGGCCACCCGTCGATTGGAACGCAGCAGCCAGATCAGCGGATGGCCGGCCTCCAATCCGTCGACCTGCACGGTTGTGCCCCCGCCCGTCCAGGTGACGCGTTGCGCCGCCCAGCGGCCGTATCCCCGCGTCTCGTAACCTTCAACCGCTACCCCGTAGTGTCCGCCGATCGTCCGCGCGGCCGCCCCCAGCCACCAGGGCAGGGTCAAAAGAGCGACCAGCACCACGCCGGCCGCGAAGGTGGCGAAAAGCAGAAGTCGGCGCGTCACGACGAAGCAGGGACACGTCAGCCGGTCGCCGCCAGGCCGCTGCGTTCGAGAAGAGCTTGCAGATCGGGATCACGTCCCATGAAGCCTCGATAGAGTTCCACCGGGTCCGCCGAGTTCCCACGGCTTAGAATGTGCCGCACAAAGTCCGCGCCGGTCTGCGCGTTGAAGATGCCCTCACGCTTGAAACGCGTGAACGCGTCCGCATCCAGGACCTCCGCCCATTTGTACGAGTAGTAACCGGCCGCGTAACCCACGGGATCGCTGAAGAGGTGGTTGAACCGGTAGACAATCGGACGCGCCGGCGGCTCGGTTGGAATCATCGTGTCGGCGACCGACGAGCGCACCCGCGCCTCCAGATCGTCCTGCAGGTATTGCGGCGTCCGCATGTGCAACAACAGGTCCATCTTCGCGAACTGCACCTGGCGCATGGTCGCGCACGCGGCGCGGAACGTCCGCGCAGCCGTCATGCGCTGAAAAATCTCTTCGGGAATCGGCTCACCCGTTTCGTGATGCCGCGCGAACAGGTCGAGGCTGTCACGCTCCCAGCACCAGTTCTCCATGATCTGTGACGGCAACTCGACGAAGTCCCACGCGACGTTGACGCCGTTGAGCGACTTCACCTCCACCTCGCCGAGCAGGTGGTGCAACAGGTGCCCGAATTCGTGGAAAATCGTTTCGACCTCGTGATGAGTCAGCAGCGCGGGCCGGCCTTCTGCGGGTGGTGTGAGGTTGCCGCAGATGTAACCGAGGTGGGGCCGACGCGTGCCGTCCGGCTTCGGCCCACCCGTGATGAGGTAACCCATCCAGGCGCCGCCGCGTTTTGATTCGCGCGGATGCCAGTCGGCGTAGAACGACCCCAGATGCCGGCCGGCTTGATCGTGCAAGTCGTAAAAGCGCACTTCGGGATGCCAGACCTCAACCGAACCGGCCGGGCGCTCCGTTATCCGTAGTCCGAATACACGGCGCGCCAGTTCAAAGAGGCCGTCGATGACGCGGTTCATCGGCAGGTAGGGTCGGAGCACCTCCTCATCAAACGCATAGCGTTCCCGGCGCAGTTTCTCAGACCAGAAGGTCACTTCCCACGCCTTCAACGGACCCACCGGGCTGTTGGTCGCGCGCGCCTCGAACTGCTCGAGCTCGGCGCACTCCCGGCGAAACGCCGCTTCGGCGCGGCGTTGCAGGTCCTCGATGAAGGTCAGCGCCTTGGCGCCTTCCCGGGCCATCCGCCGCTGCAACACGTGATCCGCAAAGTTGTCACGCCCCAGCAGCCGCGCCTCTTCCTGCCGCAACGCCAGAATTCGCGGCACGAGTGGACGATTGTCATGCGGCGCTTCAGAACCCACGGCCACCGCCGCGCGCCACATTTCCTGCCGTAACGGCTCGTATTCGGCGTACGTCATGACCGGCTCCTGCGACGGCTGGTGGAGCGTAAAACGCCAGACCGGTCGCTCGGGCGTGCCGAGATTCTTGCTGACGGCGGACCGTCGCGCCGTGGCGCGGGCATGCTCCGGGATGCCCTCGAGTTGCGCCGGATCCTCCACCAGCAACTGCCAAGCGTTGGTCGCATCCAGCACGTGTTCCGAATACTCCTGCGTGAGCTGTGCGAGTTCACTTTGAATCTGCTCCAGACGCGCGCGTTGCTCGTCGGGCAAATCCGCGCCCGCCTGCCGGAAGTCCGCCAGCGTCTCGTCGAGGTGCCGGCGATACACACCGGTCAGCGCGGCCGCCGCCGGCGTCTCCGCGAAGGCCTTCAGGCGCCGCCACAGCTCCGGGTTCAGCGGAATCTTGGCAAAAAAAGCCGAGACCTTCGGCAGCATCGTATTGTGCGCCTCGCGCAGGGCCGGCGAGTCGGCGACCGACTGCAGGTGCGTGACCTTGCCCCACGCCTGGTTCAACGTCTCCGTCGCCGTATCCAGCGCCGCCAAGGTGCTCGCGTACGTCACGCTCTCGAGTGGCTGACCGGCAACCGCGTCGATGGCCGCTTGCGCGTCGGTGAGCGCGCGTTCGAGGTCAGGGACAACGTGTTCCGCGGTGAGCTCGGACCAACGGACGTCGAAGGAAAGGTCAAGAAACGGAGAGGACATGAAGCCGGTTACACGACACCGGAGCACGAGCAGTCGCAAGCGCGCGCGCCAATCCGGGCCCCTCGTTCCCGCCGTTGGCGGATCGGCTCACCAACTCCAGCGAGCCCCGAACGCGGTCGTCCGTCGCGCCGCCGGCACCGCGGGCACTTCCTCGAAGTTGGAGTTCCAGAGGTTGTCGACCTGCAGCGAGAGCAACAATCCCGGCACGCGCGGTACGCGCCAATAAACTCCCACCGCGGTCAGCCACGTTTCATCTCCCCCGACCTGGCGGAGCGGGTTATCCTCCTGCACCCTCGCTTCATTATCGACCCGCACCTCCCAGCCCCGGCCGAACCGAGCCACCAGGCCGGCCGTCAAGCGATGCTTCGGAAAGTTCAATGCATAGAAACTGCCGTCGACTTCCGCGCCGCTGTAGTCCGCATCCTTTTCGAGCCACGTGTATCCGAGCAGGAGTTCGTAACGCCCCCAGACGCGCCGCGCGAAAAGCTCCACCCCGGCCGTCTCGATGTCGACGGCTCGCGCGAGTCGCGCAGTGACACCCTGGCGAAACGTCCAGTCGACGAGATCGTCGTCACGACGCACGAACACGGCCGCGTGGCCGGTCCAGCCGCGCCACGCGAACTCGCCACCGAGTTCGAGGTTGTGCGTGGTGGCGCGCGCGAGGTCCGGATGACCGCGGAAAAGGCCGGCGGCGGGATTGCCGTTGAGTGCCGTGTAGTCGGCCACCTGCGACGACTGCGCGTAGCCCGCGTACAGGCGCGGCCAGATCGACGCCGGTGACTCGCGGACAACCTCGAAGACCGGCGAGAACGCTGACTCATCGCGGTTTGTGTCGTCGTACGACGCACCAGCGGTGACCACCAGCGTCCGATCGTCCGCCAACGGCTGTCGCCATTCCGGAAACACGCCCGCGCCCCAGTAGGTCCGGCGCTGAAATCGCCCGAAGATGAGCGAGGTTGACTCGAGGCTGTCGACCAGCGCCTGCGACCGGTAACGGAGTGCCCAGTTGTCGGATACAACGTGCCGGCCGTTCACACCGGTGCCGCTGGTCCAAGTGGTGTGCTGAAACGGATGCACGGGGCCCACCGGGGCGAAGCGATTGAACGCGTAGTCATCCTTGTTGCGCCGGTGGAAAACGCCGAGATCGACGTATTCCTCCTCCGACCACTCCCGACGATGGGTCGCTGCCAGGAGCACCGTCTGCAGGTTCTCCGTCTCCGCCGAATTGAAGGGCGTGTAGAGGTTGGGCCAACCGAAGAACTTCGACTGGTAGCCGGCAAAAACATCCGTCTGTCCGGTTTCTGTCCGGTGCTGCAGGCGCACATTGGCCCGCGAGAATTCGTGGTCGCCCCATTGCACCGAGCCGTCTGAACGCGAATGCGCCAGCGCCACATCGGCGCCAAAACCGTGAGGCAAGGACATCGCCGTGTGCAGTTCCGCCCGATACGTCGAGGAGTCGCCCACGCTGGCCGCAATGTGGCCGCGATCGCGGATGGGCCGCCACCCGTGGTTGATCGATCCCACTGACGCGTTCCACCCCTGCTGCGCGTGACGCGTGCCGGTCGACACGCGGGCCGCTGTGAGCATCTCCGGCGCGATCGGCACCTCCGCCGAGTAGTGCCCGGTCTGCGGATCGTACAGCGGCAGTGCCGCGATCGAGAACCCGGTATTGGCGAACGTGCCGCCGCGGATCGAGACGTCCGCCTGTCCCTCGGCAAGGTTGCGGGCTTGCACATCCACTTGCGGCTCAAAGCGCAATCCGGAGATGGGCATCGCGATCGTGCCGGAGGGTTCCTGGTTCGCCACCCGCGGCGAGTGCACCCACAGCCCGGGCAGATCGACGACGTCATCCGTCCAAACCTCCGGCTCCGCCGGCTGTCCGGCTGCCACCGAGACGAGGAGCAACCCCATTCCCCAACCCGATCTGATGAGCACTGCATCTCCGCGCATCCGGTCTTGGTAAGGAGCAGCCGGCCGACCGCGCAAGAAACTTGTTATTCAAAACTGCGTTCCACTTAACAAGTCAGCCTCCCCGCGCAGCAAAAAGCCCTCTCGGCCAATCGAGAGGGCTTCATCAAAATCTGAACTGAAAACGGCTTACTCGTCGCCGTCGTTGCCGATGGCCTCAACGGGGCAGCCTTCCAAGGCCTCCATGCATTGCGAGACCTCCTCTTCGGTGGTCGGTTGCTTGTGCACGTAGGAGTAGCCGCCCTCGTCGTGACGCGTGAAGAACCCAGGCGCGGTTTCGCGGCAGAGATCGCAATCGATGCATTGCTGATCGACGTAGAACTTACCCGCTACGTTTTGCTCCCACTTGTCTGCTTTGTTGGCCATAGGTCCTCCGCAACAAAGACCATTGCCGAAGGCTGTCAATAAGATGGTCCCTGACCTGCACAATCTGCATTCGTCTCGAAAAAAGACGGCACTCCGAAGGCTCAAAGCGGACAAAATTCTGCGGGCGGCTTGAGTTTGCCTGAACCCGTTTCTACCGTCGCTGCGATGCTTTCGGACCGGACCTATATGCGCGATAGCTACTCCCGCTCGGGTACGTCCGTGCTGACGTGGCTGATCTGTGCGATCGTGGCCGGTTTTGTCCTGCAGCACGTGATCTACCGCTGGTGGACGAATCCCCGTATCGGCCAGTCGTTCGAGAATCTCTTTGAACTGACGATCACGGGGCTCAAATCGGGTCACATCTGGACGCTGTTCACCTACAGCTTCCTGCACAGCATCGGCAACTACCTCCACATCATCGGGAACCTGCTCGCGCTGTTCTTCCTCGGCCGAGAGTTGCTCCCGCTGCTGGGGCCCCGGCGGTTCCTGACGCTGTACTTGGGCGGTGTGCTGGGTGGCGCGCTCCTTTGGGCCGCGACGAACTGGACGTACGGCGGTTCCGTCGTCGGCGCCTCGGCGGGTGTCCTCGCGCTGCTGGTCGTTTACGCCTGCATCAATCCGAACCAGCCGATCACGCTCCTCCTCTTTTTTGTCCTGCCTGTCACGCTCAAGCCGAAGTGGATCGCGTTTGGCATCCTCGCTTTGGACGCAATGGGTTTCCTCTTCTACGAGGTCATGGGTCGAACGGAGCCGTTCAGCTACGCGCACTCGGCGCACTTGGGCGGTATGGCCGCGGGTTATCTGTTCTTCCGCTTCGTGCACCAGCGTGAATGGGCCGATCCTGATCGGCCGAGCTCCATCGAAGTCCCACGCTGGTTCCGCCGCGCGAAGGCCGCGCCGGTTGCCCAGAACTACCACGTTAACGTGTCGACGCCGACGCGCGAAGACTTGCGCGCCGAGGTGGATCGCATCCTCGACAAGATCAACAGCCACGGCTTCGGAGCGCTGACCGCCGAGGAGAAGCGCCGGCTGGATGAGGCAAAGAACCTACTGAGTCGTTAGCGTGCCCCAGCCAGGCTCCCGAGCCCGGCCCGGGTTTCGCTTCCGTAATCCTGCCCCGCAACGGTGCCGTGATTCACTCACCGTGCGCGCGGAACTCAGGCTTCCCATGATGTCGAACCTACACAACATCGGGCGTCGAGGCGTCGTGTTTCCCGCCTGAATCTTTTTCGTCACCCCCTTTTGTGCACATGAACTTTCGCCTGCCGCCGGTCATCACCTCGTTGCTGCTCGGTCTCACCCTCGCCAGCACAACGCTGAGTGCGCTGCCGGACCGCACCCTCACCACCAGCCCCGCGTTCGCCACGGAGATCCGCACACTGGTGAAGTTGCTCGAAGAGGCCCACTACAACCGCGAGGCGGTGAAGCCGGAGGACTATTCCGAGATCATCCCGAACTACATGACGGATCTCGACGGCCAGCGACTGTTCTTCATCGACAGCGATCGCCAGGCGCTCGAGCGGCAGTATTCAGCCGGCCTCTACTGGAACGTCGCCTCTCTCGGCAACATCGAGCCGGCCTTCGAGATCTTCAAGTTGTACGAGAAGCGCGCCGAGGAACGCGCGCAGTGGATTTTCCAGCAGCTCGAAACCGAGCTGCCCCTCGACACCAACGAGGCTTACGAAACCGATCGCTCAAAAGCCGAATGGCCGGCCACCCGCGAAGACGCCGACGCGCTGTGGCACAAGCGGCTGCGCTTTGAGTTGCTCCAGGAAATTCTCAACGACAAGTCCGTCGAGGAAGCGCGCACGAGCGTGCGGAAGCGCTACGAGCGCATGCTCAAGAACCTCGCCGACCTCGAAAGCCAGGATCTGAGCGAACTCTTTCTCACCAACGTCGCGAAGCTGTATGACCCGCACTCGACGTACTTCTCCGCCGACACTTACGAGGACTTTGGCATCCAGATGCGCCTGCAACTCGTCGGCATCGGGGCCCTGCTTGGGCTCGAGGAGGACTACTGCGTGGTGAAGGAAGTCATCGCCGGGGGACCGGCCGATCTCGATTCGCGGCTCAAGCCCAACGACAAGATCATCGCCGTCGCGCAGGACGGCGATGAACCCGTCGAGGTCATCGGCATGAAGCTGCGCAAGATCGTCGACCTGATCCGCGGTGAAAAGGGCACCCAGGTCCGCCTCGTCGTCCAGCCCGCCGCCGCGCCGGATCCTTCCGTGCGACAGGAGATCGTGCTGACGCGCAACTTGGTGAACCTCGACTCCGCCCGCGCCCATGCGGCCATCTTTGACGTGCCGGATCACGAAGGGAAGATCCGCCCGGTTGGCGTGATCACGCTGCCCGCCTTCTACGGGCCGGACGCCTCCGCTGATCCCGACAAACAGAACAGCGCGTCGCGCGACGTGAAGGATCTCATCCGCCAACTCGAGCAGGCCGGCATCGAAGGCCTGGTTCTGGACCTGCGCGACAACGGCGGCGGTTTGCTTTCAGAAGCCATTGAGTTGACCGGCCTGTTCATCGAAGCCGGTCCGGTCGTGCAGGTGCGTTCCTACTACGGCGATGTGAAAGTCGACTCGGATGAGGACAATGGTGTCGCCTACACCGGCCCGCTGGCCGTGCTCGTTTCGAAGTTCAGCGCGTCGGCCTCGGAGATCGTTGCCGGCGCTTTGCAGAACTACGGCCGCGCCGTCGTCATCGGTGATTCGTCCACGCACGGCAAAGGCACGGTCCAAACCGTGGTGGAGATGCGCAATTTCCTGCCGACCCGCGGCCGAGTTCCCGAGAAGACAGGCGCGACGAAGCTGACGATTCAGAAGTTCTATCTGCCGTCCGGGTCGTCCACGCAGCGGCGCGGCGTCGTGCCGGACATCGTCCTGCCGTCGATCGAGAATCATCTACCGTCGGCCGGCGAAGCCGCCCTCCCCCACGCCCTGGTCTGGGACGAGATTCCGACCAGCTACTTCACCGGCCAGCCGCTGGATAACAAAGTTTTGGATACGCTGCGCCGCGCCAGCGCCGAGCGCCAGGCCTCGCTCGAGGAATTCGCCTATCTCAACGAGAGTATCAACTGGTTCACCACGCGGCAGGAGCAGCAGAAGGCGGTTTCGCTCAACCTGGTTGAGCGCGAGCGCCAGAAGCAGGCCGACAAGGAATTCCGCAAGCGCATGGAGACGGAGCGTGACCGCCTGGCCGAGGGCAACTTCGCCTTCCGCGAGTTCCTCCTCGCGCCGAAGCCGGCGAAGAACAAGCGCGCCGAGCCGGATCCGGAGAATCCCGAGACCGCCTTGGACCCGGACGCTTCCGAGGACTCCGAGCGCGAGGGTTACGCCCGCCTCGACATCCACCTGCGTGAGGCGATGCGCGTGCTCATCGACGCGATGGAGCTCGGGCAGGACCCGCAGATGTGGGTCGCGGATCATGCGCCGCTCACGGCGCAGCTGACGCCGCAGAAAAAGCCGGATCACGCCCGGGCAGCCAACTGAACTTCCGCTCTGCCGCGGCCCACCCCTCCCGGTGGGCCGCTTCGTTTTAGCTGCTCGCGCGGGCAAGCACAAAGCGGTCGCGTCCCGTCAGATCCTGCACGCTCTCAACGTCCGTCAACCCGGCCGCTACACAGGCGCTGCTCAGGGCGGCGTGTTGTGCAATCCCGGTTTCCAACGCCAATAATCCCCGGGACGCCAGAAACTCCGGTGCACGCGTGATGATCTGATTGAGCGCCGCCCGCCCCTCCTCCGGCGCGACCAAGGCGCCAGCGGGCTCAAACTCACGCACTTCAGGCGCGGCCTCGCGAACCTCCTCCTCGGTCAGGTAGGGCGGGTTCGCGACGATGATCTCAAAGCGGCGGCCGGGCTCGACTGCGCTGTACCAATCCGAGCGCCGCACGGTCACGCGCTCGGCCATGCCAAGTCGTTGCACGTTTTCCGCGGCCAACCCAAGTGCCTCGTCCGAAACATCGACACCCAGGACCTGCGCCTGCGGGAACACGGCGGCGAGCGCCAGGGCCAGCGCGCCTGTTCCCGTGCCGAGGTCGAGGATCGACCGCACCGCCGCAGCGTCCATGCGCTGCCCGATCATTTCCACCAGCAGCTCCGTCTCCGGACGCGGAATGAGCGCGCGGCGGTCGACCTTCAGCTTCAACCCGGCAAACTCCACCTCCCCGATCACGTACTGCAACGGCTCGCGCTGGCTGCGGCGCCGCACGAGAGGGCGGATCTTCTCCAGCTCCCCTTCCGGCAGCAAACGCTCGAATTGCAGGTAGAGCTGCATGCGTTTCAACCCGAGCGCATGCCCGATCAGAAGCTCCGCGTTCAGCCGCGGGTTCTCGATCCCCCGCGCCGCGAAGTGCGCGGTCGTTTTCTGCACAATGTCCAGAACGCTCAGCATGATCTCGGCGAGGCGTGCGCGCGGGGCTCCTAATCCTCCTCGGCCACCCGCATCACGCGGAGCACCGGTTCGCGCCCGCTCAAGGCCGCGAGTTTCAGCTGCATGTCCTCTTTCTGCAGCGCGTCGATCAACGGATCGAGATCACCCTCCATGACGCGCGCCAGGCTGTGCAGCGTCAGGCCTATGCGGTGATCCGTCACGCGGCTCTGCGGGAAGTTGTAGGTGCGAATGCGTTCACTGCGGTCGCCGGTGCCGATCTGGCTGCGCCGCTGCGCCGCATACTTCGCGCGCTCCTCCTCCTCCTTCAACTTGAGCAACCGTGAGCGCAGCACCGTCAACGCGCGGGCCTTGTTCTTCAGCTGCGAGCGTTCATCGGCGCACTGCACGATCAACCCGGTCGGTTTGTGCAGGATCTGCACCGCCGAATCGGTTGTATTCACACCCTGGCCACCGGGACCGCTCGCGCGGCTGACGGTGATTTCGAGTTCCTGCGGGTCGATCTCGATGTCGACCTCCTCCGCCTCCGGGAGCACGGCCACCGTCACCGTGGAGGTGTGAATGCGGCCGTTCGCCTCCGTCACCGGCACACGCTGCACGCGGTGCACACCGCTCTCGAACTTGAGTTGTCGATACACGTCCGTGCCGCTGATCAGCGCGATGACTTCCTTGAATCCGCCGCGTTCCGCCGGGCTCGACGACATCGGCTGCACGGACCACCCATGCGTGTCCGCGTAACGCGAATACGCGCGGAAGAGTTCGCCGGCAAACAGCGCCGCCTCGTCGCCGCCCGTGCCGGCGCGGATTTCCAGCACGGTGTTGCGCGAGTCCGTGGGCTCCGGCGGGATCATCGCCAGAAGGATGGCTTCGGACAATTCCTCGCGCCGTTGTTCGTTCTCCGGCAGCTCCAGCTCCGCCAGCTCGCGCAGGTCCGGGTCACTCGACGGATCCTTCAACAGGTCGCGGGCCTCGATGATCTGGCGCTCGAGCCGCTGCCACTCCCGGTAATCCGCCACCAGCCGCGCCAGCTTCTGCTGTTCGCGCGTCACTTCCGCCGCCCGCCGCGGCTGCGCATAGAACGACGGCGCGGCCATCTGCGCGTCGAGTTCATCGAGGCGGCGTTGGAACGGAGCGATGTCAGGCAGCGAGGGCATTCAGGCGAAAAGATCCGGAGACCCTCCCACAAAGGGCAAGTCGGCGGCGCGGGGCGAGCGACAACTTGCGCATTGCGCCGGAGCCCCCCGGTGGCTTGCGTCAGCCCCACCGCCGCGGACCCGCGGGTTCCGGGCGCGGGACATGCCATGGCCACCACCCTTTTTACGCAGAACATCATCGCCTGCATCTGGGACTTCGACAAGACCCTCATCCCGGACTACATGCAGGCGCCGCTGTTTCGGCACTTCGGGATCGACGAGCCGACGTTCTGGGCGGAAACCAACAGCCTCGGTGAACGCTACCGCCAGCGGGGCTATCACATCTCCGGCGAAATCGCCTACCTCAACCACCTGCTGACGTATGTGTTGAGTGGACACATGGCCGGGCTGAACAACCAGCTCCTGCGCAAGTGCGGAGCCGAGATTCAGTTTTATCCGGGCATGCCGGAGTTCCTCGACGTCAGCCGCGGCTACGTCCGCGAAAAACCCGAGTACGCCAAACACGAGATCCAGCTGGAGCACTACATCGTCAGCACCGGCCTGGCGGAGATGATCCGCGGCAGCCAGATCGCGCCGAAGGTGGACGGCGTCTGGGGCTGCGAATTCGTCGAGAACCCGCTGCAACCCGGCTTCCTGCAACAGGAGGAGTTTGCGATCACCGCCGCGGCCGAGATCGCCCAGATCGGCATGGTCATCGACAACACGACCAAGACCAAGGCGATCTTCGAAATCAACAAGGGGACGAACAAGAACCCCAACATCGACGTGAACTCCAACATCCGGCCGGAGGATCGCCGGATTCCGTTGATGAACATGATCTACATCGCGGACGGCCCGAGCGACATCCCCAGCTTTTCCGTGGTCAAGAGTGGTGGCGGCAAGGCGTACGCCGTCTACAACCCCGATTCGACCGCCGAGTTTGAGCAAAACGATCGCCTTCGCCAGGTTGGTCGCATCGATCACTACGGGCCGGCGGACTACACGCCCAACAGCCCGACTTCCCGCTGGCTGCGCCTGCAGATCCACAAGATCTGCGACCGCATCGTGGCAGACCGTGAAGCGGCGGTGGCGCAGCGTGTATCCCGGCCGCCACGACACCTTTCGCACGACCGTCCCGCTCCACGCCGGCCGGCCGCGACGCAGGCCACGTTTCTCGAGGACGACGCGTCCACCTGACGCCACCGCGACGGCGTCGCGTGCGTCTCGTCAGGTAACGAGCATGCGCAGCACCCAGTCCGCCACCTCGCGTTTCGGCGCACGGCCGAAGGAGATGCGGCGTCCGTCCTGCGCGAGCATCGTAACGGCGTTGTCGTCCGCCTCCATGCCGATGCCGGCGGCGCCCACGTCATTCGCCACGATCCAATCGCAGTTTTTCTCCACGAGCTTGCGGCGGGCATACGCCTCCAGGTCTTGCGTCTCCGCCGCAAAACCCACCACAAGTTGCCCGGGACGCTTCTGCGCGCCGAGCGTCTTGAGAATATCGATGGTCGGCACGAGTTCGATCGTCAGGCTGCCGTCCTGTTTCTTGATCTTGTGCGGCTGCGGGTTCGCCGCGCGGTAATCAGCCACCGCTGCTACCGCGATGAACACATCACACGCCTCGAAACGCGCGGCGCAGGCGCGGTACATTTCGTCCGCCGAAAGGACCCGGACCAAACGGGCTCCCGCCGGGCTGGTCAACGCCACCGGACCACTCACCAGGTCCACTTCCCATCCGCGCGCCACGGCCGCCTCGGCGAGCGCATAGCCCATCTTTCCACTCGATCCGTTACTGAGAAAACGGACTGGGTCGAGGTACTCGCGCGTAGGGCCGGCGGTGATCAGACAACGCATCGCCCCTCAGCGAAAGTCGGTGAACGGCGCGCCGCAACCCTTGACGTGCATCATCGGGCATTTAACCGAAAGTTGCTTTTCAGAACGTGCCGTCGTGGCACGTTGCCGTTCCATGCTGCGCCTTCTTCTTCCGCCCAACCTTGCCGCCGCCGCGACGCGAGATGCGATCGCCGTGAAGGTGGAGCTGGACCTGTCGGTCGCCCCGAGCGCAGATCTGCTGCCGGCGCTCGCCACCCTACAGCGTCTCGGCGCGAAACCCGCGCCCGTCCTGTTCCTGCAACTCACTCGAGGCCAACTGCGCGAACTCGTGACGCTGCTGCGAGGCCAACCAGTGTTCGCCTGGGTCAATGCACCGGCCAAACCCTTGCTCTGGGTCGGGCCGCTGCTGCGCGGCGTGAGCGAACACCTCAACGAACCCGCCGACCCCGCTCCACCCTCGGCTCCGAATCCCACTCCCGCCGCCAGTCGCGCCCAAACGAATACCGCTCGTTCGACCGACGCCGCCCGCGCCCCCGCGGTGTCACGACGCGCCTCCTACACGCCGCTGACTGTCGATGGCTCCGAGCACTACCTCGCGATCAGCCTGCCGTCACGTGAGGCGTCATCCTACAACGCCGCGCTCGAACTGTTGAAGGAACACGGTTTCCGGCTGGAACCCTCGAACCGCAAATGGTGGCTGCGCGACCGGCACAAGGTCCTGAACTTCCTCGCCACCCATTGGGCCGCGCTGCGCGACGAGTTCCACGCCGAATTTACCGACAACTTTTCCCGCAACACCGAGCGGCTGCGCTTCGCCGAACTCACCGCGGACGTCGTGGAGGCTCGGGATGGATACGACGTCACCGTGGGCTTTGCCACCGGCCGGGCGCCGGATCCCGCGGTCCAGTCCGCCGTGGCCTCCGGGCGTGGTTACGTGGAAGACGGCGCTCACGTGTATTTGCTCGATCGTGACCGGCTGACGCGCCTACGCGAAGCCCAGGCCAGCCTGGCCGCCGAGCCCGCCGCCGGCACCGGAGGCCGCCGCACCGTGCGCATCTCCGCGGCGCGGGTGGCGGAGGTCAACGACGTGCTGGAGACGATCGATCCGGCCTTCCAGCCACCGGGCACGTGGCGCTCCCGCAGCGAGGCGATGCGCGACCTCAGCCGGCTTCCGGCCGCGCCGGTGCCATCCGCCCTCGGGCAGCAGTTGCGGCCGTACCAACAATTGGGCGTCGCCTGGTTGTGGTACCTCTATCACCACCAGCTGGGTGGCATTCTCGCGGACGAAATGGGCCTGGGCAAAACCCTGCAGGCCTTGGCGCTGCTGGCCGCGCGCCGGGCCGAACCCGGCCGAGCCACCGCGCACACGTCGCTCGTCGTCTGCCCGGCCTCGTTGATGGAGAACTGGCGGCGTGAGGCCGCCCGGTTTGCTCCGGACCTGCGCACCTTTGTCCACCACGGCGAACGGCGGCTGGCGGGACCGGAAGCGCTCGGCGGTATCGACCTGGTCATTACGTCCTACGCCACGCTGGGACGCGACGAGGATTCCTTCTCCGAGTTCAGCTTCGACTGCGTCATCGCCGACGAGGCGCAGCACATCAAGAACCGGCGCACCCGCAATGCCCGCGCGCTGCGCTCGCTGCGGGCGAACGGGCGCTTCCTCCTCACCGGCACGCCGCTCGAGAACTCACTGGAGGACCTGCGGTCGCTCTTCGACTTCCTCATGCCCGGATTCCTCAAGCCGCTGCCGACCGGGCTGCGCGGCGACGAGCGCTCCTGGCATGATGATCGGCTGCGCGCGCAGACCGCACCCTACATCCTGCGGCGCACGAAGGCCTCCGTGGCTCCGGAGCTGCCGGACAAGATTGAGCAGGTGATCTACTGCGACCTCCCCCCACCGCAGGCGGCGCTGTACCGCCGTGTGCACGAGGAAAGCGAACGGGCGCTCTTCGACCTCGAGGCCAGCGGTGCCTCCGAGAATGCGGTGCGGCTCGCCACGTTGACGCAATTGCTGCGGCTCCGGCAGGTCTGCGTCGACCCGCGCCTGCTGCCCCAGGCCGCGGCGAGCGAGTCTCCTGCCACTGGATACAGCGATTCGGCCAAGCTCGGCGCCTTCCGCGAGTTGCTCGACGAGGCCTTGGACGAGGGCCATCGCATCCTCGTTTTCTCGCAATTCACCTCGCTGCTGGCGCTGCTGCGCGAAGAACTGGACGCGACCCACATTCCGTACTGCTACCTCGATGGCTCGATGCCCGCTCGGGCCCGTCAGGCCGAGGTGGATCGTTTCCAGTCCGACTCCGGCATTCCCCTGTTTCTCCTCTCGCTCAAGGCGGGCGGCACCGGGCTCAACCTCACCGGTGCCGACACGGTGGTGCACTTTGACCCGTGGTGGAATCCCGCGGTGGAAGCCCAGGCGACGGATCGTGCGCACCGCATCGGCCAGACCCGCGTCGTCACGAGCTACAAACTGATCTGCAGCAACACGGTGGAAGAGAAGGTGCTCGCGTTGCAGGATCAGAAGCGCGCTCTGCTGGCCGACGTCTTCGAGGCCAGCGATGCCGCGGCCGCCCGCCTCGGGCTGGACGATCTTCGGTCGCTGCTCCGGGACTAGGTCGAGCGGCTCCCAGTGAATGTTGGGCAAACGCCGGTCGCTGCTTCCAGCTTGAGCCGGGCCGGTTTGTGCGTTGTGGGTAGCCTCGCGCCCAACCTGTCCTCACATGCTTCAACTTACTGGTGTCACGAAGCGTTACGGCACGCTCACCGCTCTCGATGACATCTCGCTGCAAATCCATTCCGGCGAGTTCTTCGGTCTGCTGGGACCCAATGGCGCCGGCAAATCCACGTTGATGTCGTTGCTGGCGGGGCTTCGTTCGCCTGACGCGGGCGCGTTGACGTGGAACCGTCAGCCGCTCGGTCCGTCATCACAGGTGTCGCGTCGCATCCTCGGGCTGGTGCCGCAGCACATCGCGCTCTACGAGGATCTCAGCGCCGAACAGAACCTCAACGTGTTCGGACGCTTGTATGGGCTGCGTGGTGACACCCTGCGCACGCGGGTCACGGAGG
The DNA here is from genome assembly GCA_023386835.1 of Verrucomicrobiota bacterium. Taxonomy (GTDB): domain Bacteria; phylum Verrucomicrobiota; class Verrucomicrobiia; order Opitutales; family Opitutaceae; genus Actomonas. The sequence goes on from JAEWIY010000141.1 coordinate 28,352, forward strand.
CCCTGCAGGCGGTGCAACTGCACGAACGGCGCAAGCATCGTGTCAGCACCTTTTCGGGCGGCATGCAACGCCGGCTCAATCTCGCCGCCGCCCTGCTCCACCAACCGGCGCTGCTGCTGTGCGACGAGCCGACCGTGGGTGTCGATCCACAGTCCCGCAACGCGATCTTCGAGCTGCTCCAGCGACTCAATCGCGAACAGGGCATGACGATCATCTACTCCACGCACTACATGGAGGAGGCGACACGTCTGTGCTCGCGCATCGGCATCATCGATCACGGGCGTATCCTGGCAATGGGTACGTTGGACGACCTGCTGGCCAGCCTGCCCTTTGAGGAGGAGATCCACTTTCGCGCAACGACCGAAACAGCTGCGCTCGCACCGGCGCTGTCGCCCCACGGCGTCCTCGAGCAGCACAACGGGCTGTATCGCTTTCGCCCGCACGCCCAGGCCCAGCTTTCGACCTTCTACGCGCTGGTCGAGTCGCACGGCCTGCCGGGCCGGCTGTTTTCGGTCGAACGCCCCACTCTCGAGGCCGTCTTCCTCCACCAGACCGGCCGGCATCTGCGCGAATAATCCACCCCGCCATGCGCACGCTCTCCGTTCTGGTCGCCAAGGACCTGCTGCTCTTCATCCGGAATCGCTCGGCCCTGGTGCTGACGTTCGTCGTGCCACTCGCGCTGGTCTACATCTTCGGCTTCGTCTTCAACTTGCGCGGTGGCTCCAGCGGGCCCTCGGCCGTGCCGCTCGGGGTCGTCGACCTCAGCGGTCGTCCTTCCGCGGCGGGGCTCGTCCAGGCGCTGCAGAACGAACCGGCGTTCCGGGTCATCACCACGCGGACCAACCAGTCCGGAGTGACTGAACCGCTCGACGAGGCCGGGGCGCGGCAGCTGATTCAGGAGCGGCGCTTCCGTTTCGCCGTCGTGCTGCCGCCGGACTTCTTTCCGTCCGATCGTGTCGGGTTGAACATCCGTATCCTGTCGGATCCACGAAACGAGATTGAAGCGCAAACCGTGCGCGGCCTGCTTCAGAAAACGATCTACACGGCCACGCCCGAGTTGCTGGGCGAAGCGCTGCAGGACGGTGCGCGCCGCGCCATCGGACAGCTTGGGCTGGAGCAGTTCAATTCGCGCCTGGCCGGCGTGATCACGCAGTCCTTCGGCGGCGATCCCACAGCGGTTGAGCAACAACTCGCCCGCAGCTGGTTCGGCACAGCGGATACATCCACCCACGCCACGAACTCCGACGCCGCTGCAGCCGACCCTGGCTCGAACGCCGGTGGCCTGGCTCAATTGATCCAACTGGAAGAGGAACAGCTCGTCGGCGCGAACGTGCAGAGTCCCGAAGCAACGCGGCTGGTCGGCGGCTGGGCCATCATGTTCCTGCTCTTCGCGGTCAGCGGCTCCTCCGCGGCCTTCTTCGACGAGAAGAACAGCGGGCTCTTTCAACGCCTGCTTGCTGCACCGGTCACGCGCGCCCAACTGCTGTGGAGCCGCTTCCTCTTCGGCATGCTCCTCGGGCTGGTTCAGCTGACGGTAATGTTCACGGCCGGCGCGCTGCTCTACGGGATCGACGTGCTGGGACATCTCGGACCGCTGCTCGTCGTGGCGCTCAGTGCCGCCGCGGCCTGCGCTTCGTTCGGCATGCTGATCGCCGCGTTCTCGCCCAACTCCCAGGCGGCGAGCGGGCTCGCCACCTTCCTCGTCATGGTCATGAGCGCGACGGGTGGAGCGTGGTTCCCGCTCAGCCTGATGCCAGAGTTCATGCAACAGATCGGCCGCCTCACGCTGGTGTACTGGTCGATCGAAGGCTTCCTCCAGGTGCTCTGGGCCGGAGAGGGTCTGCTCGGCGTGCTGCCGATCATCGGCATTCTGCTCGGGATCGCCACCGCCGTGATGGCGGTGGCGGTGTGGCGCCTCAATCGACGCCCGCTCTTCGGCTGAACGGACGACTCCGCCGCGGTCAGCCGCCGAGGGCCTTCTGCAGCACGATGAACTGCGTCGTGATGGCGGCCTCAGTCTGCGCCACCTCGTCCTCCAGCTGCGCCAGCGCCCGTTGCGAATCCAGGACGGCCTGAAAATCCGACAAACCTTCCGTGTATTCAAATCGTGCGAGTTCCACCGCTCGGCGCGCCTGCTCGGTCGCCCCAAGCAACGACTGCCGGCGCACCTGGCCGCGCACGAATCCCGTCATGGCATTTTCGGTTTCCTCCAGCGCGAGCAACACGGCGCGTTCCCATTGGATCAACGCCTGCTCGGCCCGCGCATCCTGCACCGCCACGCGCTGCCGGAGCCGCCCGCGGTCAAAGAGCGTCCACGCGAGCGACGGACCGAACCCGTATTCACCGCTGCCCTGCCGGAACAGATCGGACGCATCCTGCGCGGCCACGCCGATCACTCCGCTGAGCGACAAACGCGGCAGCAGATCCGCTCGCGCGACGCCGAGGCGCGCCTGCTCCGCCGCCAATCGCCGCTCCGCCAGACCCACGTCCGGGCGGCGCCGCACGACATCCGCCGGCACACCGGTCGCCACCTGAAGTGGCGGCACGGGCACAGGCTCGCGGCCGAACTCGCCCGCCAGTTCCGCCGGCGTCGCCCCAACCAGCACCGCGAGTCGGTTCTCCGCCGCCCGCTCGCCGGTCTCGAGGACCGGCAAACGTGAACGCGTCACGGCAACATTCGCGGCCGCCTGCGCCACATCGCGCTCACCGACCAGGCCCGCGTCGAAACGCGCCTGGACCAGCTCGAGCGTCTGTTGCTGCAGGTCGATGTTGAGCCGGGCGAGGGCGATCCGCTGCTGGAAGGCCCGCAGGTCCACGTAACTGGCGGCGGTCTCCGCCGCCAAAGCCAGCTGCACCGCCCGCACGTCCTCTTCGCTCGCGGCCAGGTCCGCGTCGGCCGCCTCAATCGCGCGGCGGACGCGGCCCCAGAGATCGATCTCCCAGGTGGCGTCCAACGAAAGGGCATGGTGATCGACCGCCTCCGTCTGGCCGGCGTACGCCGTGCGCTCGCTGTCTTCACTGCGCCAATACGAGGCACCGACGCCGACGGTGGGCCAGCGGTCCGCGGCCGAAATCCCCCGGCGGGCGCGGGCTTCCTCCAGCCGCGCGAACGCCTCCCGCACGTCGAGTCCGTGGGTGAGGGCGCGCTCGATCAGTTGGTTCAGCCTCGGGTCGTTCAGGTCGTGCCACCACGGTTCGAGCCGCGAGCGGTCGCCGGACGCAAACGTCGCGTCACCGGCCTCGCGCCACTGCGTCGGCGTCTGCGCCACCGGCTCCTGGTACTCGCCGATCACCGACGTGCAGCCGGCCGCGACAAGCAACACGGCGGCCGCCAGGGACGCAGCGGTCGAAACATTCCGGATGCGGACGTTCATGGGAGGATAGGTCGTGGCCATGGTTCAGGCGAGGGATTGACCGGCTTCGAGCGCAGGCACGCCCTCAGCCGCGGGTTCTGATTCGGTTTGCTTCTGCGGCGCGTGCTGCGCCGCGATGAGCGAGTAGAAGACGGGTACGACAAACAGCGTGAAGACCGTGCCGACGATCATGCCCGCCACGAGGATCGTGCCGATGCTGTTGCGCGCCTCCGCGCCCGGACCGGAAACCAGGACGAGCGGGAAATGCCCGAAGACGGTCGCAGCCGAGGTCATGAGCACCGGCCGGAGCCGGGTGATCGACGCCTCCCGCAACGCGGCGAGCTTGCTCAGGCCACGTTCCTGCAGCGTGTTCGCGAATTCCACGATCAGGATGCCGTTCTTCGCGATCAAACCGACGAGGGTGATTAGCCCCACCTGCGAGTAGATGTTGATCGTCGTGAGGTCGAGGTAGCTGAAGATCAGTGCTCCCGAGATCGCGAGCGGCACAGAGCCGAACAACACGATCAACGGATCGCGGAAGCTGTGGAACTGTGCCGCCAGGACCAGATAGATCAATACGACGGCGAGGCCGAGGGTCGTGGTGAGCGTGCCACCCTCCTGCCGGATCTGCCGCGATTCGCCCGCGTGGTCGAGCGCCACCAGCGCGCCACCCGCGACACGGGCCGCATCCTCGAGCACCCGCAGCGCCTCCTCTTTCGTGATGCCGGGTTGCACACCCCCAAAGATCCGGACGGCGTCACGTTGCTGGAAACGGTTCAGCGAGCGCGGCGCCGTGCTGGTTTCGACACGGGTGAACGTGGAGACCGGCACCAGCGCGCCTTCCGGCGTCTTGATCTTCAGGTCGAGCAGCGGTGCCACCGACGCGCGATCAGAATCGCCCACCTGCGGGATGACCTTGTAGCTGCGATCGTGGTAGTTGAACCGGTTGACGTAGGCGCCGCCCAGCAGCGTGCCGAGTTCCTGCCCCACCCCGGCGAGGTCCAACCCAAGGTCGGCCACGCGTTCGCGGTCGAGCAACACGCGCGCCTCGGGCAGGTCGATCTTCAGGTCGGTGTCGACGTAGAGGAACTTGCCGCTGTCACGTCCAGCCGCGAGCACGCGGTTGACGATCTCCAACATTTGCTCGGGGGCGGAATCGCTCTTCAGCACGAGTTCAACGTCGTACTGCCCGGGCGTGGGCAATGGCGGGTCCAGCCGCGGGAAGATCCGCAGTCCCGGCGTTTGGGAGACGGCTCCAAAGACCTCGCCGTACATCTCCTCGGTGGAGCGGTCGCGGTCTTTCCAATACTTTGTCACCATGCCGCCAAAGCCGCCCCAGGGCGCGGTCAACGACCACATGAACTCCGCCTCGGGAAACGAGTTGATCGCCTCCACGACGCGCAGCGTTTCACGGTTCGTCGCTTCGAGCGTCGAGTCCGGCGCCGCTTCCATGAACAGGCTGATGTGACTCTGGTCCTCCACCGGCGCGAGTTCCTTGCGCGACTGCACGTAGAGCGGCCACGCCGCCGCCATCACGAGAAGTGACGCCACCGCGATCGGCCAGCGAATGCCAAGGGCCACGTCGAGCGAGCGTGAATACACGCGGCGCACGACATCGAAGCCCCGATTGACGAGCCTCGTGAGCCGGCCCTCACGCCCCTGCGGGTGGACAAAGCGGGAACTCATCACCGGTGACAACGTGATTGCCACGAAGCCCGACACGACCACCGCCGCCGCGAGCGTGATGGCGAACTCGCGGAACAACGAGCCGGTCAATCCGCCCTGAAACGCGATCGGCGTGTAAACGGTCGCAAGCGTGATCGTCATCGCGATGATCGGCCCGACGAGTTCGCGCGCGCCCACCAGGGCGGCTTCGACACGAGTCTTCCCCTCGCGCACGTGCCGCTCTACGTTTTCCACGACCACGATCGCGTCGTCGACCACGAGGCCGACTGCAAGGACGATGGCGAGGATCGTCAGCAGGTTGAGGCTAAAGCCCAACAGGTACATGACGAGCGCCGCGCCGATCAGCGAGACCGGCATCGCCACGAGGGGAACGAGCGCGGTGCGGATCGATCCGACAAACAGGAACACCGCCACGCCCACGATCAGCATCGTTTCCACGAGCGTCTTGGAGATCTCCTCGAGGGCGTCGCGCATGAACATCGTGCCGTCCCACACGAGCGTCATCTCCACATCCTCCGGCAGCGTGGGGCGGATCCGATCCATTTCCGCGCGCAGGTTGCTGGCGACCTCGATCTCGTTGGATCCGACGAGCGGCCAGACGCCGAGATAAACACTCTCCTGCTGGTTGTACTTGGCGACCATCGCCGCCTCCTCGGCTCCGAGTTCAACCCGCGCCACGTCACGCAGGCGCACGATCGCGCCGTCGCGGTCCGCCACAATCAGCTCCGCAAACTCGTCGGCCGTCCGCAGGTCGGTGTTCGCCAGCAGGTTCACCTGCACGAGGTCCCCCTTGGTCTGACCGACTGCGGCGAGGTAGTTGTTGCGACGGAGCGCCGCATGCACGTCACCCGGCGAGAGGTTGAGCGCGGCGAGTCGGTCCGGGTCGATCCAGACCCGCATCGCCAGGGGCTGCCCGCCTTCGATCGTGATCCGCTGCACGCCCGGCAGCGTCGACAGCTGCGGCTGCAGCGTGCGCGCCAGCCAGTCGGTCAACTCCGGCACACTCCGCTGCTCGGAAGTGAAGCTCAGATAGAACGTGCCGTACGGGCGATCGGTCCGCTGGACCTCGACCACCGGTGGCTCCGCCTCAGCCGGCAGTTCCGAGCGCACTTGCTGCAACCGGGCGGTGACCTCCGCGAGCGCGGCGGTGCTGTTGTGGTTCAGCTTCAGACGCACCGTCACCGTGCTGACGCCGGCGCGGCTGGTGGACTCGAGGTGATCGACTCCGCTGATGGCGGAGACGGCGCGCTCGATCGGCGTGGTCAGAAAACCGCGCACGGTCTCCGCGCTCGCGCCCGTGTAGATCGTCGTGATGACGACGGAGGAGCTTTCGATTTGTGGATACTGCTGGACGGGCAGCGTGGAAGCGGCGCGCCAGCCGACCAGAACGATGGCCAGGTTGACCACGACGGCCAGCACGGGGTGCTTGATGAAAATGTCGGTCACGGATCGCATGGCGAATGAGGGCGAGAGTCAAAAAGGGGGCCAACGGGCGGCACGCCGCCGAGGCCGAAGGGGATGTCGTGAGTTTCTGGTGACAAATTGGCCCCGACCGACTGGCCCGCCGGGGCGGACGTCAGTCGGGCGCCAGAGGTGGTGGCTTAACGCGCCGTCTGCTGCGCGATCAGGACCGGCTGCTCGACGATCGCGACGCGCGCGGCTTCGCGCAGCTTGAAGGAGCCGGAAGCCGCGACCCGCTCGCCCGCGGACAGGCCACCGAGGATCAAGACCTCGTTGCCGGTCGCCGGGCCGGAGTTCACGCGACGGGCGTGCGCACGCGGCTGCCCCTGTTCGTCTTCGCGGATGACAAAGACCTGGTCCCCCTCCGGACCGCGCCGCAGCGCGCTCGCCGGCACGGCGACGGCCGGGACCGTGGGGCCCTCGGCGACACGCACCCGGACCGAGGCGCCCGGCGAGAGCATGCCCGCTTCTCCGGACACGCGAGCGCGCACACCGGCATTGCGGGTGACCGGATCGACGCGTGCATCCACGGCAACGATACGCGCGGGAACCGCTGCTCGGTCGTGGCGTACGATCACCTCGACTGCGTCCCCGGGATCCAGTTCAGACGCGACGTGCTGCGCGACGGTGAAGTCGATGTGCGCGGCGTCGTTGATGCCCTGCAACGTGGTCAGCAACGTGCCGGCTTCGAGAAACTGCCCCGGGTGCACATCGGCGAGGCCGACCCGGGCGCGGAACGGCGCCCGGATCGTCTTGCGTTCGATGATCGCGCGAGTCCGGGCGATCTGGGCCAGCGCAACCTCACGTTCGGCGAGCGCGCGTTCCTCCTCGGCCACCGGAGCGGCCCGGTTGCGCACCAGGCGCTGCATCCGCTCCAGGTTGGTTTCGGCCAGAGCAGCCTGGGCTTCCAGCGCGGCCAGTTCCGCCTGCTCGACGGAAACGTCGCGCGCCACCAGGACCTGGCCCGGCTCGACGACCGCCCCGGGTTCCAGCGCGACCGAAGTCACCGTACCCGGAAGTTCATTACGCAGCGTCACCGACTGCAGGGCGAGCACCGTGCCGATGGAGGTGGACGCGCGGCGGTGTTCCCGCGCGGAGGCGACGGCGACGGTGACGGATTCGGCCGGCTCGGTGGGTTGTGCTTCCCCGGCCCCGGACTCGTCACCCGCCTGGCGCTTCCAGGCGATGAGGAGGAAGCTGACGCCCAACAGGGCGACCAACAGAACTACAGAAGAGATCCAATTTCGGCGATGCATGGTGTGGGTGATTTGACTGCACTGCCTATTGCCAATGCCGTGCCAACGGCCTGAACCGGGCTGTAAGTTTTTTATAGGTTACTGCCTTGCCAAGGTTTACGCGTCTCCGACCCAACAACGATTGGTGCCCTAGCTCACAACGTTTTTTCGTTGTCAACGAACTTTCGTTGCGAAGAAAACGGCGAAACGTTGTTGCGCACGCGAATCCTCCGGTTTGCTTCGGCAAATGATCACTGCAGCGCCGCAGACCGATGGACGGGTTGAACCGCGCAGCCGCATCCCCTCTCCCACCATCGTCAGCCTGAACAGCCGCGAGTCATTCTATCAGACCGTGCTGGAGAGCCTGGCGGAGGGTGTGATCATCACGGATGCCGACCACCGGATCTTCTATTCAAACGGCGTCGTGACCGACATCACCGGCTACCGGCCCGAGGAACTGCTGGGAGCCGACCTGCGCGAGGTGCTCTTCACCGGATTGCGCACACCGATCGCTCCCGATCAGGAATGCGAGAATTGCCTGGAAGTGGAGATTCGGCGCAAGTCGGGCGAACTCGGCTGGGTGTACCTGCACACGACGCCGTACCGGAACGAGACCGGTCGGATCGCGGGCACGATCACCGCGATGAGCTGTATCCACCAGCGCAAGACGCTGGAATTCGAGAATGAGGCGCTGCAGGCGGAGATTCGCGAAAACGTCGGTTCGATCATCGGCGACAGTCCCGCGCTGCGGAAGGTGATCTCGCAGATCACGACCGTCGCGCCCACCGAGGCGACCGTGCTGATTCTCGGCGAATCCGGCACTGGCAAGGAGCTGGTCGCGCACGCGATCCATGAACTCAGTCCGCGCAAGGAGCACCCGCTGGTGCGCGTCAACTGCGCTTCCATCCCGAAGGAGCTGTTCGAAAGCGAATTCTTCGGCCACGTGCGCGGCGCGTTCACCAGCGCGATCAAGGACCGCATCGGCCGCTTTGAACTGGCGAACCACGGCACCCTCTTCCTCGACGAGGTGGGCGAGATCCCGCTCGACTTGCAGGGCAAGCTGCTCCGCGTGCTTCAGGAAGGCACGTTCGAACGCCTCGGCGACGAACGGACCCGCTCGGTGCAGGTGCGGATCATCGCCGCGACCAACCGCGATCTGCTGGCCGAGGCGCGCGCCGGCCGGTTCCGCCTCGACCTCTACTACCGGCTCAGCGTGTTTCCGATCGAGGTGCCGCCGCTGCGCGACCGGCTTGATGACCTGCCCGCGTTGGTTTCCCACTTCGCCCAGGACGCGGCGCGCCGCCTCGGTGCGCCGACGCCGCGGTTGACGAAGGGCCAGCTGCGCGGGTTGCAGGACTACGACTGGCCGGGCAACGTGCGGGAGCTTCAGAACGTGATTGAACGCGCAGTCATCCTGTCGCGCGACGGGCGGCTGGATTTCAACCTGCCAACGAATGGCATTTCCCATCGCCGCCCGCCAACTCCCTCGTCAGACTCAGTGGATGAGGCGCCGCTCTCGCTCGACGAACTGACGGTCCGCGAACGCCAGATCGTCGAGGAAGCGTTGCGCCGTTGCGACTGGAAGATCTACGGCCAAGACGGCGCCGCCGCCCTGCTCAAGGTGAAGCCGACGACGTTGGGTTCGATGATGAAGCGGCTGAAGATTCAGCGACCGCGCTGATCGCCGAGGACAATTTTTTCCCGGGAGCCCCGGGCGTCTTGCCCGTATCCAGTGCAGCAATTACGGCATGAGGCATGTCCGAATCCGCCGGTGATTCGTCTGCCTCAGCCGGAGATTCTCCTCCACCTTCTTCCACTCCTCCCTCCGCCGGCCAAGGCGAGCCCACCGGACCTCGCAGTCCCCGGCTCGGCTTCTACATCGTCGACGGGACGTTCCGCTTCACCTACGTCGACCGGCAGGCGGCTGAACTCTGGGGTGTGGAACCGTCTTCGCTGATCGGCCGCGTCCTCTGGGACGCGTTTCCCACCGCGGCGTCCAGCCGGCAGTACGAACATCACCAGCGTGCGATGAACGAGCGGAGCCGGGAGGAGTACGCGATCTTCTCGCCGCGGTACCAGTGCTGGTTCCAGATGAGTATTGAACCGCTGGGTACCGGCGGGCTGCTCTGCTACTTCACCGAGACGGAGATGTCGGGCGCCTGACCCGACCCGCGCAACGTCAGCGGGTACCCGCCGAAGAGGTGTCGTAGCTGACCCGATACACGCGGTCGTTTTCGTCGTCGGCGAACAGCAGGCTGCCATCAGGCAGCTCAACCAGGCCAACCGGCCGCCCCCAGACCGTCGGCTTGTTGCGATCCAAAACGAAGCCGGTCACAAAATCCTCATAACCACCCTCCGGCCGGTGATCGGCGGTAAACGGGAAGAAGATCAGCTTGTAACCGGCCGCCTGCGAGCGATTCCACGACCCGTGCAGGGCCGCGTACGCGCCACGCCGATACCGCTCCGGGAACACGTTGCCCGTATAGAACGTCAGCCCCAGGGCGGCTGCATGCGCTTCGATCAGCACATCGGGCGTCAGTGTCTTCTCGGCCAAGTCCGGCCGCTCGCTGCGTCCGTTTTTCGTCCGCCGCGGATCCAGCAGGTCGGCTTTCAGGTACGAAAAAGGCCAGCCGTAGAAGCCGCCTTCCTGCAGTCGGGTAAAGTAGTCCGGCACCAGGCGATCGCCGAGGCGATCCCGCTCGTTCACGACGACGTACGGCTCTCGTGTCTGCGGGTGGAACGCGAGGCCGATGGGATTGCGCAGCCCGGAGGCGAAGATGCGCGACTGACCTCCCTCCAGGTTCATCGTCATGACGCTGGCGCGTGGCGCGGGCTCCACGTCGACATTCGATTCCGAACCCACCGTGACAAAGAGGGTGCGACCATCCGGGCCCAGGGCGAGGTTGCGCGTCCAGTGCTGGTTGTAGCCGCCACCCGGCAGCTCGTGGATCTGTTCTCCCCGCCCCCGCAATTCGTCCTGTCCGTCCCGATACGCGTACTTCCGCACGCCGTCGGTATTGGCGATGAAGATGTGGCCATCCGCGAACGCGATGCCGAAGGGGAGATTCAAGGCGTTGCGGCGGCTTGCGAACGCGCGACGGTCCTCCGCAACGCCATCCCCATCCCGATCACGCAGCAGGACGATGTCGTTGCCGCGCTTCTGCGTCACAAGTACGTCACCCGTGGGCGTCAGCACCAGCCAGCGGGCCCCGGAGATGCCTTCGGCGAACAGGTTCAACTTGAAGCCGGCCGGCGCGCGGAGCACCGGGTTGGCGGGCACCTTCACGACGTCGGGTCGCTGATTGACGCTTTCGCGTTCGTTCGGCGCCGGCAAATCCTCCACCCGCAGGTGATGCCGCTCCGGCTGCAGCACCTCGGTCCGAAGACTTTGAGCGGACTGCGCAACGGCCGGGGTCAAGCCCAGCACCATGACAACGATCGCTCCCGCTCCCCGCTGCCAGCCTTGGATGTTCATCGCCCAACGTAACCACGCGTGGCCGGCGGCGCCATGGGAAGAACTCTGGTTCGCGACGCGGTGGTCGGCCTGACTGCAGCCTTGCGTGAGTCAGGGTACCGACGCGTTTTCCCGCCGGGCCGTCACCACCAGCAGCACCACGCCGAACACCGCCGCCAGGATTGAGGCGGCAAACACCGCGATCTTCGCCACGTCAAAGTCTGCCGGCGCGGGGAACGCCTGCCCGGCGATGAAGAGCGACATCGTGAACCCGATGCCAGCCAGCGCTCCCGTGGCGCCCAGCTGCGCCCAGCTGTAGGCCGCCGGCTTGACCGCGAGTTTCAGGCGGACGGCCAGCCACGAGGCGAGCACGAAGCCAATCGGTTTGCCGAGCACCAGACCCGCCATGATCGCCAGCATGAGCCGCGTGTGACCGGAGAACACGCCGGCCTCGAGCACCACCCCGGCATTGGCGAGGGCGAACAGCGGCAGCACGAAGTAATTGGAACGCAACGACACCAGTCGGAGCACGCGCGCGGCCGGTGACTCGAGCCGGTCGTGGATTGCGTCCAACGACGTCAACGCCGGCTCCGACGGGCCGAGGCGCGCCAGTTCGCGGGGACGCCGGGACTCCGCCACGAAGATCGATTGGGCCTGCGCCAGCAGGGCGCGCAGATTGGGTGGACGGCGCGCCGGCAGGAAGACGGCCAGCAGGACACCCGCCAGCGTCGCGTGCAGCCCCGACTCGTGCAGCGCGACCCAGAGCACCACGCCGACCAGCACGTAGGGGGTGACTCGATACACGGCGGACTTGTTCAACAACGCCAGCGCTGCCGCCGCCACGACCGCGAGGCCCAGGGCGCCGAGGTGCAGCTGGTCCGTGTAGAAGAAAGCCACCACCAGGATGGCTCCGATGTCATCGATGATCGCCGCGGCGGTGAGGAAGATGCGCAGCTCGATCGGCACGCGTGACCCAAGCATCACGATCAACGCGACCGCAAAGGCGGTGTCGGTCGCCATCGGCACACCCCAGCCGTGCTGCCACGGTCCGGTTGGGATGATCAGCTTGTACAGAAGCACCGGCACGACCATGCCGCCGATGGCGGCCGCGATCGGCAGCGCCGCGGCTCTCCGGTTGGCCAGGTGACCGATCGTGAACTCGCGTTTGATCTCCAGCCCGACGACCAGGAAAAACAACGTCAGCAGCGCGTCATTGACCCAGAGGAGCAACGGCAGCCGGAAGGAGGATTCACCCAACGAGAGCCCGATTGGCGTTTCCCAGATCTCCAGAAACGCGGCGCCGAACGGTGAGTTGGTCAGGACCACCGCCACGATCGTCGCGAGCAGCAGCAGCACACCGGCCGAGGGCGCCCAACGCGCGAAATCCAAGGCCGCCGACCGCATACGATGGCCGAGTGAGTTGAGCAGCGCGTCGCGGAACTCCGCCTCCTCCCACAACCCCTCGTACTGGCGGCTGTTGATGTAGAAACTCGGCGTGAACAGGACGCCACTCGCCCGCGCGCTGCGCACGTCTTCCTCCACCCGCGCCCGCGCGGTATCCACGGCTTCGTTGTTCGCGTTGTCCGTGGCCAGGCCGAACTCCTCGGTCACCGCCCGCAGGTCGTCTTCGGAGAGCACTTCCGAGCGCGTCATCAGCCGCTCGTGCACTTCCCAGAAGCGCCCGCGTTGATCGGCCAGCTCCGCCAGTTCGGCAGCGCGGTCGGCCAGCGGATTGCCCGGGATCGGCCGATGCCGGAAGACAAACCGCAGCCGATCGCCAAACTCCCGCCGCAGCTCCTCGACCCGTTCGTCCGCGGCCCGGCAATGCGGACAGGCGTAGCTCCCGTACTCCACCAGCGTGACTGGCGCCTCCGGTGGTCCCAGACTGTGGTCGCGTTCACGATCAACCGGCCGATCCAGCCGCGGAGAGGACGACGTTTGGGACATCAGGAAGGCGCGTTGGAAACCCGGGCGCTGGGGACGCGGGCACCATGAAGCAGAGTCACGCCGCCGCAACCGCCGCAATCAATTCGCCCCCAATCGCATCGGCACTGGGCGAGCAGCAGGCCCGATGCCGGCGTGGATCGCGTTCCGTCACGCCGACAAGGGCGCAAGGCGCGAATACCCCGTAGCAATAGCCTCTTGGGGTCGCTCATGCGGGATTCATCCCCGGCTCCAGTTACCCGAACCGAGAACCAACGGTGGCACCGCACCCACACGGCGAAGGATGGTGGCAAGACCCGGAATCGAAGGACCTCCTCGATTTTTCCGGTGTTTCATAAGCGATTACGACGATCACCGATAACCCGAAGCGCCGGTTTCGGCAAGGCGCGTCAAAAGCAAATTTTGATGGCCTAACTATCCCAGATCTATCCGCCGCGTGCATCAAAGACGTGAATACGGCTACCGGATTTACGGTAAGCGATTTTAAAGGTGGCACGCTTGCCGATCTGGCGAGGCAGACGCCAACCACCCATTCAGACTTGCTGGAGCCTCAGTCAAAGAAGGCCGGCGCTCCGCTGCTCAAACAAAAACTCTCCCGGAGTCGCGATGCGTAAGCCGTAGACCTTTCGGCCAAGCTTTTCGTGAAAGTCGGCTTCGTCGAGTGTCAGCAGCCAGTCAGCCTCGGCGGCCAGGGCCGTAATGACCACTGGCCGATCCTTCGCCTTCGGGAAGACCAACGGCTTGTCCAGGGCGACACTCGCTTGCACGAAGTCGATCCGCGGGGCGAGTTGCCTCCAGGCGCGGGCGGCCGTCGCGCCTACCTTGAGCAAGTTTCGGCGCGTCTCCTCCTCGCAGTAATCGGAACTGAACAGTTCCCAATCCTGCGATGCGGCTTGAGTGATGACGTAGCGCGATGCACCCCTCGCCGATCCCGCCGCGGCGAGCAGCACACTGGTGTCGAGGAACAGTCTCACTTCTTTTTGGCAGCCCGGAAGGCCTTCATGTCGGCCTCGTCGCGCACGATCCATTCGCGAATCTGCGCCTTCGGGATGTCACGGACCGGTATGGCCGTAGCGGGTTGCAGGAACAAACCGCCTTCACGCTCCTCGACGATGAGCATCGGGTTACGGAGCTTATCCAGCCCCATCTTGCGCCGCAGTTCGGGCGGCAGCGTCAGCGTCCCGCGCTTGGAGAGTGGAAGCGTTGTCATGCCGTAATGCTGCATTGCAGCACACCCGTTAGCAAGCGCAGAGCTGGATCGCCAGTCGAGCGGTCGGCCGGTCTCACCAGATTCATGAACCCTGATCCGGACTCAGTGATCCAGCGGAGTAGCGCCGTCAGATCGTTCATCCGATCTCCGCTTCGCCTCCTCTAGTTTCAAGACGAGATTCAGCGCCGCATCGTGCTGTCGCCACCGCTCGTCCACCGACAGCCGCAGGTTGGCGTCGATCAGATCCAGATCGATGCCGGCCTCACCGGCTTCCGCCAGCGCGCGCTCAGCGTCAATGTCCATTGGCTATAATGATAGCCCCAACGTCCTCCGTAGACCCGCTCCGAGAACCCGCCTTCACAGCGGCTCGCCAAAGACCTCGTCGCTGGTGAGCCCCTTCACCTGGCCGGTCCGCAATTCGGTCGACCGGCGCCGAAGCTCGTCAACAAGACGTTCGGGCCAGATCTCGGCATGGTCTTGCTCCACGCTATCGAACAAGAGCACCGCGAGTTGAGCCCGTTCGGCCGCGGGCAGGTCCAATGCCTGAGTGGCCAGAGCCGTGTCGCGCAAGTGAGCCATGCCGCGAAAATCGTAGGCGCCGATGGAGTGTCAAATCCGGCTATCGCTCGCCGCACGAGGAACAGCCTCACTTCTTTCTGGTGGCGTGGAAGGCCTTCATGCCGGCCTCGTCGCGCGTGATCCATGTGCGAATCCGCGGTTTCGTGATGTCACGAACGGGTAGCTGATCGATCCGCCTCGATTTCGAAGCGTGTGAAGCGCCACGGGCTTCGATCGCGACCGCATGCGACCAAAGGCATACGTTGGCGCCGGCGGCTCAACGGCGGGCCTCTGCCCAGTATCGGGTAGCGCTTCTCCCGCGATTCCGGGAGGCGGCGGCGGATAACTCAGTAATCCGCCGCGGTCGGAATGGCGCGTTTCTGCGGCTTCCGTGCTTGCGTTAGTAGCTCCGAATCCGGGGCTTGCCCCGTGTGCGGAAGTGGTGGCAAGACCCGGAATCGAACCGGGGACACGTTGATTTTCAGTCAACTGCTCTACCAACTGAGCTATCTTGCCCCAAAGCGAAGGGGGAGAGGAAAGGACCCGAGGGAGGGCCGTCAACGGGAATTTTTTCGGGTTCTCGTGACATCCATCGCCACGCTTACGGCGATTTTCACTTTGGTGACGGATCCTTGCGACGTGCGTAACGCACCTTCATGAAAGGGCACCTTTGCCCGCCACGCTCAACTAAACGAGCAGCGGAACGAAGCTGGGTTCAGCAGACAATTCCGCTCCAGAGCGCCCGGGAGCACAAAACAACGGGGCATGGTCTTAAAATGGAACAGGCGGTACAGGTGATAGCGGACGCTTTTTCGACGGGCGAAGTCCGCCTCCGCCGCGGTCGCAAAGAACGGCGTCTCCTTGGCGAAAGCCGTCGTCTTCACCTCGATGAAGCGCTCCGCACCATCCGGCTCGAACGACAGGATATCGAAGCCCAAGTCATCGCCTCGCTTCTTGGAAACGTGCTCCACTTTGCCCGCCAGGCGGTCATGACCGGAGCGTGAGAGGCGCTCCTGCTCGTAACGAAGCGCCAGCATTTCACCTGCGTCTCCAAGCGAAATGTTGCGTGCTTCACGGGCCACGTAATCACAGAAGAAACCAACATCGGCAGGAGCATTTTCCTCCTTCACGCGGTACTCCCGAGGCGCCAGCTCCGGCTGGGGCTCCACGAATCCTGAGAAGTCAAAGGGCCCCGGCCATCGCGGGCGCCTCCGCCGCAGTGAGCGAAGCCCGGTCAAATTCCGGGTAGCGGGCGATGGGTCAAATTTGTGCTTTTGCCCTCCCGGTGCAGCGGTTCAATAAGCTGGCCACGATCTCAGGCGGAAAGGAGACGACATGAACTCCGGGAGAAAAGTGACACACGGGATTCGCAAGCAGTGGCTGGATGCCAGCGGTTTCCAAGAGGCTGTCGCTCCGAATCTCCACCTCCGCCGACTGCAACGGCCAAGGTGCGTGGTGGACCTCCACCCTTAACATGCGCCCATTGCGCGCTGCGTAGAGGCAATAACGCTCCGTCGCCCAATGCTCGAAGCTGCCGGGATTCGCGACGGAGGTTCGCCCGAGCGGGCGGTAGCTCGCTTCGAAGTAAACGTCCGTTCCACGGCGCTTGCTGACGAAGCCGTGCCAGCCGTTTTTCTCCCGGTTAAGCGTCATCTGCGCGACGTAGTACGGCAGTCCATACAGCCGGCGCCCGCCGATCACGATCGGCCAGGATGCAGCATCCAAGCTGAAGAACCACACTCCAGGTTTGCCGTTTCGTTCGACGTAAGTCCGCAGATTGAGCTCGGGAAACGTGGAGAACCCTGGGAGGTCCGGCAGCCCGCGCCGCATTACGCCTGCCATACGGAACGGCACCAGCCCCACCCACGCCGAGCCATCAAACTCCTGGACAGTGAGCTCACCCGGGACGATTGCCCGTAATGTCGCCGCCGCCACCCGGTAGTGAATGAAAGCCAAATCCAGCCACGACTGCCGCCATGCCCACCGTTTAGTTGGCAACGGCCACGGCCGGTGGTCGAGATGGCGGAGGGACTCGTGCATCGGCTTCGGCTCTATAGCGTGAAACGGTCGAAAACCTCGGCTTTGTGCCACGCCAGCGCTTCTGGGTGTGGCCAATAGTAGTGGTCCTTCGGTAGCATGATCGATTGCCGATCCATCTCCATCAGCGGGAAATTTGCGATGTTGGCGCCCCGCGCTCGCGGGTTGATAACCACTTCATACTGGTCCGAGATGGTGAAGATGCCCCGATCGAAGGCCCAATGAGCCGACTTCGACAGCGCTATTCCGTTTCGCGGATCGTCGGTCCCGCGCACCGCTCGACCGATGATGTGCGCACCGTCTGCTTCGGTGTGTGCTCCGGAGTGAAACCGCTGTCCGGTCACGGCACAGGTCCGGTCGTAGTTATCCAAAACGATGCCGGCGAACGCTGCATCGCGGCGCTCGCGCGACACCTGATAAACCGCGCGATCCTCGGCGACGAAGGGCGTCCACGCCTCCAGGGATTCTAGCCTTAGTGCCGTTTCAATGAGATCATCGGCCAAGCCCAAGCCAAGTTCGATGGCAACTTCTGCCCAATCCAAGCCGCGAATCCGGAACAAGTCGGTGCCGGGGTCGAAGCGTTCGACATAACCCAAGCCAAGGAGCCGGTAGCGAGAGCCGTCGCGATGTTGTTTGCTTGAAACCTGCTTTGCGACCAAGACGGGTTGCCGATCAGCGATGCAACGCAGCAGCGCCATATTCGCCGCCTGATCCATTCCGCCACTCTTGGGGCTGTAATGCATCCACCAAGTCCGGTCCTCGTTGTGAAAAACCTGATCGTGATAGGGGCTGCTCAACATCGAGGTGATGCAGAGCGCGTACACGGAATCCTTGGGCTTAAAGATGCCGGACGCCAAGTTGTGAAGCCTCACCACGCCGGGTACTGATTGGTTCGTGTCCTGAAAGAACACTGCCGGCAGCACCTTTCCGAAATGCGGAGCAATGGCGCGGAAGATCCGCGTCCGCTCGGCGATGTCGTTATTATGCGCCACTGGGATCGAATCTACAGGGCGATTCGTTGCCCACGTTTCTCACGGGCGAAGAACTCGATCATGGTTCCGGCGGGCACGCTTTTGTCACAGAGCACCTGCTTAATGGCGTCGAGGCTGCGCTTGTCGTCGAAGATCAGGAAGTCGCTATAGCAGCGGTCCCGTCCAAGGCCTCCTCCGATCAGACGGCCACCACCGAAGGCAGTGAGTGCATTCTCGATCGCTTCCTCGATCTCTGCACGTCGACGGACTTCCTCGCCTTTGGGAAAGAAGGAGCTGTCGATCGACACGTAAACGTAGTCTGCGCCAGTGCCTACGAGTGGATCTTCGTATTCGCCAGCGACGTCCATGTATTCGAGGAACAGCTTCGGTACGCAGGTGTCCTGCGTGAGGATGTCGGCGCGCGAGAACGCGCCGGAGCTCTCCTTCGTCTTATAAAGAGTCCAGAGCTCTCCCGGTGCATGCTTTTTCCAGCCACGCTTGAAGGCGGTCTGCTGCACAAATCCTGCGAGCTCCTCGAGCGGGAACGCACCAGCCAACTTGTCTTGGCGGAAGTCGATGTTACCGATCCACCAATCGGTCCCATACTCGCCGAGTGCTTCGTCCAGAAAGAGGAAGGTAATTGCACTCTGCTGCCGCCGCTCAATCCGCTCCCACGCCGGATGCCAAACAGCGATGTCGATGTTTTCATCGTCGGCATCGATCTCCGGCGTCACCCAGATCTCGTTCGAGGCGAAACTCAGGCCATCCATCTTGATCGCATGCCCCTTGATGGATCCTGGCTGACTGGACGCGTAGAACGTCCAATTCTCGATCGCAGGAGCGCGTGACAACCATTGCAGCGCCAGTAGCTGCCGGTGAATAATGCCCTCGCCGCTGAGAGTAAACGAATGCCCTTTTCCGTCCGCACCGGGGCCGAAGACCCATGCGCATTCGGGGCAGAGTTCATCAACCTTCCCGCTCGTTTCGTCCGTGAGCGACGCGCGTTTTCCCGCCTCAATCGTCTCGTAGTGCCGCGGCGCTACGGCCTGAAACCATGCCCAGAATGCATCGACGCGCTGATTGAAAGAAGGAGGAGCAAGTTGCCGGGAGCGACGCCGAAACATTGAAAGCACCGACGAAAAGCTGACGGAAAAGTGGGCGCAGGCCAATAATCGTCTTCGCAAACGCATCAATTTTGGGATGCGATTCCGGCGTTTTTTGCGGCGTTATTGGATCGATTGCGCCCGTCCCCCTTATCGCAATCGCGGTAGTCGACCATTCTCGTGTCACGCCGGCAGCAGCGCCGACTCCGTCGGTCGCGCCATATTGTCCAAGTAGACGCCATACCCCGCTTTTCGCAGGCTATTTCGTGGGGCCAGAACTCACCCACTGACGGCAGGCGGGCTACCGCAATCGCGGTACTGCCGCGCGAACCGCTTCGATGTTCGCATTGAGAGGTTTCGCCTCAGGCTCCCATGCCCGAGCCAGTTGTCTTCACGCCATCCAGGTGGCGACCGCACCTAGGATGTGCCAAAGCGCGTGAGCCTGGATAAGGCCGCCAGGGTTACACAACCATCCACCCGGGCGGTCGCCAATTTGGCAGACTACCGCCAAGCCGAAGAGGAGGGGCGCGCCGAGGGTCCAGCAAGCATCACCAATCCGCCGCCAAGCCAAGAATAGTGCAATAACGGTCAGCGTCGCGGCCACAGCCGTGAAGAGGGAAAGGTCCAACGGCTTCCACCCGTTCAGGCAGACATTCCGATTGAGGGTGATCAAACCAGCCATCGCCGGCAGAGCGACCGTCCAGGCCGTCGGGGTCCGTTTAAAGAACCTGCGGAACGTCACCGAAATTGCACCCAGCGCCAGAACGATCAACATCAGGTAGAGCCAGTACATCGCTCCCACGTCCCAATGACGCAGCACGCGTGACGCTGACGCATGGTAGAGGAAACTTCCAATACCCACTCCGATCAGAGCCAATCCGGCCTGCGACCCGCCGCCACTCCCGCATACGAAAGCAAAAGCGAGCCGCATACCACAAAAGCCAAGTTGGTCCAGGTGTTGAAAGGTTCGCGAACCGATCGTGCGAGCGAGGCGTGAGCGTGCACGCACTGACCCTGCCGGTACGCTTCGGCATCCAATGCTTCGCCCTGTCTCGGTGGATTCTCCGGTTCCGGCCAGCCCGTGCTTCGGTCGATGAGAAACACCACCGCGGTGAGCAAGAGCGACACCATCAGCGTCAGCAGAATCGCCACTCGTCGGTTGCTGGGCATGGCTTCACGTTGTGCCAGCGGACCGGAGGCCGGCAACGCTGCGCGTCGCACGCTGAGGTCGGATAAGCGATCTCACGGCGTCACTCCAACCGATCAGTGCTCCGTCCCTCGCCCGGTTGATCGCCACTCCGGCAGCCGAGAATCGCGCTGCTTAATGCATTTCATGAGGGCTGTTGCGAAAAGGCCCCAGCTCTCGGCAGGCGCAGCCATTCGGAGCGTTTGCAGATTGAGTTGAGATAGGCGACGTTCGCAGAGTATAGATGGTTCGGCTGATCTGACCTTACGACCTGTCGACTTTTTCCATGAGGATCACGCTCGTCTTCCTTCTCTGCGTCGCTGGTCCCGGCGTGGTGTTGAGCGACGCGCGCATGGCGGAAATGGAGGTGCAGATGGAGCCTTTCGTGACCGAAGGAAAACGGGTCCCGGAAGGGCCCGGCGCGGCGATGCCGGGACCGATGTGGTTGCCGCCACCGCCGATTCAACTGCCCAAGGTCGGATTACGACGCGCCGGTCAGTGGCGCTGGACCGTGCGCCCGCAACAGTACCGTTACGTGCGCGAAGTGCGGCTCCGTTTTGCTCTGCTGCCCAATTTGTCCACACCACCTGCGACCTCCCCACGACTGCGATACCATAAAACCTAGACCGGCAGGTCTGCACCGGCTGGCCACTCACGCGTGGGTTCGCTAGGATGACGCCGGCAACCATTGCCCTTTATGCCAGGCTGAGTAGCGGCGCCTCAACTACGCTTGGATCAAACGAGGCGCGGTATCGTTGGGGTCCGGAAACTAAACGTGGACAGGCGCAGCGCCCGTCCACGTAAATTCTAGCACGAACCGGTGAGCACAAACGTCCGCCAGCCACCAGGAGCAACCTCCCGGTGACGGCGGAAGCCGGTCACAATTCCGGGTTTTCGGCGGTGACGGTTTCGGAGGGGCTCCACTTGCCGTCGGAGCCGCGACCGCCGGTATCGACGTGGAACCTCACCGTGACCGGATCGCCCGTGTCGGCGATGAGCCCGGGTCCCGCTGGCGTGCCGGCGCCCGAGCCATCCGGTGGCTGACTCTTCCCGATCGCGCTGAAGTACACGCCGGTCACACGGCCGCCAAACCCGGCCACCGCATCGCCCTGGTAGCCGAGCGCGTCATCCACGTCCGCCGTCGGGTGCCAGCTGTTGTCATCGGCCGGGATCACCAGCGACGTGTTGGCAAACGGCACGGTGAGCGTGTACGAACGGCCATCCTGATGCTCGACGTCGAGTTGCACGCTGCCACCGACGAGTGAGACGGTCGCCTCCGCGTGCGGACCCGGTACCTTGAGCGTGTAGCCGGCGAGCACGAGCGCACCGTCCTCGACCCAGATCGGCCGATTCGAGCGGCCCTGCTCTTCCTTGTGGCCCTGCCCGTTGGCGTGGCCGTTTCCAGGGTTGTTCGCGTGCTGGCCGTCGTGGCCCGGGTCGCCCCTGGTTTCATCGTTGGCCAGCGACATCACGACCTTGCCATTGCCCGGATTCCAGTCGCGCGGGAACGTCGGCTTCTTCGTGCCCCACCAGTCGGTCCAACGCTCGTGATCGAAGTCCTCCCCGTAGTCGTGCACTCGCACGAGCGTATCGACGTCGTCGAGACCGAGCAGGAACTTGTCAACGAAGGCCGCCACCGGCTCGTACTGGCTCTGCGGGATCGCGCAGTGACCGTGGCCGGTGTCGATGATGAATCCGAAACGGTCGGCAATGCCGAACTCCTCGTACACTTTCTCCGTTGCCCGCGCGGCGACATAGGCCGACTTGCTGGAGAGCCAGCGCTGGCTGTAGTTGCTCGTCGCGAGCAGGGCCCGCGGCGCCACCATCGCCATCAGTTCGTGGTGATCATGGGGCAGCTTGTAGATGTTGTTCCGGTTGAAGGCGCGCAGGGGCGAGGCAAACCACGAGAAGTCGGTGCGCGTGGCCGTCTCCACTTCGTTGTCGCCCTGGATCTCCTGGGACACGCGCCACGTCGTCGCGCCGCCACCACCGCTCTCGATCGGCAGCGTCAGGGCGATGCGCTCGTCGAACGCGCCGCCAAACAGCGCCATCTTGCCGGCATACGAGCAGCCGGTCACGGCCAGATGATCGAGGTCGATGGGGATCGGGTTGCCTTGCGGATCGGTGGCGATCTCCAAACCGTCGATCAACCGGCTGATGCCCCAGGACCACGCGGCGTATTTGCCGATGTTGCCGGGCATCGAGGCGTCATACTGCGCCCCGAAGTTGTACTGCGGATACAGCCGTAGGAACGGATGCGAGGGGGCGCCGAAACTGAAGTACTGCGCCACCTGGTCGTGCATGAAGCTCACGGTGGCAATCGGACGGGATTCGAAGACACCGGTCCCGCCGAAGCTGCCGTAGTTCGCACCCGTGCCGAAATCGAACCACACCATCGGGATCAACGCCGGGTATGGGCCAGGGCCCCACACGTTGGCGTCGGGCAGCCAGACCTTGACCGAGAGCGTCAGCGACTGCCCGTAACCCGGAGTATCCGGTGAGACGCGGTCCTTGGTTACGACGACCTGCAGGGTGCCGTTCTGGGCCGGTGGCACCGGGGGCGTGTAGGTCGCCGTCACGGTGCAGTCTGAACCGTCCGGCCGCGGACCGATTTCGTACTTCTCAATCGAGGCCTTGATCTCGTTGCGCCGACGTTCCCACGCGCTGAACGACGTGTCGCGCTTTCCGTCTAAGAACCGGAACGGATCCGGCAGCGGCCGAACAATCGGGAGCCGATCGAATTCCGGAAACTCCGGAGCCTCGTAACCGGCCCCCATGTTCTCGAGTGGGTAAACCAGCGGGAGACTCGGGGCCGGCGGCGGACCTTTGCCCTGGCCCGCGCCGCGACCAGGCGGATCCTGGTGGGGAGGCGCGGCGATGACCGCCGCGGCGGTCACACACATCGTCAACATCAGCGAACGTACTGCCATGCCGTGTTTCATTCTGACTTTGGGGATTGGGGTTTCAGTGCTCGACCGACTGGCCGGTCGAAAGGAGGAACGTGAGCGCGGGCGTGGCGGCTACTGCGGCGACACGCGCACGACGCAAAATCGTGGCCGTTGAGCCCGGCCCGGGCACAGGGGAAAGGACGTCACAACCTTTGGGGTTTCGGATGCGATCGACGGGAGTGGGGTAACGGGACGCGTGATTGTATCCGCTGACCCGATAACGCCAGAGGTGTTGTCGTTACACGTTGACCTCGACGCAGCTGGAAAACTCTCTCCCCGCTTAACACCAAGAACGCCAAGCTCGCGAAGGGTGACGAGTACCCCAGCTCGCCCCTTTGCGTCTCTTTTGCGATCTTGGTGTTAATTGTCTGACCATCTCATTCGCGACCATTCGCGTGATTCGCGGGCATCCCCTTCCGGGCCTTTCCGTGTCTTCCGTAGGCAACAACGAACCCGCTTCACACCAGGAACGCCAAGATCGCAAAGATGACGAGGCCCCGAGTTCGTCTCTTTGCGTCCCTCGGCGATCTTGGTGTCAAATTGCCTGTCGTTAGATGTTGGATACCTCCCGATCCTCCGCCCTCCGCCAAAAAAAACGCCCGCTTCAGCAGAAGCGGGCGCAGGATGCGTAGAGTTTCGGTCCCGTCCTACTTGTCCACCAGATAACCGCAGATGGTGGCTTGGAGCGTTCCAAGCCCGCCGGTGCCGCGGCGAATCATCACCTCGTCCGATCGTCCCTCGACGCTATCCAGCCGCATCTTGAACGGAATGTTCGCGATGAGGTAGTAGCCGCCGGCATCGACTCGATCCTGGATCACCAATGGGATCAGCTGACGCTGAGTACCAAAGAGCGGCTGGATGAACATGCGATTGCTCTCTCCCTTGGGCAGGCTCGCCTGGTAGGCAATCGTTTCGATAATCAGCCGTTTCCCCTCCGGAATATCGAAATAGACCGTGGGAGCATCGACCGCGTCGTTTCCAGAGGAGAGAGACACCACAAACGGTTCGACGAGCGAATCGTTCAGCACCTCGACCACCCCTTCGACGGTGACCGGGTCAGCAACGTTGACGGAGCCGTCCACCGTGACGTTCGGTCCGCCTTTGCCGCGAGCAAACGGGGTAGCCACGAGACTGAGGATCACGAACGCCCCGATGAGGGCGGCAACCGTACGCTGGGAGAAACGCGCAGGCATTTGCATGAGGATCGCAGTTGAGTTTTTCGTTCCGCCAATGCGGTCGCTCGTTGGGGGGTCGAGCGACCGGACTCGCAGCCGTGCGAGTGCTGCTGGAACAGGTGCAGTCTCAATCCGAACGCCGGCGGACGTCGAATGCGGACGCGGAAGCAAAAGCCTGATTCCATTTCAAAGCGGGCTCAGCCACGGCCGGGAAATCTCCCCTCCATCTGCCGAGCCTTCGACGGGACTTGTCGCTGACGGGATAGGGCCGTTCCGAGGTGCGGCGGTCGCAGCAGCGTTCAACGCCGCCGGCTCGGCGGATCGATGATGCATCCGCGGTGGGTTCTCGCGCGTTATTCTCAGCAGAACGATCGGATGACCCGATCGTCCCTCTAATCGCCCTGCCATGAAACTCCCGATCCTCCTCACTTGCCTGGTCTCTCTCGCCCTCGCTCCCCTCGCCTCCGCCAAGACGGTGGTCGAGGTGGCCGCCGGTTCGCCTGATCACACGACGCTCGTCGCCGCGGTCAAAGCGGCCGGACTCGCCGAAACGCTCAGCGGCCCGGGCCCCTTCACGATCTTCGCCCCGACCAATGCCGCGTTCGCCAAGTTGCCCAAGGGCACCGTGGAGGATCTGCTGAAGCCGGAAAACAAGGCCAAATTGACCTCCATCCTGACCTACCACGTGGTGCCGGGCAAGGTCATGGCGAAGGACGTGAAAGCCGGCCCGGTCAAGACCGTGAACGGGAAACAGGCCACCGTCTCGAACAAGGGCGGAGTGATGATCGATGGAGCCAAAGTCGTGGCCACGGACCTGGCCGCCGACAACGGCGTGATCCACGTGATTGATACGGTCATTCTGCCCTGACGCGCGCGAGCCGTCCAAGAGAACGCTGACGCTCGGCTGCCAGCCGCGCCGGATCCCAATCGCCCGTAGTGATTCCTTCGCTACGGGCGTTTTCGTCGCTCACGCCGGCCGTGTGGGTGGTCGCCGGTCGCGCCGGGCTCCAGCACGTCATCACTTCCGGTTCGAGCGCACGCTGGATGGCGTGCGCCCGCGGAACCGCCGAAACTGGCGACTGAAGAAGTAAACTTCACTGTAGCCGAGTTGTTGGGCGATCGCCTCCACCGTCAGCGGCGATTCCCGCAGGTAGGTTTCGGCGCGCGCCAGACGTTCCTCGATCGCAAAGCGCCGCGGGGAGGTGCCCGTCGCCGCGCGGAATCGGCGCGTAAACTGCGAGACCGAGAGTCCCGCCGACCGCGCCATGCTCTGCACCGACCGATGGGTCGCGGGATCCTGCCGGATCGTTTCCACCAGTTGACGGATCTTGTGATCCGCCTCGTCGGCGCCCGACACACCCAAGTGGGTGTGAAACGCGTGCAGCAGAAACCGCAGTCCGGCTCGCAACTCGTTGCGATGCCGCTCCAGGTCCGCAAAAAACAGCTGCGACAGGTGCCGGCAAAACGGCGGCAGCCACGTCGCCCCTTCCAGTCGCGCCGGCTCGCTGCCCTCCAGCCGCTCAAAGGGCGGACCAATACGCTGTCCCGGCACGCTGAAATGAGCCGCGAAGTTCGCCAGCCGCTGGCCGGGAGCCGAGGTGCCCTCCACCTGGGCGTCCGGGCGCACGAGAAACGCGGTCCCGGCCTCCACCGGGAATCGCCGACCGTTGAGCACCATCTCCCCTCCCCCCTCCAAGGCGATCCAGAGATTATGGTGCGAACGGGGCGGCGGCCCCCAAGACCAGGCCGACGGGTGCACAAACACCTGCACACGCTGCACATCCAACCGCTCCAGCCACTCCGGACTCTCCATTGCGCGGATAGTGCAAACTCTGCCGCGCAGGTCCATTTTCAACCGCGCCGCGGGCTGGTAGGATAGGCGCCACGATGAGTGCCACCTCTCCTGTTCGTCTTGGGATCATTGGAATGGGCAACATGGGGACGTCCCACGCCCGGACCCTGCGCTCCGGCTCGATCCCCGGGCTCGCGCTCGCTGCGGTGGCCGACACCGACCCGCTGCGCCTGAAGGATCAGACCGACGTACCGACTTTCACCGACCCGCTGGCGCTGATCGAATCGCCGTTGGTCGACGCGGTCCTCGTCGCCACGCCGCACTACAGCCATCCGGACCTCGGCATTCGCGCGCTCCAGGCCGGCAAGCACGTCCTGGTTGAAAAACCGATCTCCGTGCACAAGGCCGACGCCGAGCGGCTGATCGCCGCCTACCGTCCGGAGTCGGGCCTCATTTTCGCCGCGATGTTCAACCAGCGCACGGATCCGCGCTACCGCCGCTTGAAGCAGATGATCGACACCGGCGTGCTCGGCCGAATCCAGCGCGTGAGCTGGACGATCACCGATTGGTATCGGACCGAGCACTACTACCAGTCCGGCCAGTGGCGCGCGACCTGGGCCGGCGAAGGTGGCGGCGTGCTCCTCAACCAGTGCCCGCATCAGCTGGACCTGTGGCAATGGCTGTTCGGCTCGCCCCAGACCGTGGTGGCGCGCTGCCAGTACGGCCGCTTCCACGACATCGAGGTCGAGGACTCGGTCACCGCTCTGCTCGAATACGAGAACGGCCTGCAGGGCGTGTTCACCACGACCACGGGCGAGGCCCCCGGCGTCAACCGCCTCGAGGTGGCCGGCGATCTCGGCCTCGTGGTTGTCGAAAACGGGCAGCTCCAGTTCCGCCGCAACACCGTCTCGAGCGCGGAATTTTGCCGGACGAGCCCGAAGCCGTTTGATCGCCCGCCGTTTGAAGACGTGCCGGTGGAGCTCGAAGGCACCGCGACCCAGCACGCCGGCATCCTGGCGAACTTTGCCGAGGCGATCCAAGGCCGGGCCCCGCTGATCGCGCCCGCCGCTGAAGGTGCCGCTTCGGTGGAACTCGCCAACGCGATGCTGTTGTCCTCGATGCTCGGTCGCGCGGTCTCGCTGCCGCTCAACGGAGCCGAGTACGCCCAACACCTTGAGCGTCTGATCCAGGGCAGCCGCTACCACTCGAAGCAGGCCGCCACCTCAACCGCCGCCGACATGAGCGGCAGCTTCTGACCTAGGAACCGTTACGGCCGCGCGCCACCACGGCCGCGGCCCACGGCGGCGCGACATGGCTCAATAGGCAGCCACGATCCGCCGCCAAGCGCAGCACCGGGTCCATCCCCGGCACGCTGATGAACGTCTCATCCCCGCGCTGGAGACGCACACAGACGTCCGCGGGAATGATTTGCGGCGCACCGGACTGGTCGAGCCGCTGAACGAGCTCCGTATGGACCCGCGCCAGTGGAGGTTCGACCAGGAACGAAGCCGGCTCGCCGCTAAGGTGCGACACCACTTCGTGCAACACCTGTAGTCGTGTCTCCGGTACACTCGGGAGCGGCCAGACCTCGTCGGGACGGTCCGGACGGCGGCGCACGCAGTGCCGGCCCAGTGTCCAGCGGATCTCGCCCTCCTCCCCCACGACGCGGATCTCCGGCGGCAGGTTGATTTCACCGCTGTGGCTCGCGTTGAAGGTGATCGAAACGCCACCGGCCGTCCGCGCCACGAGACTCACCGTATCAAAGGTTTCGATCGGCTGCACGCGATACATCTCGGCGTCCAGCGTGACAATCTGGGCCGGCTGATCCAGCTGTTCGCCGGCCCAAAACAGGGCGAGCAGGATAAAGTGCGCGAAGGCGTTGCTGACCGGCGAATCCAGAACCCACGCGTCCCCGACACGACGGCGTCCCGCCCACTCGTTGCGCGCATAGTAACTCAACGGTCGCGGCCACTGTCCCACGACATTGACCTGGCGCAGCGCCCCGATCTCACCTTCGAGGACCTTGCGCTTCACGTCGTGCGTGGCCGCGCTGTAGAGCTCCTGGAACCCAACCGCGACCAGGCGGCCCGCAGCGCGACGCGCGGCGTCGATCCGGTCGATCTCGTCGAGCGAAGCCGCCAGCGGTTTCTCAACCAGCACGTGCAAACCCGCGTTCAACGCGGCCAGCGTCATCGGCGTGTGCCAGTGAATACCGGTCGGCAACATGACCAGGTCCGCCTGGCCCTGCAGCGCCGCGAACATCTCGAGATGATCGCGATAGAGTCGTACGCCGCTGGCC
>JAEWIY010000211.1 GCA_023386835.1 Verrucomicrobiota bacterium
GCCAACCGCCAGCGAAACCTCGAGCCGCAACGGCAGCCGCGGTTCCTCGAGCGAAAGCCACACCCGCACCGAACCGCCGCGCTTGAACATGCCGCGCGGCTGACCCTCCATCCGCGGTACCAGCAACAGGGCCCGCTGGCGCCCCTGCGCCGTGCTGATCTCCTCAATGCGCTCCGCCGTTACCGTGAGATCGTAGAACTCATCGTCGAAGAGGACCGAAATGTTGCGCTTCTCGCCAAGCTTGATGTCCCACGTCCGGGCGTTAATCAGGCTGGTGATGAGATCCATCGGGAACTCCGTCGGGATCTCCACCTCCGTTGACCGCTCGGGGCGCAGCGCGTCGACGTAGTTGCCGATCCCCTCCGCGTAATTGAAGACGATCGACGCCTGCGTCTGTTTGCGACCAGCCGACGTCATCGCGTACGCCGCCAGCATCCGGCCGGTGCGGTAGTCAAAAATTGAATCCACCCGTCCAGTGAATGGATACAGGCGGCGGATCACGCCGCGCGTCGCGGTCTCGGTGATCACGCGCGTCTGCGGCAGCCCGGCCAGTTCCTCATGCAAGGCCAGGACGCGGATCGAGCCCGCGTGCGGGAACAATCCCCAGGAGACCCGATAGACCAGTTGCTCGCCATCGCGGAGCGTGAGCGGGCCGGAGGCCAGCACCGGAGAAACTGCCAGGCTGAACAGGGCGAGCAGGAGACAGCGGATCATGGTCGCGAACGCGGCGTTCAATGCTGACATCGGACCACAAATTCCTCCGAAGGTGCAATTTTCCCGCGGCAAATCGCCGATGGCTTCGGGACGAAGCGTCTCCACACCAGTGAAATGCCTCACGGTTGTGAGCCTCGTTGAAGTCGCAGCAACGGCAGGATCCGCCGCCGACTGATTGCCCAGAGCGTCTCATCCGGGGCGAGCAGGTGATTCCATACGGCTCCGGCCGCCCACGGCGAGAAGGCAGGCAAGATCCACCGCCGGGGACCGGTGACCAAGGCGGGCACCTTCACGCGGGCACCGGCCCGGTGGCCGCAGTCCGCGGCGGGGTGGTAGTGGCCCACCAACTCGCGCGCGCTGCGGATCGCAGGCGCCTGGTCGCCGTGGTGCAGCACGAAGCCGGCACGTTCAACGCAGGTGACGGGTTCCGGATTTCGCCAGGCGCGGTCGTGATTCCCCCGCACGACGACAACAGGCACGTTGATCCGGCTCAGATAGGCTTCCGCCCGGGCTCGACCGGGCGCGGCGTGCACGATGTCGCCCAGCCAGATCATCTCCTCCGGTTGATACGCCTGCAGAAGACCATCCAGGGATTGAGCGAGTTCGGTATCGCCCCACGCCGGCAACAGGTTGCCCGCCGCGCGATGGCTGGCGGCATAACCCCAGTGGAGGTCGGCCACGACCAGGCAGCGGCATGCTTCGAACCAGAGGGCACGACGGCCGTCGAGCCAGACGCCCGGTTCAACCTCCGCCCGCGGCACCGTCACTGCCATACATTTCGTGATAGAGTCGTTCAATCGTGGTATCGGGATCCTCGAGCTGCATCGTTTCCTTGATCCGGCTCACGTAAATCCCAAACGAGAACGGGCTGACCCGGTCAACCGGCTGCAGCTGCCACTCCAGGTCTTGGGCGCGGTCGAGGAAGGCGAGGGCGCGGGGTGTATCCAGAAAGCGGAGCGTCGCGTCGGCGTAGGCCTCCGCCAGCAGGGGATGGTCCGGTTCATGGCGGCGCAGCACGTCGAAGATCACCTCCGAGCTCCACTGCAATGTCCGGGGCCGCCGCTCCTGGCCGCCGCGTCGTCGCGGCACCATCAGCCCGGTCTGCGCGACGCCCCGGAACTGCCCCTTGACCAGCTGGCTGTCGGCCAGCGCCGCCGCGAGGTCCTCCTCGGCTCTTGCGCGACCGAACAGCGTTCGCCAGCCCTCAAGGTCGTAGCGGGCTTGAAACGGCTGCAGGGTGAGGAGGAAGCCGTAGTCATCGATGGTGGTGAGCGCGTTTCCGCCCGCGGTTTGCTGCACGCGTTGCGCGATGATCCGGGAGAGCGCGTCATTGGCGGACCGACCGATCAGCGAGTGGAAAAAGAAATGGCAGGCCTCGCCGGCGTCGTACCGCTCGATCAACAAACGACCTGCGACCGGAATCGTGGAAATCCGGCGCTGCAGCTGGAAATGGCGGACCAGCGCCTCGGCATTGGGCCGCGCCAGGTCGTATTCATCCATCAACCACCGCACGGCCGTTCGCAGCGGCTCGACCGCGGGATCAACGAGGGCCGCGTCGGCTCCGGAGAGCAGATCGGCCAGGTGGGTGCGCAATTGGACGACCTCCTCGGCCAGCCCGCTGCCCAGCGGGAACTTGTTGGCGTACCAGCGTGGCACGGTCGGCAACGCGCTTTTCGCCTCCGCGACCTTGGCGGTCATGAACTGCACATCCACGAGTCGTACGCTGCGTCCATTGAGGATGAAGACGTCGCCCGGCCGCATGCGCTGCATGAACGACTCTTCCACCTGACCGAGCGCCCGGCCCCGCAGCCGGACCTCAACCATGTGTTCCGTGTTGATCGTGCCGATGTTCTGGTAGAAATCGCGGACGATCCGTGGGGAGGGGATCGTCAGCATGCCCTCAACGATCCGGACCTTGCCAAAAACATCACGGTACACCTCCTCGAGCGAGGCCCCGCCGCCCTGGAGGTAACGCACCACGCGGTCGAAGGCCGGGCGCGGCAGCGTGTGAAACGGCCAGCTGCGCCGCACCAGGTCATACGCTTCATCTGGTGTCACCGAACCGAATACCGCCAGCCCCACGAGGTGCTGCGCCAGGACATCGAGTGGATTCTCGTGCAGTCGGACGGACTCAAGCTGGCGGCGGGACATCATGCGGGCGGTCACGGCGCACTCCGCGAGGTCGTTGATGTTCGTCGCCATCAGGACGCCGTGGCTGGTTTCGCCCATCGAGTGACCGGATCGGCCGATGCGCTGCAGGGCGCGGGCGATGCCCTTGGGCGCCGAAACCATCACAACCGTATCGATCGATCCGATATCGATGCCGAGTTCGAGCGACGTGGAACACACGACCGCGCGCAGTTCGCCCCGCTTGAGCCGATCCTCCACGTCGAGACGCACAGCGCGATCGAGGGAGGCGTGATGCACCTCGATCCAAGCGGCGAAATCGGGGAGCAATTCCTTCAGCCGGTGCCCGATGCTCTCGGCGCCGCTGCGGGTGTTGGTGAAGATCAGCGTGGTGCGGTTCTCCAGCAGCAGATGGGTGAGCTCGCGCAGCAGCCGTTCGCCGCCCCATCCAGCAGGTGGATACGGGTTGTCGCGCAGCGGCGAGAAGACTTCGATGCGCGCGGGCTTGGCTTGCTCGACCGAGACAATTTCACACGGGCGGCCGGGTCCGGTGAGAAACGCGCCCACCGTCTGCAACGGAGCCACCGTGGCGGACAACCCGACGCGCACGAGGGGTGAGCCTTGCTGGCTGGCGATCTCCTCCAGGCGTTCCGCGGCGACCATCAGCAACGAGCCGCGCTTGTTCTCCGCGAGTGCGTGCAGCTCATCGACGATCAGGAATCGCGTGGAACGAAAGACTGGCACCCACGCAGGCTGGCTCAGGAGGAGCGTCAAGCTCTCCGGTGTGGTGACGAAAATGTGCGGGGGCCGGCGCTTTTGTTTGGCCCGCTCCTGCGGCGGCGTGTCCCCGGTGCGGGCGCCGACGCGCACCCAGTCCCATCCGAGTTCACTCAGCGGTTGCTGCAGGTTCTTCTGCAGGTCGTAGGCGAGGGCGCGCAGGGGCGAAACGTAGACGGCCGCCACGCCGGTTGGAAGAGCGTCGGCATCGCGCTGGCGGGCCAACCAGTCAAAGACGCCGAGGAACGCCGCGAGCGTTTTTCCGCTGCCGGTGGGTGAGGAAAGCAACGTCGAACGCCCGGCGAGCACATGCGGCAGCGTGGCCACTTGGGCCGGCGCCAATGTGCCGAATCGGCGCGCGACCCAGGCTCCGAGCTCCGGGTGCAGCTCCGGTCCGGACGTCGCCGGCGAAGGGTCAGGCTCCGGTAGTGACATCCTGCAACAGGCCGGCCGCCGCGAGTTTTCGGCAGGTCTCGAGCGTATCGATCTCGGCGGGCGTCTTGTCGGGACGAATACGCGCGATCCGCGGGAAGCGCAGGGCAAAGCCGCTGTTGTGCCGCCGGCTGGGCTGGATTGAATCGAACGCCACTTCGATCACCGTGTCCGGCTCAACGACCCGGTAGCGCCCGTGGTCCTCGATCGTGTGCTCGAGGAAGTGCTGGGTCATCGTGGCGATCTCCACGTCCGTGAGGCCGGAGTAGGCCTTGCCCACGGTCAACAGCTGGTTGGTGGCCTCATCGCGCACGGCGAACGTGTAGTCGCTCAAGACGCCCCGGCGCTTGCCGTGGCCGTACTCCACCGCGACGACAACCACGTCGAGCGTCGCGTAGGCCTTCTTCAACTTGAGCCAGGCCAGCCCGCGTCGCCCGGGCGTGTAGGGACTATCCGGATCCTTCGCCATCAATCCTTCATTGCCGCGCTGGCGGGCCCGCAGGAATGCGGCCTCCACGTCCACGGCCGAGGAGGCTTGCTGCACGGGAGCGAGGTGAAAGGCATGGCCGGCCAACAGTGTCTCAAGCTGGCGGCGGCGTTCCCGCAACGGCGATTTCAGCAAGGACTGCCCGTTGATCCAGAGCAGGTCGTACGCGGAAAAGGAGACAGGGATCTCGGCCCCGAGGAAAAAGTCGTCGCCTCGGCGACCGAGGCGTTTCTGCAGCTCGGCAAAGGGCAGGGCACGGCCGTCGCGCCAGGCCAGGAGCTCTCCATCGAGGATACAATCCGAGCGCAGCGAGGCCGCGGCTTGGGCCAGATCGGGAAACTGGTCGGTGATGCGCTTCAGGTCGCGTGAATACAACTCGGCGCGCTGCCCTTGCCGGTGGATCTGGCAGCGGATGCCGTCGTATTTCTCCTCGAGCCAGAGCGGCGGCGTCAGGCGTTCGAGCAGCGCCTCCGCGGTGGGTTCCGGGCTCGCCAGCATGAATTGCAGGGGATGAAAGACCTGCAGGCTGATCGTATCCAGTATGCTAGCACGCGCCGCCCGGGTGACGGCGGCAATGTCGCCGCTCAACATGTTCGCCTCGCGCACCGCCGTCACCGGCTGGCCGGTCGCCGACGCGATGGCCTCTTCCACCAGGCCCTCCTTCAGCCCGATCCGAAGGTCGCCCGACATGATCTTGAGCAGGTATTTGGCTTCGGCCGGTGTCAGTCGCTGCAGGAATTGCTCAAGCAATTCAACTTTGGGCAACGGCCCACGCGCCGCGGCGGCTTGGGTAAGGAAGTCTTCCACCTGCGCCAGCGTCACCATGACGGGAGGGACCGGACGCGATTGCAGAACCAGTTCCGTGGCCTCGCCGCTGTCGGCGAAACGTCGATACGCGGCGCGCCACTCGGCTTCATTGGCGCCGCTGACGCTGAGAACCGCCCGTTGCATGGCAGCCCAGCCGAGGTTCAGGCGCTGGTCCGCCGCTTGCGGAAACGGCCGCCCGGTCAGGTACAACGCCGCGCGGGCCGCATCGTCGGGCACGAGGCTCGACAGGTATTCCGCGAGCAGGGCGATCTTCTCCAGTTTGCGTGGCGTCGCCTTGACCGCCTCCGCCGTCTCGGCGAAGCGCGCGAAACAATCGGCGGCACAGCTTTCCTGCCGCGGCTGGTCAGTCCCCGAGCGAGGCCGTTCGGGGACCGTGACGGGCCGGACGGCGAGCGGCATTTCCAACTGGTTTTCCTGGCTGATGGCCCACGCCTCGATGCCGCGATCGCGGAGAACGCGCGCGAACTCGGCGGCGAAGCCGTGAAGGGTCAGCACCCGGCGCGGTTGCACCTTTTCGACGAAACGCAGCAGATCGGGATAATCGGCGTGGTCCGAGAGCGGGAACGCGGCGTCACATTGGTAGCGGAATTGCGCGCCGGGATCCATCGCCCAACCCGTCAACACGGCGGTGCGCCGACGTTTGATGCTCTTGAGGAAGGACGAGTTGGCGGCCTGGGGCGGGCAGATCACCACGTGGCCAGAAACCTCGTCGACTGAGAACGGACGGTAATCCGGAAAATGGATACCCAGCTCCTCGTAGATCTTCGTCATGCGCAGGCTCTGCGGGTGCAGCATCACCGGCAGCCGCGCCTCGGCCAGGCTGCTGAGAACTTCCTGGCTTTTGCCCAGGCTGTAGCCGAACAGCACAGGCGTGTCGCCTTCGTCGAGCGCGGCGACGCAAAAATGCACGATCGAGCGCAGGACGTCCTCAGCCGGCGGAAAGACATAGTGCGGGCGGCCAAAGGTTGTCTCCATGATCAGCACGTCGGCCGCCGGAGTCGCACAGCGTTCGGCCGAGCGGCCGACCCGCAGCTTGAAGTCGCCGGTGTAGAGGAGCCGACCGTGCTCCGGATGCTCCAGCAGCGCCTGCGCCGAACCAAAGATGTGACCGGCTGGATACAGCGTCACGTGGGTGTCTTCGGTCAGCCGCTCCGGATGTTCGAAGGGCAAGACGTGCTCGATCCGTTCGGACGGGAGCCGGTCGTGCATCAACCGCCGCGTGCCTTCGGAGCAAAGCACCTCCCGGTGCGGCGCCAGGTGGTCGAAATGCGCGTGTGAGACAAACGACCGGTTGACCGGGAAATGCGCATCGAGCCACCAGTCGATCTGCGGCAGGTAAACGCCGTGGCGAAACTGAACCTCCCAAGACATGCGCGGCAATGTGCGCCGCCGGCTCGCTACCGCAAGCCGAGTACCGCCAGACCCAAGGCCAGCAGGAGAAACACCGCCACCGCCAGCCAGTACCAGGGTAGGGTGCTGTTGCGCCGCGGAGCCGGACGACGGGGAGCGCCCTCGTCCTCAAAGGCGCTGTCCGGCAAATCCAGGCCGTCGTAGAGGCTCATTTCCCGCCAGCCGGTGCGCTCGTCGGCGCCACATTCCGGGCAGGCGCTGGCCCGCGGCGGTATTGACGCACCACAGACAGCGCACTCGGGCGGGGGTGATGGTTTTCGCGTCATGTGGCGCGCAGGTACTTTCGTTTGGCCAGGCGCCACGCGGTGACAAAGAACGCGGTCAACGGAATTGCGAGCACCATGCCGAGGATGCCGTTGAGCGCGGTGCCCCAGAAGAAAATGGCGGTGATCACGACCACGGGGTGCAGCCCGGTGCGCTCGCCCATGATCTTCGGCGTCAGGAACCAACCTTCGATGTTCTGCACGACGATGAACACGACGAGCACGAGTCCGACCAGCGTCCAGCTGCCATTGGGCTGAAAGTAGGCGAGGGGCAGCGCAAAACTAAGTCCTATGATCGTTCCGAGATACGGGATGATGTTGAGGATGCCGAGCACGAGGCCGATCAGCAGGCCGAAACGCAAACCGACGATCGAGAAACCCACCGCCAGCAGCACTCCCATGATCAGACCGATGAGGAGTTGGCCGCGGAAGAAGGAGACGACGATGCCGATAAACTCACGGACGAGGAAAACCACGTCCTCGCGCGTGTCCGGCTGCAGGAATGGCATCTGGTCGCCGAGGTTGCGCGTGGGATCATGCCGCGAGAGCAGGAAGAAAAAAAGGTAGATGGGAATGACCGCGGCCTGGGTGAAGAAGCCAAAGATCCCCAGCACGCCCACACCGGCGGCCTTCAGCGACGGAATCGTCTGGCGCAGCAACGCCTGCATCTCGGCCAGCAGGCCGTCGACGATGTTGCGCACGGTGGGGCTCTCCATTTGCGTCTGCACAAAGGCAAGCCACTGCGGGAAGTGTTCACGCAGCCGGTCGACCACCCGGACCCAGAACGTGGGCAGGAAACTGACAAAATCGATGATCTGCTGAACGATCGGCGGAGTGATGGCGAGGAACAGCGCCGACACGGCCAGGACAAACAGCGCGTACAGTGTCACCACCGCGCTGGTACGCCGGACCTGGAGTCGTCGCTGAAACATCTCGACGACGGGGCGCAGGATCAGGGCAAGAATTCCAGCCACGGCGAGTGGCCACAGCACGCCCGAGAAATACGCCACGAGGCGGGAGAGAACCCAGAAGACAAACGCGAGCAGCGCAACCGAGGTGAGCAGCGCGAACAGCGCGAGGGCGAACCCGACGAGTTTGCGCTGGCGCTCGGTCAATAGACGGGACGGGGACACCACAACCGGCTCGGACATGCGCCCGGAGCACAACGAGATGGGTCACGGCTGGCCAGTCCAGAAGTGAGCTCCGAGCAACCGAGGTGAAGGGCCTCGGCCTCGCCCGTCGTTCATCTTTCGTCCCGACGCTGCTCAGGCGTGAGCCCCGCGCGTCGACCCGGTTCGCTGCGCAGACCTGATCATGATCATCTCGCTGATGTTCTCCAGCGTCAGCAGACCGACGATCTCCCCCTGACGCAGCACCGGCAACGAACTGCACTGTTGGCCCTGCATCGTTTCGACCACCGGACGAAGCGACTGCCACGCGTCGACCGAGCCGCACTCCCGGCACATCACGTCAGCAACCGTCGCGTCGCGGCGGTTGTCCGCGAGTGCCTTCACCAAGTCGTTTCGACGCAAGACGCCGATCGGGCGGCCGTCTTCAACGACTGGAAAATCCTGCTGCGAACCGGCGAGCAGTTCCTGCACGGCGCGTTCGAGGGGATCCGTTGACGCCAAGGTTCGGAATCGGGTCATCATCGCGTCCTGCACCGTCAGCCCTTCGAGAGCGGACTGCACCTCCACCGCACCGGCTTCACCCTGCGCGCCGAGGTAGACGAAGATGGCGATGAAAACGAGGAACGGATTGCCGTTCATGAAGCCCCACAAGCCGAAGAGAATCGCCATGCCCTGACCGACGGTGGCCGCGATGGCGGTTGCGCGGCGTCGGCCCAGGCGCGTGGCGAGCAACGCGCGCAGCACCCGTCCGCCGTCCATCGGAAATGCCGGCAGCAGATTGAACAGGACCAGAAAGAGGTTCACCGCGAGCAGTCGCTGCACGAGTGCGCCGCCGCCCAGACCGAGATTTCCGGGTTGGGGCGCGGCACCCGAAAGCAGCAGTCCGACATACAAACCGCCGGCGATGGCGACGTTCACGGCCGGACCGGCGAGCGCCACGAGCAGTTCCTGCCACGGGTCGTCCGGCATTCGCTCGAGCCGGGCCACTCCGCCGATCGGCAGCAGCGTGATGTCGCGCGTCTTGATGCCGTACCGCCGGGCGGTCAGCGCGTGACCGAATTCGTGCAGAAGGACGCAGGCGAAGAGCGCCACCATGAACGCCACGCCACGGACAGCGGCGCCGGCGTTGTCGGTGCTGCGCCAATACACGAAGCCCAGGAACACGAGCAGCAGGAGGAACGTGAAGTGCAGGAATACATCGATCCCGAACCACCGGCCGATTTTGAAGGACCATTTCATAGGCGTGACGTAGGCAGACGGAGGATGGCGGATGGCACCGAGCGGACGGTGAGCACCGCCTGGTCGCTCCAGTCTGGCTCACGAGCGGCGGGCGTGCAACTGCTGGCGCGCGGCTCCGGGCGTGCGGTGACGCCGCCGACGTTGTCAGGCGGCTTCGGCGGTTCGGACTCGGACGTGGGCAGGGAAGCGGACGCGCCGGCCCCCCCGGGTGGCCCAGCACGATCAGCCGCTCAAAGCGGCTCGAGCCGCGCCTGAGCCGTCTCGGCAAAGCCCTGCCAGTACGCCTCGATCTGCGCGGCGTTGGGTTCGCCGTCCGCCACGACAAAACGGTAACGCGCCGTGTAGGTTTCACCCGGCGAGATCTGCCAGTCGCCCAGCTGTGACGGCGCGAAACAGAAAAACGGCTCCTTCGGATGGATTCGCATCGGTTGGGGAGCGCGGAAATTGGCGGGATGTCCGAGGATGGCCGTGCCGGCCAGGCGCCCGTTGACCTCGCCGCCGATGTGACACCAGCGGGCGCGGGTGGCGTGCGCCGCCACGCGGTCCGTCAGACCCTCGGAGGTGAGGAATCGCGCCCGGTCGGCTCCGTCCCATTCCGCGGGACCGCGGTAACCGAGGCCGCCGTAGTGATATTCGGGCAGGATCAGCGGGTCGTTGGTTGCGCAGCTTTGGGTGATGGTCAGATCAAACACGTGCGGGCCGTATCCGGTCGGCGCATACACGGTGACCTCCCAGTTCTCGTTGAGCGCGACAATGGGCGCGCCGGAAGAGAGGTCGATGAACCGATGCCGGGCGACAAAACCCGCGTGCACGGGGCCGCTCCATTCGCGGGTGAGACCTTCGCCCTCCACGGTGCCGAGCTTGGACTTCACGTTCCAGAAGTCCGTCGGGCGGCCTTGAAAGACGACTTTGGTCCACGGCGACCAGATGCCGTGGTGGTGGACGTGATTGGCGGGATAACTGTCGGTCACGTCCGCGCCTGAGGGCGTGAAGACGGGATGGATGAATCCGCTGCGCCGATACACTGGATCAATCTCCGGGCGTGGGGGCGGGCGGACGCCAACCCAGTAGGAGAGAATGGGTTTGTCGCTGGCCGCGAGGTCGAGGCGGGGGCCGTCGTGGCGGGTTTGCACCTGCGTCGGCGAGCTGGAGGTCGACCTGGTCAGTTTAAGGGTTAGCGCCTCGCCGGCTCGTTGAAACGGGATCACAAACGAGGCACGCCGGCCGTCCTCGTCCGGTTGAACCAGGTGCGAATGGCCAGCGGCGTCGACAACGGCGGCGGGCACGGGCGCGTCCGACGGCAGTTCGAACGACACGACCTGGCCGGCGCGATCCTGAGACGCGGCCGGCACGATCACACGATAATCGCGAGCGTCCAACGGGCACACCGAGCCGGCGAGCAACGCCAGCGTCAAAAACGAAACGAAGGGTAAACGGGGCATGGCTGAGAAAGGGAAGCGCCGAGCCTCACCGCTGGCGCTGGGTGAGACTCTTGAGGTAGAGGATCAAGGCGTCGAGCTGGTCTTCCGTGACCACGCCGCGATAACTGGGCATCTCGGCTTGGCTCAGTGTCACGCGTCGCTTCAGCGGATCGAGGATCTTTTCACGTAGATAGACCTCGTCAGCGACGTCGGTCGTGCCGTCGACAAAGGTTCGGGTCGATCCGTAGAGGTTACGCCACGTCGGTCCAATTTGGCCCTCAGTGTTGCCATCGGCCGAATGACAGCCGACGCAGCCCAGGCTCTCCGCCAGCGCGCGGCCGCGTTCGATGGAAGGAGGCTTCTGTTCTTGTCGCGCCACGACCACGCGCGTGGTGGTCAGATCGACGTTTGGGAAACCCGCGGCAGCCAGGTCGACGCTGGCCGGTTCATGAACGGTAAAGTAGGCGACACCGCGCGCCGGTGAGCCATCCGACAGCTGCCAATCGTGCCGGACCTCCGTTTGCATCGTCGCCGGAAAGTCGGGCAGGTGGACAAAAACATGCCGTCGGTCGGCGGAGACGATCGTCTGCGCCACCCCCAGGGTGACGGTGCCCGGTTCACCGTCGAGCGTGTATCGGCCACTCCCATACTCCGCGCTCCGACGATAATTCCAGGCGCGCACGCTGACAGCTTCGGGACGGACTGACGCCGGATCCAGCGGTTGTCCGAACTCCAGGATCACGCCTTCCTTGAACGAGCGTGCACCGACCGCCGTGCTGATCGGCGTATTTGACGGGCGGAGACGACCCAGCGCCCACGGGGTGGCGGCACGGGTGCCCCAAATCTGGAATCCGGCCAGGAACACGCTGTCGCCGCGCGGGTGCATGCGGGCGTGCAGCAGCGGCAGGTCGGTCTTCAGGTCCAGCGGAATGACCGCTCCTTGGGGAGTGGGCGCTTCCAGGTCGGGTTGCACGATGAAGAGGCGGCCTGAGCCGTAGGAGAGGTGCAGGAGCCGGTCTTTCCAGACGCCCATGTGCTCACCGGCGAGCCAGATTTGGGAGCTGGAGGAGCTGTCGTATTCGTGCGGAATCCACACCAGCGGCGGCGTCAGTCGCGTCGGATTTTCCTCGAGAAAACCGAAGCTCGCGCCGCGGCGGATCAGGTAAACAGCCGACGTGGGAATGTAGTGCCCCTGTTGATCCGTTCCCGTGACCATTCCGGTCTGCGGGTGCACGGTCAGGAAGGGCTCGCGGGCCTTTTCCGCGAACACTTCGGCCTGCCTGCCGTCGGGGGCGATGCGCAGGACCGCACCGGCGTGGGAGGTCCCAGTGCCGCCCGCGGCGATGCCACTCTGCGTGACGATCCCGCCTTGCGTCACGAACGTGCTGCCGTCCGGCGCCACGGCCATGTCGAGCGGGAACGAACGTGTCGTCTGGCTCTGAATGATCTGGTCGTTGAAGTTCTCAAACCAGTCGGCCTCGCCGTTGCCGTCGCGGTCGTGCAGGCGGACGACACCGTTCTTGGTCCCAACCTGGATCACACCCCCGGGCGCGGCGATCGCGAGCGGTTCGTGCAGACCCGAGGCGTAGCGGCGCCATTGCAGATTTTCCAGCTTGGGCGAGGCCAGACCGTCGACGATCCACACGTCACCATCGTAGGTCACGACGGCCGCGCGATCCTCGTTCAGAACGGCGAGGTCTGAGACGCGAACGCGTCGATTCCAGGGATTCTGCTCCGGCACTGAGATACGATCGAGTTCCAGCCCGTTTTGGTTGAGCACCGACAGTTCCGCGACGGAGGTGGCGGTCTCCGGCCACAGGCGTGGTGCAGTCTGGGTCGGCCGCGCCGGCGTCGGCTCCAGCACGACGGGCGGACTGGAAGCCTGTGCATCGGCGGTCGGCCGGCGGCCCGCGCTGAACAGCGTCGCGAGGGTGAAGCGTTGCAACTGCGCGGACGGCGGCACCGTCGCAATCGTTTCGCCGTGTTGTTCCGAGAGGGCGACTTCCTCGGAGTTCGACGCGAAGCGGACTTGGGCAAAACCGCTGGGCGCGCCCATCGCACGCGTGGCCGGGTTGCCTTGTCCCAAGGCAAAGAGCAGCGGTTGCGCGTGTGGTCCGACCTCCAGGTGGCGGAGGAGCATCAGCCGACCTTGCACAAACCGGCTCTCGTACCATTCGTGCACGGTGGTATCCCCAAGCCGATACCGCACCACCGGACCGTTCGGGGTGAGTTCGAGGCCTTCAAAGCGCGCTCGCTCGGGCGGCAAGGGGCCGCGGCCGTGATCCCCTTCACGCGCGAGCGGGCGTGGATCCTCCAGCAACTCCGCGATCGAGTGCGCCACGCCCGGATGCATGCGTGTCTTCACCACAACGGGTCCGGTGGGCCGCGGATGATCATCATAGGCGCGCCGTCGCCGGACGTTGTACGTCATCTGAGCCATTGTCTGCAGCGTGACCGGCGGATGTTCCAGCGGCACGATCCACACGCCGGCCACCCGCAGCAATTCCTGGTCGAAAACCACGGCCAGGTCCGGCGCCAACGGAATCAAGATTCCACGCACGACAAAGTTGGGCTCGGACATGTCGTACGCGGGCGCAGCCGCGACATCGACCTGCGTCTGGAAGAAGGGCTGCCGTGCTTCAAAAAAGCGGCCGGTCTCAGGTGGGATTTGAGCGATTCCGGGGAAGGGGAGGAGGACGAGCAGGACGAGACGTCGAACAAACATGGGTCGCCTGAAACCTGTTCGCGGACCGCACAAGATCAACCGTTCGGGGGGCGGACGGTGCTCGCCGTTAACTCGCGAGGCACGAGTGGTCCTCGGCAGCGCAATAGGCCGAGGCGGCGAGGCCCGCGTTTAACCCCTCTGTCGTGCCCGGTGCACTACAGTGAAGTTCGGCTCGCCGTGGTCTGCCGCAGCCGATGCGTGCATAACGTCGTGCCGAACGGTGATTAGCGTTAAGATGGCAGGGGTGTACGACGCGCGCCGGATAGGAAGGATCGGAGGAATCCGGTAACCGTGGGGCGGGGAACAGCACCCAGAGGGGAGGGTCACTCGCGGCACGTTCAACCCTCAACGAAGGAGTCACTTATGTCTATCCTCGCCATGATTGGGATCGGCCTCTTGGTCGGTATTGTCGCCAAGTTGCTTATGCCGGGTAATGATCCGGGCGGGATCATCGTGACGATCCTGCTGGGTATCGCTGGATCGTTTGTGGCCCATTACCTTGGCAGCGCGATGGGCTGGTATCAACCGGGTGAGCCGGCTGGATTCATCGCCTCGGTGGTGGGTGCGATGTTGCTG
>JAEWIY010000204.1 GCA_023386835.1 Verrucomicrobiota bacterium
ACGTTCCACCGCCTTCTCAAGCGCGATCCCTTCGTGTTGGCCGCACAACGCGAGCGCACTTAATCCCGGTTCAACCACGGCCAAACACCAGAAACCAAAGTGCCGGGCCAACGCTCCCGCGGCCGCCTCCTGAGGCTCGCGCAGTTGGAAGAGTCGACCCAGTTCAAGCGCGAGCCAGGCGGACGCGGCGGCGTGACGGCGCAACGGCGCCAAGTCGAGTGGGCTTTGCACCGGCGAGCGCATCACGCCCGCCAAGGCCGCGAGGACCGCCGCGGGAATGATTCCCAGCCGCGCGACCGCTTCGAGCGGATTGGCCGTCTCCGCATCCCCGCCCTCGCCCATCGTGGTGCGCTGCACGATTCTCGCCCAACCGGCTTCAAAGCCGGGCACTGAGGCCAGCAATTGCGCGGTTTCCGGCAAATCCAGGCGACCGGCGCGATCGATCAGGCGAAGGCCTTCGAGCCAGCTCTGCAGGGCCGGTTCGGTCGTGAGCTGGGGTTCCATCTCCTCCTGCCATCGCTCCGCGCTCCAACCCAATCCCGGGAGGCGACCCAGGCAGCCCGCCAGCGCCCAAAACGGCCGATGCACGACCTGCTGCCAGAGCGGGGCCGACGGTTGTAGCGAGGAATCAACTACACCAGCCGCCGTCGTCGGAGGATTGGTCGCCGTCGATCCGGACGGCTCATCAGCATGCGGGGCGACCGGTGGGGTGCTGGTGCCAAGCAGCGCCTGGCCGCGTTGACGCACTAGTTGGATCAGCGTGCCCGCGGCTTCGACCACGTCCTCGGCCGCGCTGGACTCCCGTCGCCGCAGAAGTTCAGCCACCGCATCGGCGAGTTCGTCCATTCGGCGCACACCGATCTCGCGGGCGCGTTGCTTCAGGCGCTCGAGGATCGAAGTCACGCCTGGGCCGCGGGGCTCCTGCAGCCGTTGCCGAAGCACGACGCGGTCTTCCTCGAGTTGCGCCGCGGCATTCAACAACAACAAACCGTACTCCGGCGCGCCGATCTTGAGCCGATCGCACACCGTTTCGGCCGGCTCCCAAAGATCCGAGCGCAGTCCACCCGGCTGGCGAGCCACCCGGTCCAGCTCGTTGAGCAGGATGTCGGCCTTGAATGGCTTCACGTGGACCGCCTGGACCTTCAGCGCCGCGTAGCGCAAGACTTCCTGCCGCTCCGTGTAGCCGGTGTAAACGACGACCGGCAGCTGACGGAACAGCGGCAGGCGGCGGATCTCTGTCACGAAGTTCCAGCCGACCTCACGACCGAGATGACTGTCGAGAATGACAAGATCGACGAAAACGTGGCGGCGCAGCAGTTCGAGCGCGCCCTGAACACTGTCGCTCAACAACACGTCGTGCCCCGCGTTGCGATAGATCTTCTCCACCAGACGTTGACTCAGGCGGTCGTCTTCGACCGCAAGCACCAAGCCCATGGGCGTAATGGGTTAAAGCTGGCCCGGCGCGTCCGCGAACTCCGCGGAGCGCCTGCCCAACGGGGTGAGGGTGCGCGACATGATGTGCCCCTATTCGGCACGCCCGGAATCAACTTTACCGTTCGACCCGGGCCGAATGGGTCGCGCCCGCAGGCGCCGCCTTCTTGGGACGGGCGGCTCATTCGCCCGGCCGAAGAGCGGCCGGGCGCGATGGGAGTGCGTTCCGCCGCGTAACTACCGGCTGATATCGCCGATCATCGCGTCGAGCGTGGTATAGCTGTCGAGCAGCCGGCTAGCCGCCTGACACCGCTCCGCGGGCGCTAGACCGGTGTTTTCAGCGAGGAACAGCAGGTAAGCCGCAACATTCCGGCTGTAGCGCAACCGGGCTTCCGGGCTGATCTGATAAAATCGGGCGCGCTGGCGGTAACCCGCGGGCGAATGGTCACCCAAAGCGGCCTTGGCCGCCCGACCTTCCGCCGCGAGGACAAAGAGGAAGTTGTACTCGAACCAGAACATATGCTCCGGGCTGGCCGGCAGCGCTTCGATTGCCGCGCGGGTCGTCCGCTCGTCGACAAAAACATCGGCGGGACGGCCGGACTTCACCAAGGCATCGCTGACGAAGCTGCGCGCCATCTTCCGCTCCGTCTCGTCCGCGCT
Organism: Verrucomicrobiota bacterium; assembly: GCA_023386835.1. GTDB lineage: Bacteria > Verrucomicrobiota > Verrucomicrobiia > Opitutales > Opitutaceae > Actomonas. Next base: position 2,092 of record JAEWIY010000204.1, read on the forward strand.
GAAGCATCCCGTCACCGCGAGATCGACCGTGAAGCGGTACCAGTCGCGCCACAGCGCCTGGTCCTCTGGGTTGCTCGAGGCGTGGAGCGCCCGGCCCATTTCATAGGTGTAGCGACCGCTCGTTTTGATCTCCAAGCGGCTACCGGTCACCTCGCCCATTACCCGGTAGTTCTCGGCGGATTTGCCCGAACCCGAGTGGAAACCGATGCTGGCGCCGAACTGCCGGCAGACCGACCACTGCTGCTCAATCAGCGAACGCAGCGCCGTGTTGTCCGGATACGGCATGTTCTTCTGGAAGCCGAACGCCGGCGCGACGAAATGGATCGTCAACCCCATCGCCTCGCACAGCGCGAGCATGACGGCGGTGGTCTCTGGCGTCGTCAGCCCCGGCAGCTCATCGATCGACAGTTCGCGCAGGTAGCGGCGGCCGACCTCGGTCGTGAACAGCTTTTGCCGGAGGGCGGCGTACTTTTCGTCGCGCCGCTTCATCTTTTGTAGCGCCGGCCAGACGTAGGCCAGCAGCTTGCCGAAAGCCAACTCGTCGAGGGTCAGCCCGGTAGCCCGGACGCGCTCCTTCACCTGGCTCACGATGGGTGCCGGCACATTCGCGCTGACCCAGCCAATCGGGTCGTCCGGCGTCGCCGTTTGTGCCAGCTCCGGCGAGAGATCGAAGGTAATGTAACTCGCCAACACGCACCCCTGGGCCAAGTGGTCTTCGCGGGTGTCGAACTTGCCGCCGATCGGCTGGTGGTCGGCGTTGAAGCTCCAGGCGATCCCACGGTGGTGAAAACCGGACTTGAGCTTCGAGAGCACGCTGCCGTGGCTCATGCCCTCCACGCTCTGACCTTGATGCCCCTCCGGCACGTTCGTGCCGATGAAGGGGAATGGCACGGTGTCGAGCCGCCCAGCCAGCATCGCGTCGACATCGTAGACCAACTCGCGCGGGATCGAGTTCTGGTTGGCCGTCAGGCCGATCTCAAGCGCGCTCATCGCCCACTCCACCGCCGGCCAGTGCAGCGTCGTAAACCGGGCGCCGACTCCCAGGGTGCTGCGCCCCAGCGCCGCTCCCGCAGTCGGAAAGATCGTCGCATCGGGATCCGCTTCCTGAACCAGGTTCTTCAGCCGGAGCAGATTTGCAAACGTCGCCGGCGCGACCACCCGGCCATCCGCCAATGTCCGACTGCCTTCGAGCGGCCCCTCGCCCGTCCCTGCGCGGCGCAGCTCCCATGCGCAGTCACCGGTCTCGATGTGCTCAAGCAGCCGCCATTCACCGGCCGCCGTGCGAAAAACGCTTTTCTCGTAGACGTGAATCCCGCTCCCGTCCGCCAGCGCCGTCGCCAAGCTGTCCCAATCCAGACAGAAGTCGGGGCTCACGCAGGGGTTCGAAGCGATGCGCAGGCCGTGTTCGAGCAGGAAGCGATTGATGGGGCTCACCGTCATGTCGGCCAGTCAGCAGGAACGCCCCCACGGAGCCAGTATGCCCCGGTTCAATGTTAACAGCCGCGCTCCAAACTCCGCCGCGGTGACCGGCGAGCTCAGGCCCGCGTTTCCTGCTCGATCGAGATGACGCGTCCCTCCTTGAAAACGACCTTGAAGACCTCGCGGTCGCGCCGGGACGGATAACTCAGGTAGTAGGGATAATACGCGTGGCCGTAGCCCCACGGGTGTCCCCAGCCGCCGTAATAACGATGATAGAAGCCGCGGTAGAGCGGAAAACCGTCCGCCGTCTCATAGGTCGTGTAACTCCACGATTCGGAGGAGCCCTCGGCATCCGTCCGCGTCCAGATCCGGTCCGGTTCACCCACAGCGAGCCGCACCATCTCCTGGTCAAAGCCGATCGCCACCTTGCCCTCACGGATGAGGTTCTGTTCCTCAGGCGTCAGGCGATTGAAGATCTCCGGGTTCTTGGCAATCCGCGTCTCGGGTGTGCTGCAGCCGGCCAAAACCAGCATGAGGCACCCGGCAAAAAGGGACAGGAGTTGTCGGGTTTTCATTTTGAGAAAGTCTAATGTCCGGAGTTAGACTCGCAAGCAGGCCTAAAGTATCCATCAGGTTCGCACGGATGAAGACGTTGTTGCTGTGGGACATTGATGGCACGCTGCTCGCCTCGAGCGGCGCTGGTCTGCGCGCGTTGTCGACCGCGCTTCGCCAGGTCTTTGGCCGCGAAGACACCCTGGCCGGACTCGATTGGTCGGGCCGGACGGATCGCTACATCATCGCGCAGATCTTCGAGCGTTGCCAGATTCCGGATACGCCCGAAAACCGGGACCGCTACGTCGACGGCTACGCCGAGGCGCTGCCGGGCGAAATGGCGCGGAGCAACATCCTGCCGGGCGTGCTGGAGATCCTGAAGGCGGCTGATGCCCGGCCGGACATCGTGCAGGGGCTGCTGACGGGCAACTTGCGTCGCGGGGCCGAACTGAAGCTCGGGCATCACGGGCTGTGGGACTTTTTCGCGTTTGGTGCGTTCGCCGACGATAGCCCGAATCGCAACGAACTGGGCCCCCACGCCCTCCGTCGCGCGGCGGAGCACGCCGGCGCGGTGTTCCAGCCCGACCGAGTCTGGATCATCGGTGATACGCCGCACGATATTGCGTGCGGACGCGTGATCGGCGCGAAGACCCTCGCGCTTCCGACTGGGCACCACCCGGCCGAAGAACTGGCGGCTCACCAACCGACCGCCCTGCTCACCGACCTGAGTGATACGGCCGCCTTCTGGAAACTGATCGAGGCCCGCTGAGACGGCTGCGGCCACGCCGGGCG
>JAEWIY010000209.1 GCA_023386835.1 Verrucomicrobiota bacterium
CCCGGCGCCACCGAGCAACTTGTCACTTATTACGTGAAATGTTGCTCGGTGGGTTCGCCTGGCCGCGGGGGCTTTCGCGCGGGCCGAGGTACGTGGGACGGAGGCCTCCGGCATCAATCACCACCCGCTCGATCACCACGCCCGGTGTGACCATCCAGATCTTCAGCACATGCCGGCCGGGGCGATCGAGCTGATGCCGTGTCACCACCCGTCGAATACTCTCCGCCACCGCCTTCTCCCAGGTCGGCAGGGTGGCCCACGTGTCGAGTTTCACCACCTGGGGCTCTGCCTCGTCAAAACTCACCGCGATGCGCAGCCCCTCACCTGGTTGAAAGTCGAGCGACGGGGCACAATGCAACTCCACGCGCAATTCGCCGGTCGAAACCAGCTCCACGTCGTACTCCAGCCGCGGGCTCTCGGGCCCCGGTGATCGCTCCGTCGCCGTCACGGGAAACGGTGTCACGGCCCCGGTCATGCGACCGAAACCAGGCAAGACCTTCCAATTCGCGCCGCCCGCCTCGACGGCGCGGGTGAAATGCGGCGCCTCCATCACGACGTGGCCGTCCACCTCCACAAACCCGCCGCGTGGCGGCGCCGGTGGACGTTGCAGCGCCAGGTGCACGGTCTGCGCAGCGCTGCCCTCGGCCTTGAACGTGAGCACGGCGGTTGTCGCATCCGCGGGAACCTTGGACCAGTCCACGCCGACTTCGACGCGTGCCACCTCATCCACCTGGCCGGTCACCGGTTCGACTCGAACCCAAGGCTGATCCGTCTCGACCTCAAACGTGAACGGTTGGCGGCCCCGGTTGAACACATCGACCCAGCGGGTGCGGCCGGAGTGTGGATCCAGCGGTGGCAGTTCCGCCTGCCCGGCGCCGTACGAGGGCCAGGAGCGCTCGCTGCCCTCGATCGCGAGCGCCATCTCGGCTCCGCCCCGCGGATGGACTTCCTGTACGGCAGGCGACGCCTCGAGGTTGGGCTGCTGCCAAAACGTATAGCCCATCTTGGCCTGTGCCATCTGATGATTCCAGCGACCGTCACCAAGGGAGTGATACGCCCGGCGCAATTCATCGTCGCGCGCAAAGAGCTGTCGCACCCGCTCCGCCTCGGTGTTCGCCGCCGCCCGCCCCTGGATCGTGTAGAGGCGATTTCGTCCGGCCGCAACGTACAGCTCGTGCACGTTCGCGCTCGCCAGGACGGGATACAGCACGAGTTGGAAGTAGGCCTCCTGATGAGACGCCGGCAGCTGGCGCTGCAGTGCTTCGGCTCGGGTGACGAGGTCACGCCACTCCGCCAGCACGCGCTCGGCCTCACGCTCATGGATGAGACTGTAGGTGGTCGGCTCCAGCAGTTCCGGCGTGCGCCGCCGGTTGAGCTTGGAATAGCCGTTGATCAACGCCGCCACTTCACTCGCGTGTTCAGTGCCGAAATCACGGGAGGCCCATTCCTGCGCGTAGGTGTCGAGCTTCTCATAAGGCCAGCAGGCCGGATTCCAGGCGTAGGTGAGGAAGAACTCCGTCGGGAACTCCATCGGTTTGAAGTCACCCACGTTGACGATCCAGATCCGGTCCGCGCCGTATTGCCACGCCAGGTGCATCTGCTCCCACACCTTCGTGATCGGGGTGACATTCATCCACTTGTAGTTCCGCGGCCCGCCCACGTAATCGAAATGGTAGTACACACCGGCGCCGCCTGGGCGGGCCCGCTCCTCCGGCGTCGGCAGCCGGCGGAGGTTGCCCCAGTTGTCGTCGGCCCAGAGCAGCGTGACGTCGGCCGGCACGCGCATGCCCTGCTCGTAGTACTCCTGCACCTCCTTGTAGAGGGCCCACAACTGCGGCACTTCGCTGGCGGGACGGCCGCTGACCTCGCTGATGATCTTCCGCTGGTCATCCACGATCCGCTCGAGCAAGGCGACGTTGGCGTCGCGTGACATCGGCTCGTCGCCATCGCCTCGCATGCCGACGGAGATGATCTTTTCAAAGTTCTTCACGCGCTCCAAGCCGCCGCGCCAGAACTCGCGCAATGTTTCGGCATTGGTCTGGTAATTCCACGCCCCGCGACGGTACCGGCGCCACTCATCGTGCGCGCGCATCAACGGCTCGTGGTGCGATGTTCCCATGACGACGCCGTATTCGTCAGCCACCACCGGGTTCTGCGGATCGTCATCGTTGAAGGCGCTGCCCCACATCGCGGGCCAGAGATAGTTGCCGCGCAGGCGCAGGATCACCTCAAACAGGTGCGCGTAGAACCTGGCATTGAAGCCGCCAAACTTCTCGTTGGCCCAGCCACTCAACGCCGGCGCCTCATCATTCAGAAAGATGCCACGGTACTTCACAACCGGTCCCATATCGACCGTACGACCCGAGGCGTAGTGCAGGGCCGCGCGGCGCGTGACCGCCACGTCGGCCCACCAGTACCACGGGGACACGCCGATCTGCTCCGAGAGCGTATAAATGCCGTACACCGTCCCGCGGCGATCACTGCCCGCGATCACCAGCGCGCGCCGCACCCCGGGTAGTGGATTTTCCACGACTTCGTGCAGGAACGCCTCCCAACGACCGGCGATTGCCTGCACGTCGAGCCGTCCTGCCCGAACCAGCCTGTCAATCAGCGGGCTCTGCCCAACCGTGCCGATGATGACCACCCTTTCCGCGGTCCCCGGTGTGTCATCGACGCGCAACTCGGGCGCGCGGCCGGTCACCCGCTCGATGTCCTCGCACAGGCTCGCGGCCGCCTTCCGACCGGCCGCCGGCTCACTCGACGCGATCCACAGGGGTGCAGCGCGGCCCTCGGCGAACAACGGGAACGAAGCCGCGGCAGCCTGCTCGGAAACAGGATTGGTCCCGCTCACCAAAGCGAGGACGTGCGCAGGCGCGAACCCGGCCACCACCAGCAGGACGAGACACAAACGACGGGGTGAAAGAAAGCGTGGGCTCATGAAGCGAAAGGAGCTAGCGCGGGTGGGCGATCGGATCGCGCCCGCGCTGGGAGAACGTTGAACGTGTGCGGCCCGCAGGCCAAGGGTTCGAAAGTCGCGGGGGGCCCGCCGGGTGTTCGATTCCGAAAAGCAAACGGG
>JAEWIY010000057.1 GCA_023386835.1 Verrucomicrobiota bacterium
GTCCCCGGTGTTGGCCATTGAGCAGCGGACGGGCGGCGAGTCTCCCCGGACCACAATCGCGACGGTGACCGAGGTGGCCGATTATGCGCGGCTGCTCTGGGCGCTGCATGGGCAGCAGTATTGCCCAAAGGACGGCGGCCGGGTGGTGCAGCGCTCACTGGACGACAATGTGCAGCGCGTCCTGGCCGAGGCGGCGGGACAACGCATCATGCTGCTGGCGCCCGCGCTGCGCGCGAAGGCATCGGTTCTGCGGGACGAACTGCCGCGGCTGCGGCAGCGCGGCTTCCAGCGGATCCGGCTGAACGGGGACATCGTGGCGCTGGATGACCCCAAGATCGTTCCGCCTGCGGCGGGCGGGCGCGAGTACGAGGTGCAATTGGTGGTGGACCGGCTCGTCGCCACGCCGGACCAGCGGAGCCGGCTGGCGGACTCGCTCGAGCTGGCGTTTCGAGAGGGCCGCGATCGGGCGATCGTGCTGGCGCAGCGGGACGCAGCGGCGCCGTGGCGGGAGATCCAGTTGAGCCAGTCGCTGGCCTGCGAGATCTGCGGCGATGTATTCGAAAAGCTGACACCGCGCCACTTTTCCTTCAACCACTCCGAAGGGGCATGCCCCACCTGTGGAGGGCTGGGGCGCCAGCTGCGGTTTGTGCCGGAACTGGTGGTGCCGGACCCGTCGAAGAGCGTGCGGGGCGGAGCCATCAAGCCGTGGCGCTTGGGCGGAAAGAATCTCATCATCAAACACAACGCGCTGCTCAAACAACTGGCAGAACAGCTGCCCTTTGATGCGGACGTGCCATGGCGCGAGTTACCGGAGGAGACGCGGAAGACGCTGCTGTTTGGCGCCGGTGATCGGTTGTTCGCGTTCAAGCTGAAGCGCATGCGAGAGGCCCGGGCCATGCCCTTCGAAGGGGTGATTCCGGCGCTGACCCAAAGTTGGCGCGAGACGGACAGCGATGGGTTTCGGGCGCGGCTGACCACCTTCATGATCAGCGGGCCGTGTCCGGAATGCCGCGGGACCCGGCTGAACGCGCGCAGCAGCGCGGTGCGGCTCGAGATTCCCGGCGAGACGGCGAACGCAGCGGCTGACGCCGTCGGGGCGAGCGCGGCGCAAAGCCTGGGAATCACCGAGTTCTTCGGGCTCGATGTCGCGTCGGCGCATCGCGTGGCCGAGGCCATCGCGCGCGCGTTGCAAGGCAACGAGGCGCTGCGCGAAGTCGTCATCGGCATTGAGCAGCGGCTGCGTTTCCTGGTCGAAGTGGGGTTGGGGTACCTCTCGCTTGACCGCGACTACGGCACGTTGTCCGGTGGTGAAGCTCAACGTGTGCGGCTGGCGACCCAGCTCGGCATGGGTCTGATGGGGGTGATCTACGTGCTCGACGAACCGAGCATCGGCTTGCATCCGGCGGACAACGAACAGCTGCTGCGGTTGCTGCGCAGCCTGCGGGATCGCGGCAATACGGTGCTCGTGGTTGAACATGACGAGGACACCATGCGGGCCGCCGATCAGATCCTGGAACTCGGTCCTGGTGCCGGCACCGAAGGCGGAGAGATCCTGTTCCAGGGCACGCCAGAGGAACTGATGCAGGTGCCACCTCGATCCACCCGCACGGGACCGTACTTGTCGCGGCAGCTGACGGTGACGAAGGATGTCGCGACCAAAACTCCCGACGGCGCGTATCTCACCGTTCGCGAGGCGCAGGAACACAACCTGAAGGGGATCGACGCACGCTTTCCGGTTGGCCTGCTGACCTGCGTCACCGGGGTTTCCGGCTCGGGCAAAAGCACGCTCGTCAATGATGTGCTCGCGGCCGCCGCGGCACGAAAGCTCAACGGCGCCCGCACAACCCCGGGCGCGCACCGTCACATTGAGAACCTCGAGTTCTTTGAGAAGCTCGTGCAGGTGGACCAGTCGCCGATTGGCCGCAGTCCCCGGTCCAATCCCGCCACCTACACGAAGTTGCTCGACCTGTTGCGCGAGTTGTACGCGCAGGTTCCGCTCGCCAAGGTCCGGGGCTACAAGGCGAGCCGCTTCTCTTTCAACGTGCGGGGCGGCCGTTGCGAACGCTGCCAGGGTGATGGCGCGATCAAACTCGACATGCAGTTCATGGCCGACGCCTACGCGCCGTGTCCAAGTTGCGGGGGCCGGCGCTTCAACCGTGAGACGCTCGAGGTGCTGTTCCATGGCCGATCGATTGCGGACGTGCTCGAGATGACGGTCCGCGATGCGATGCAGCTCTTCCGCAACATCCCCCGCGTGATGGACAAGCTGGAGACGTTGTCCGCCGTCGGTCTCGGTTATCTGACGCTCGGGCAATCCGCGACGACCTTGTCGGGCGGCGAGGCACAGCGGCTTAAACTCTCGCTCGAACTTTCGAAGCGGCAGCAGGGGGATACGCTCTACATCCTCGATGAACCCACCACGGGTCTCCACTGGGTGGATATTCAGAACCTGATGGACCTGTTGTTCAAACTGCGTGACGCGGGCAACACCATCATCATCATCGAGCACAATCTCGACGTCGTTCACCTGGCCGACTGGATCATCGATCTGGGCCCAAGGGGCGGGCGCGAAGGCGGTGAGATCGTGTATGCCGGGCCGCGCCGCGGCATCGAGGCGGAGCCACGCAGCCTGACGGGGACCGCGCTGCAGCGTTGGGCTTCCGTGGCCCCGACCGGGGGGCGGGCATCATCCGACCGGGAGCGTGTCGGCACGCCGGCGTGAGGGCGGCCCTTCGCCTCCTGGTTTCCGGTGCTGTATTCGCTTGGTGAATGCAGCCACCCGCCGGAGGGAGGAAGATTCGTTTGGTGGGAAACGGGAGAGCGCTGCCCCGGCCCGCTGAAGGCCCACGACAATCACCTGGCGGTTCCGCAGGCGCGGGGATGGGAGGGGTCCATTCGGAGCTCCTAGGGGCGAGCGACTGCGGCCGCAGCCTAGGCCGGGGCGCACGAACCGGAGGGGGCGTTCGGGGTCAACGGACCGGCGACTCTGTCGTGTCATGGACAACATCGAGCTGGTGATTCTATTCCGGTTGGCGGTGACCGTTGTGCTCACCGGGTTGCTCGGCTGGGAGCGCCAGATCGTTGGAAAGGCAGCCGGCTTGCGGACGCACATTCTGGTCGGCGTCGGGGCGGCGACGTTTGTGGGGCTGAGTGAAATGCTCGTGCAGCATTTCGCCGTCTACGAACAAGGGCTGCAGCTGGATCCCACGCGTGTGCTGGAGGCGGTCGTGGCTGGGGTGGCGTTCCTCGGGGCGGGCTCGATCTTTTTCGCGCGAGGCGAGCAACAGGTGCACGGGCTGACAACGGCCGCTTCCATCTGGACCACCGCGGGCGTGGGCATGGCGGTCGGGTTGGGACAGTACGTTTTCGCGTTCGGCGCCACCGCATTGCTGCTCCTGGTCCTCGGCGGCTTGCGCTATCTCGAGGAGCGTTGGGATCGTGAGACCGCCTCACGCCCGAAAACAGCGCCGGCCGAAACGCCGCCGGGGCAGGATCGATCACCGCCGGACGAGCCGCCTCGTCCCCACGAATAGCGACAGGAGCGCAGATTACTTCACTGCAGCCCAGACGCGTTGAACGTCGTCGTGGTCCTCCAGCGCCTGCAGGAACTCGCCGACATCACCACGCTCTTCGTCGGCCAATTCTGGATACGTCTTGGCTAGGTAACCGATTTCGCTGGTCACGACAGTCCAGCCGTTCTGCGTCAGCCAGGTGGAAGCGGCGTGCACGGCCGTCCGATCGGTGACAAAACGGGCGCCGGTGTGGCCTTCCGGGATGTCGTCATTCTGCGCGTGGGTGAGCGGTTCGAAGTCATTGGCGCCGGCCTCGATCGCGGCCGCCTCGAGATCGACGCCCGCCTCGGGGTGGTGAGCCTCGACCAGACCGACATGGTCGAAGAGAAACTTGTTGCTGCCGGCGACGCCGAGCACGCCCTTCTTGAAGAGCACGCGGATCTCGGGCGTGGTGCGTTGCACGTTGTCGGTATAGACCTCGACGATCACCGGCACCTTGTGCGGCGCGTAGCCTTCGAAGGTGACGTGATCCATCACCATCTTTTCGTCACCGAGGCCTGCGCCCTTCTTGATCGCGCGCTCGATGACATCCTTGGTGACGCTGGCCTTCTTCGCCTTTTCGACGGCGGCAAAGAGGCGTGCGTTGGCGCCAATGTCGGCTCCGCCCAGTTTGGCGGCAACGGAGATCTCCTTGACCAACTTGCCGACGATCTGGCCTTTACGGTTGTTAACGATCGCACGTTTCGCGTGAAGCCACTGGCGTCCCATAGAAAATGGCCGCCCACGCTATAGGGAGGCGCCCGATCGGCAATGCCGAAACAGGACGGGGGGTGAACCGCTTGGGGGATCAATGGTCCGTGGCGCTAGTACATCGTTACCGCTATGAAACTCTCACTCTTGTTTACCTCCGCCGTGCTGGCGGCCGCGCTGACCGGATGTCAGAGCACGACGGAGAACCAGCGTCGTAGCGCAGGCATTGGCGCCGCGACCGGTGCGGTCATTGGCGGCATCATCGGCCACCAGTCGGGCAACGCCCTGGAAGGCGCGGCCATCGGCGCAGCGGCGGGCGGCGCAGCGGGTGGCGTCTACGGCACGCGGCAGGATCGTCGTGATGCGGAGGCCTCGACCACGCGCGACACCTACGGCTTCTCCTCGAGCGATTACCTCGCGATCATGACACCCGCGGAGATGGATATCCTGCGTTCGCGTACCACCAGTCGTGATACGGAAACGCTGGCGGAATACCTCACTTCGGAGGAGAAGGCGAATCTCCGGCGACGCGCGGCGCAGACCGGCCGCATCGCGGAGTAAGCCTTGTTGCCATGCCTCGGACGCGGCCACATCGGTGGCTCCTGGCCAACCGCGTGGCAACATACGCCCTGGCGGTCGGGCTGGGGCTGTTGTTGACCGGCTGCGGCGGACGCCGGGCTGAACGGTCAGCCACCGTGCCGGTCATGGCGCCGCCGCCGGCACAAACCGCGGCGCCGCATCCCAACACCACCGTGATCGCCGCGGCCACACCCGCGGAGACTCAACCGCTCAGCGAAGGTGTGACGGCTCCTCCGCCGCCGGCACCAGCCCCAAGTTTGGTGGATCCCGATCGGATCGAGTCTGCCCTGTCGGCCAATCGGTCGCTCGACTGGAACCCCACGCAGCCGGACGCGTATGGATTTGATGGAGACCGCTACCTCAATCTGCTGACCGCGCAGGAAATGGATATTCTGCGCCTGCGCGCTCGCGGCGATACCGCGTCACACCTCTCCCGCTTCCTCAGCGAAAAGGAACGCGAGAACCTGCGGCGACGAGACGCAGAGTTGACGGAGATTGGCGCGGAGCCGTTGCAGATTGGAGAATAGAGACCGGCGAGGCCGGGCGATCGTCCCGCCCGGCCTCGAGCGGCGCCGACGGCCGACGCCCAGCAACGAAGGCCGGCCGGCTATTGCCGCGGGGAGACGAGTTGGCGGGCGATGGTGCGGCGCAAAATTTCGCCCGAGACCGGCTTCGTCAGAATCGCGCTTACTCCGTTCGACACGCTGCGGCGTCGTCCGGCTTCATCCATCCGCCCGCTGGTGATGATCACGGGAAGACTGGGCTGCAAACGGTGGATGGTTTCGGCCACCTCCAAGCCGCTGAGATGCGGCATCGTCATATCGGTGACCACCACGTCGAACGCCCCTGACGTCGCGGTGAACTTTTCAATGGCCGCAGCCGGATCGGTATAAACGGCGACGCGGGCGCCATGTCTCTGCAGGTATTCGGCGAGGGACGTCGCAATCAGGGGCTCATCGTCGATCAATAACACGCGCACGCCGTTGATGTCGGCTCGTTCCGCGTCGGGACCGGAAGACGAGGGATTGCTGATTGCGGTCGCCGCGGCCGCAGGGAAATACAGGTGGAAAGTAGCGCCGCGGCCGATCTCGCTCTCGACGGTGACTGCGCCGCCGTGGCCTTGCATGATCCCGTGCACGACCGAGAGTCCGAGGCCGGTTCCTTCGCCGGTGGGTTTGGTGGTGAAGAACGGCTCGAAGACCCGGTGCAGGACCTCCGGAGGGATGCCTGGCCCCGTATCCGAAATTGTAACACAGATGTAGCGTCCGGGGGGGAGCTGCGCGCGCGCGGGGATGCTGATCCCGCTTTCCGTGTCGACCGGCTGGCCGCGCAGGGTCAGCTGGCCCGAGCGGCCCTGCATCGCTTGCACGGCATTGGTGCAGAGGTTCATCAGCACCTGATGGATCTGGGTCGCGTCGCCCAGCACGTGCAGCGGTTCGGCGGGCCGGTCGTGGCGAAGTTCGATGGAGCTGGGCGTGGCTGCACGGATGAAGCGCAGCGTCTCATCGATCAAGGCGGTGAGATCCAGTAACTCACGGTAGGACTCTGCCGGTTCCGAGAACGTGAGGATCTGGCGAACGAGCGCCCGCGCGCGGTCGCCGGCTTCGATCACGCGGCGCAGGTAGCTGTGCACGTTGGTCGATGCGTCGACATCGAGCATCGCCAGTTCCGTGTAGCCGAGCATGCCCGCGAGGATGTTATTGAAATCGTGTGCGATGCCGCTCGAGAGCGTGCCGAGAGCTTCCAGCTTTTGTGTCTGGCGCAACTGCCGCTCGTGTTGCTGCAGTCGCTCCGCCGCCAGCGTCTCCTCCGTTACATCGTCGAGCGCGACCAAACGTTTGTCGCCCAGACGCGCGATCAATACGCGCAGCCAGCAGGCGGGGCGGTCGGGCGCCTCCACCAGTTGTTCGAACGCTCCGGGTTCGGGTGACGCGAGTTCAGGTTCGAGCGCGTCCCAAAAGGCTTCGAACGCGGGTGCGGCTCCGCGCAAGGGCGTACCCGGCGCTGGCGATTCCGTCCAACCAAACAGGCGCAGCGCGGCCGGGTTCGCGCGCTGGAGCCGGTATTCGCCCGCTTCGGAATGTGGAGCCACGACCAGCAGGCCGAGCGGCAGCGCGTCGAACAGCGTGCGTTGATACTCTTCGCGAAAGCGCAACGTTTCCGCTTGCGAGGCGATTCGTCGGCGCAGGTTGCGCTGGCGAAACATCCCAACGAGCGCGACCGCGAGTGCGATCGCCAGGCCGACCGCCACCGCCAGGGCGACCTGCAACGCGCTAAAGCCGGTCGGCTCGAGGCGCCCGAACCATTTGCGGTAAATCTCTTCGAACCGGCCCGTGCTGCGCAGGATGGCCAGGCCTTCGTTGATCCGGGCCAGCAGTTCCGCGTCACCCGCCTGGACGGCGAAACAGTACCGAACGGAGTAACCCTCCACCGGCGCATCCACCATGACGACGCGGCGCAAGCCGAGATGGTGAATGGTGGCGTTGCCCGTCAGGCGTGAGGCCAGCGTGGCATCACCACGATCGTCCTCGATCCAGCGGAACGCCTGCTCAACCGAATCCACCGGCACGATACTGTCGGCCAAGCCGGCGCCGCGCAGGAGTTGTTCCCCCAGGCTGCCGCGATGGACGAGCACGCGCGCGCCGCGCAGGTCCTCCAAGGTGCGGACCGTGCGAAAGCCGCGACGCGTGAAGACCGCGCCTTCCATGACAACATACGGCACGGAAAAATCGGCGTACTGCTCGCGAGCGGGCGACGGCGCGTAGGACTGCAACAGATCGAGCGTGCCGGAGCGGAACGCCGGGTTGATCGTTTCGGTTGGCCCGATCACCCGCTCGCACGAGAGCGCCATCACTTCCTCGATTGCGGCGAACAGCTCGACCACAAAACCTTCCGGCGGGTCGTTGCCGGTTTGAAACGAAAACGGAAAGTTGTCGGTCAGCACACCGACCCGGATCAGCGGGCGCACTGGCTCGGGCGATTGAGCCGGCAGACTGGCCGCCCAAAAGACAGCTGCGAGCAGGACCAGGTTGCGCCACATCAGTGAACTCAGGTTAGGGCCCGCACAAATGGCCGCCAGCCGGAAAATGGTGCGGACGCTGAAAGCCGTGCGCCAGCCGGTGCTTGCGCCGCCGAAACGGAGCGGTCCTTGTCAGCCGGTGAGCCTGACGAGTGCTGATTTCGCCTTTCCGCCCACCCAAGACCCGGACGCCGCCCTGGAGAACTTCCTGGACGCGGTGCGACGGCGCGGGCTGGAGCTCTATGCCGAGCAGGAGGAGGCGGTGCTGGAGCTCTTCGCCGGTCGTAATGTCATTCTGAATACCCCAACCGGCTCCGGAAAGTCGCTCGTCGCAACCGCGTTTCACGCCCGGGCCCTCGCCGCCGGGCAGCGGTCCGTTTACACGTGTCCGATCAAGGCGCTGGTGAACGAAAAGTTTCTGGCGCTTTGCCGCGACTTCGGCCCGGAGAAGGTCGGCATGATGACGGGCGATGCCACGGTCAACCCCAGGGCACCAATCCTTTGCTGCACCGCCGAGATCCTCGCCAATATCGCCCTGGCGCGCGGCGCGAAGGCGGACCTGCACGCCGTTGTGATGGACGAGTTTCATTACTACGGCGACCCCGGACGCGGTTCGGCCTGGCAGGTGCCCTTGCTGACGCTGCCGCAGTGCCGCTTCCTGCTCATGTCGGCCACGCTGGGGGACACCACGTTCTTCGAGCGAAGCCTGACCGACTTGACTGGCGCCGAGACAGTCACCGTGCGCAGTGATCGTCGCCCGGTCCCGCTGGAGTTCGAGTATTCGGAGACTCCGTTGCTGGAGCGGGTCGCGGCCCTGATCGAGACACGGCGGGCGCCCGTGTACCTCGTCTATTTTACGCAGAGAGCCGCGTCCGAAGCGGCGCAAAGCTGGATGAGCCTCAACGTCGCGACGCGTGAGGAGAAGGAGGCGATCGCGGCGGCGCTGGAGGGCGTCCGCTTCAACAGTCCCTTCGGCAAGGACATGAAACGCTGGTTGCGCCACGGCATTGGCGTGCATCACGCGGGCTTGTTGCCGAAGTATCGGATCCTGGTCGAACAGCTGGCCCAGCGCGGGCTGCTCAAGCTGATTTGCGGCACGGATACGCTCGGAGTCGGCATCAACGTTCCGATCCGCACGGTGGTGTTTACCCAACTCTGGAAGTACGACGGGCAGAAGGCCGCGGTCCTGGCGGTTCGTGACTTCCGGCAGATCGCGGGGCGGGCGGGGCGCCGGGGTTTCGACGATCAGGGGTACGTGATCGTCCAGGCGCCGGAGCACGTGATCGAGAACAAGCGGGCCGAGGAGAAGGCGGCCGCCGACCCGAAGAAGAAGCGAAAGCCCAAGGCGAGCGCACCGCTCGGGGTGATCGCGTGGGATCACCGCACGTTCGAGCGACTGCTGGCCGCGCCGACGGAAGAACTCGCGTCGCGCTTCGAGGTATCCCCGGGCATGTTACTGCTGGTCCTGTCACGCGACGAAGACGGGTGCCGCGCCATGCAGCGTCTGATTCGCGCCTGCCATGAGACGCCTCATCGGAAGAAGGCGTTGCGGCGTCGCGCCTGGCAGTTGTTCCGCTCATTGCTGGAGCGCGGCATTGTGGAGTGGATTCCGCCGCAGCCGAGCGGGCGCAAGCTGCGGGTGAATGTCGAGCTACAGGAGGATTTTTCGCTCCATCGGGCCTTGTCGTTGTACCTGATCGATACTTTGGCGCGGCTGGATCCGGAATCACCCGATTATGCTTTCGACGTGCTGACGCTCTGTGAGGCCATCGTGGAGGATCCGGAGCAGATCCTGCGCAAGCAGGTCGACAAGCTGAAGGGTGAACGCCTGCTCGAGTTGAAGGAGGCCGGAGTGGCGTACGAGGAACGGATGGAAAAACTGGAGGAGGTGGAGCACCCGAAGCCGCTCCGCGAATTTCTCTACGAGACGTTTAACGCGTTTGCCGCGCTGCATCCATGGGTCGGCACGGAGAACGTCCGGCCCAAGTCGATCGCGCGGGAGATGTACGAGCGCTACAACTCCTTCGCCGACTACGTGAAGATTTACGGCCTGCAGCGTAGCGAAGGCCTGCTGCTACGCCACCTCTCGCAGGTTTGGAAAGTGCTGAGCCAAACGGTGCCGGAAGGCGCGAAGACCGAAGCGGTCGTGGAGATGGAGGACTACTTCCGCGAGCTGATCCGTGGCATCGACTCGAGCCTGCTCGAGGAGTGGGAGCGGTTGCGGGATCCGAACTACGTCGCCGCTGAAAGCGCCGACAAACCCGAGCGTCCGACCAATTTCGACGTGACGCGCGACCGAACGGCCTTTCGGCGGCTCGTGCGCCTGGCAGTGCTGTCTGTTCTGCAGGAAGTGGCGGCGGGTGATTGGGAAGCGGCCGCGGAGCGAGCGGGCACCGAGCCGCGCGTACTGGAGTCGGCGTTTGCGACCTACTGGGACGAGCACCCACGCTTTCGGCTGGATCCGGAAGGGCGCGCGGCGAAACACACCCACGTGGATGAAGGCGGCCCGGGAGCGCCGGAGTGGCAAGTCGCGCAGGTCCTGGTGGATCCAGAGGAAGCGAACGATTGGGAAGTGCGTCTTGTCGTCGACCTCGCCGCGTCGCGTCGCGCCGCGGCTCCCGTTCTGCGGTTTGAGTCGGTGGGCCGCATCGGCGGTTAGCCAGCGCAGAAAAATCAACGAAGCTGAAACTCCGCGACGCGCAGCGGGGTAGTGAGGGCAGACGGGAGACGTTTCCCGTCACAACAAACACCTCACTGCCATGTATTCGTTTTTCCGTACACTCACCGCGGTCGCCCTCTCCGGACTCCTGGCCACCGCTGCTTTTGCCGCGCCTTCTTCCGCCCCCGGTTACGTCGACTTCGGCGAGTACACCGCCGGCAGCGGCGAGACCTTTGTGGAAGTGGATGTGGATGGCGCGCTGTTGAAGCTGGCTGCCCTCTTTGCGGACCGGGAAGACCCGGAGATCGGCAAACTTGTGGCCAATCTCGAGCGCGTCCGCGTGAACGTCTTCGACCTCACCGACGGCAACCGGGGCGCGGCGATTGAGCGCGTCCAGGCGCTCCGGGCGAAGCTGCCCAGCCAGGGTTGGAAACGCATCGTGACCGTGCAGGAGCGCGAAGGCGAAGACGTCGGCGTCTACCTCAAGCAAGGTGAGGACAACGCCGTGCAAGGCATTGTTGTCACCGTTCTCTCCGGCTCGAAGGAGGCGGTGCTCGTCAACATCGTGGGCAACGTGACGCTCGAGCAAATCGCCACGGTCGGCCAGCGGCTCGACATCCAGCCTCTGCGCGATCTGAAGGTCGCCGCGCGCTAAGCCCTGAACTCTCCACCTGGTCCCGTCGCGCTGTCGTGACGGGGGCCAATTTCCTCGCCCCATGAACGCGACTCCCACTCCTCCGGCCCGGCCTCGCCGCTGGCTGCGGCGCGTCCTGATCGCCACGACCGTCTGCGCTGTCGCGGCCCTGGTGGTGACGCTCAACGCCGTCACGTTGACGCGTGATGCCCGGGCGCTGAGCGCCGTGCTGAGTTCCTCGATTAAAGCTGATCCCGCCGTCCGGGTGCAGGGCTCCGTCGGCCCGATCTTTTGCACGTTGCTCCGCACCGGGCTGCGTTGGGTCGATGGTGTGCCGCCGGAGGCGCGACAGGCGCTCGCCGCCCTGCGGGCCGCCAGTGTAGCGGTTTATCACTACGACGAGGACCTCGAGCCGGCCGCGGAGGGCGGGATTCTGGACCAGGCCGAGCGGGCGATGCGGTCGCGTGGATGGAGCCGCACGGTCGCGGTGCGGGATGGTGCGGATCACGTGGTCGTGTACACCGCGCCGTCCGGCTGGGGGAGCGGTTCTCTGCGCGTTTGTGTGGCCGTTCGCAGCCGGCGGGAAATCGTGGTCGTGGAAGCCAAACTGGCCGTCCGCGAACTGCAGCAGCTGGTTCGTCTCTATGCGCCGGAGCTTGAGCTTCCGATCAGGGAAGCCCGGGCGCGGGACAGCGCCGAGCGCGTCTGAGACGATGCTTCGCGGCGGGAAACCGGTTTTTGGTTTTCCCGACCCCGTCTCGGTCGCATGGTGCTCTGCTCGCCATGCGACCCGCCTTGCCAACCATCGTCCATCTGGATGCCGACGCGTTCTTTGTGTCGGTGGAGTTGGCGAAGCGTCCGGAACTGCGCGGGAAAAAGGTCGCGGTGGGCGGCCGGGAGCGCGGGATCATCTCGTCGGCCAGTTACGAGGCGCGGGCGGCTGGTGTTTATACTCCGATGCCGACCCAGCGCGCGCTGCGAGTCTGCCCGGATCTGATCCTGTTGCCCCACAGCGGTGAATATGGCCGGGTATCGCGGCAGATGTTCGACCTGTGCGAAACCGTGACGCCGTTGGTGCAGCGCAACTCGATCGACGAAGGTTATCTGGATCTCGGCCCCTGTGGGCTGAAAACCGTCGACGAAGTCACGGCGAAGGTTCGCGACCTGCAGGCGCGCCTTTGGGCAGAGTTGCAGATACCCGTTTCAATGGGACTCGCGACCAACCGGCTCGTCGCGCAGATCGCGAGCAAACTGCGCAAGCCGCGCGGTTTTGTCGTGGTGTGGCCGGGCACGGAGGCGGCTTTTCTCGAGCCGCTGGACCTCGGTCGCATGCCGGGGGTTGGGCCGAAAACGGAGGAGTCGCTCAAGGCGCGCGGCCTGCACCGGGTGGCGGATGTCCTGGCGCGCAGCGAATCCGAACTGGCGGCGATTTTCGGCGCGGATTGGCGGGCGTTTGTCGCACGGTGCCGCGGCGAGGACGACCGGCCGGTGGAGACCGAGCACGAGGACGCGAAGAGCTATTCCCAACAGGAGACATTCGGGTCCGACATCTCCGATTTTGCGGCGATCGAGCGCATCGCCAAGGGGATGATCGACGACCTGATGGCGAAGGTGCGGGCGGACCGAAAACGCGTGCGCACCCTGACCGTAAAAGTGCGGTACCCCGATTTTTCGCAGGAATCGGCTGGGCGCAGCTTGCGGGACGCCAGCGACCTCGAGGCGCCGTTTTATCCGCTGGTCACGCCGTTGCTTCGCCAGGCGTGGAGCCGACGCCGTCCGTTGCGGCTGGTGAGCGTGAAACTCTCCGGGGTCGACGATGCAGCGCCGCAGCTGGAGTTGTTTGCCGAAGACCAGGAGCGTCGGCGCCGGTTGGCGGAGGTTTTGGACCGGTTGAATGCCGTGCCGCGCGGCCAGGCGCCGAAGGTGAAACACGGGCATCAGCTCAACGGCTGAGGCTACGAGCGCTCCGGCGCGGAGGCACTTCAGCCGGCGGGCGTGGAACGACCCGACGCGGTGTGCGTTGTGCGCTTGCGAGACCCTGGGTTTCCGCCCACCACTCTGCGTTCCTTTTCAGCCATGCCTATCTACGAGTACTACTGTCCGGACAATCACACCGTTTATCAGTTTTACGCGAAGACCCTGGCCCAGGGGCAGACGATTCCCAAGTGCCCTGACAATCCGGCGTGTCGGATGACCAAAGTCGTCTCGGCCTTCGCCATTACCAAAGGCGGCAAGTCTGACGAGCCACCGCCGTCGTCGGATGCTGCGGGAGGAGAGGATCCGGAGGATGCCCGGATGGAAGCGGCGATGAACGCGATGGAGAGCGAGTTCGCTCACGTCGATGAGAACGATCCCAAGGCGATGGCGCGGATGATGCGGCGCATGGCTGAACTCACGGGCGAGAAGCTCGACGGCCAGATGGAGGAAGTCGTCCGCAAGCTGGAGGAAGGGGTGGACCCGGAGTCGCTCGAAGACCAGATGGGCGGCGATGAGGCGGACGGCGGCGGAGATCCGTACGGGGACGATTTTGGCGGTATGGGCGGCGGTGCCGGCGACGCGCCCGAAAAGGCGGTCAAGGAGCCCAGGCAACGGTTTCGTATCCGTCGCATGGCACCGCGGCGCGACCCCAAGTTGTACGATTACGAGTAACGCGTTCCCGCCGGTGGCCGCACGACGTGGCTTCAGTGCGGTGAACGGGGCTTTGGCCGCCTTCGCAAGACGACGCGAAGACGGCTGGCGGGAGGCGTGGACGAGGCGCGCCGGGGCTCTTGTCCACTTTCTTGATGCGTTTCCGCGCCGGCTGGTTTCAGTGGACGGTTTATGTCGACCGATACCAGCGCCCAGCTCCGTCTTCGGATCCAAGCCGCGAAGGCCGCCGTCCTTTCCCAAACCGGTTTGCTGCACCGTGAATTCGGCCGGGCGGCGAGCCAGTGGAAGAGCGATGGCACGCGCGTGACGGCGGTCGACCAGGCGATCTCCGAGAACATTCACTCGGCGATCCAGGCGCAGTTCCCCGACGACCAGTTCTTCAGTGAGGAATTGTCCGATGGAACGGGGCCGTGGCCGATCACGAGCCGGTTTTCCTGGGTACTGGATCCGATCGACGGCACGAACAATTTTGCCAACGGCCTCGCGCACTGCGCCATCGCGCTCGCGCTGTGTGAAGACGGTGAACCCATCTATGGCGTGATCTATGATCATGCGCGACGCCGCCTCATTCATGGCGGACGCAACTTCGGCGTCTGGGATGGCGAAACCGCGGCCCGGGTGCGACAGGACGACGCCCATTCGCAGACGTTGGTCGCCTTCCATAGCCCGATGGAGACGACCCGGTATCCGGGGCACGTCGAGGCTCTGGTTCGCCAGTTCAAGGTGCGCGCGCTCGGCAGTAGCACCCTGCACCTCGCTTACGTTGCGGTCGGCATTCTCGACGGCGTGGTGGACCACAACGTGAAGATCTGGGACATCGCTGCGGCAATCCCGCTGCTCCGGGAGGGCGGCGGCGAGATCCATTTCTTGCGGGAAGCTCCGGTGCCGCTGCGGACTTTTGATCTCAAGATGCCGCGGATCTTCTTTCTTGCTGGCAGCAACGCGCTCTGCCGCCGGCTCCGCGAGGCGTTACAGGTTTGATCTCGCCGTTGTCATGCCACGGGCATGACAGGGGATGGGCCAAGGGCGAAGGGCCGGGGATCAAGTGACAAGTCCAAGAAAGAAGGGCCAAGGCATCCGGCACGACGTGCCACGTGCGCCGGTCTCGGGAGCCCTTGGTCCTTGTTACTTCATTCTTGGTCCTTCCGACTCGGTCTTGGCCCTTCTTCCTTGATCCTTGTTGCCTGGCCTACTTCAGGACCTGCTCGGATTCCGGATCGAACAAATGCGCCTTGGCGGCGTTGAAGCTGACCGTCACGCGTTGCCCGGCGTCGTAGCGGTCGGTGGGGCGGACGCGGGCGATGAAGGCGTTCGCACCGGTGCTGAGGTAGAGGAAGGTTTCGGCCCCCATTGGTTCGGAGACCTCGACGCCGACTTCGACGTGCTGATCAGGATCGGAGCCTCCGTTGGCGGCTGCGTCGGCGACGTCTTCCGGCCGGATGCCGAATACGACTGGTTTGCCCGCGCGTGACTGGGCGATGCGGGCGAGACGCTCGTCGAGCGCCACGCGAACCGGTTTGGCCGTGTCGTTTGTCTCCACAAACCAGCGACGCCCGCTCTCCTGTTGAATGGTCCCCCTGAAGAAGTTCATCGGGGGAGAGCCGATGAAGCCCGCGACGAACATGTTTTCCGGGTGATCGTAGAGCCGCAGCGGTTCGGCGACCTGCATGATCCGGCCGTCCTTCATCACGCAGATCCGGTCGCCCATTGTCATGGCTTCCACCTGGTCGTGCGTAACGTAGATCATGGTTGCGCCGAGCCGGTCGTGCAGCTTCGAGATTTCGGTGCGCGTGGATACGCGCATCTTGGCGTCGAGGTTGGAGAGGGGCTCGTCGAAGAGGAAGACCTTCGGTTTGCGCACGATGGCGCGGCCCACGGCGACGCGTTGCCGTTGCCCGCCCGAGAGCGCCTTGGGTTTCCGATTGAGGTAGGGATCGAGCCCCAGCATGGCGGACGCTTCCCGCACCCGCTGATCGATCTCCGCCTTGGGGAACTTCCGCAGCTTCAGCCCGAATGCCATGTTATCGTACACGGTCATGTGCGGGTAGAGGGCGTAGTTCTGGAAGACCATCGCGATGTCACGGTCCTTCGGCAGGACCTGGTTCACGACGCGGCCGTCGATGGAAATGGTGCCGCCGGAGATCTCCTCCAGGCCGGCAATCATGCGCAGGGTGGTGGACTTGCCGCAACCGGAGGGGCCGACGAGCACCATGAACTCGCGGTCGCGTATTTACAAATTGATACCGTGGACCACCTGCACGCCCGGGCCGCCTTTCTCCGGGTAGATCTTGACGCGGTTTTCGATCGATACGTGCGCCATAAACGGGGAGGGGAACGGGTGAGAGACGCCGCCGACAGGCGAGATTCCTCCGGGGGGCCGGTGAGTCAATCCTGCAGCCCGCTAAAGTTTAGCATTGCCCAATGGATACACGTAAGGCTTGTTGCCATAGGTCGCTACGCTTCCGTCGTCGGTCGAACCTCCATCGTCATGGCCAAGAAAAATTCCAGCAACGCTTCACCCCTCACGTTCGATCTGCCGGTCTCGCTGATCGGCAAGATCGCTTCTGCGCAGAGCAAACTCGGGCTCGCCTCCACCAGCGAGGTCGTCCGGGTGGCGATCGCCAAGTTCAACTTCGACCGTTACGAGCCGAACTCCGAGGAGCACCGCCAGATTTCCGTGCGGTTGCCGGCGGACATGAAGACGCTCCTGGCGAAGCAGTCGAAGAAGAAGAAGGTCAGCGTGGGTGAGCTGCTGCGCGTTGCGCTCGAAGGTCTCTCCGTTACCGGGTCGGCGAAGCCGGCCAAGCCGGCCAAGAAGGCGGCGACGAAGAAGTCCAAGAAATAATCCCGGGCGGATCGCCGCCCCCCGTTTCTCTCCAAGGCAAGTCCCGCCCGGCGCGGGGCTTGCCTTTCGTTTTCTGGAAGCCTTACGTCTCGGCCGATTTTGACCATGTCAACCGCACCCGCGCCCCTTTCCACCTGGGCTCTTAACGTCTCGCCTTCGCCGACCCTCGCGGTCGACGCGCGCGCCAAAGCACTGCTCGCCGCCGGTGAGGACGTGTGCAGCTTCGCCGCCGGCGAACCGGACTTCGATACGCCGGAGCACATCAAGGAGGCCTGCATCGCCGCCCTGAAGTCGGGGAAAACCAAATACGCGCCGACGCCCGGCATCGAGCCGCTGCGCGCCGCGGTCGCCGAGCGCTACCAGCGCGAATACGGGCTCAAGGTGGCCACCGGCCAGGTGGTCGTGTCTCCAGGCGGCAAATACTCCTGCTATCTGGCGCTGGTCGCGACCTGCTCGCCCGGCGACGAGGTGATCGTGCCGGCGCCCTACTGGGTCAGTTATCCCGAGATGGTGAAGCTGGCCGGGGCCGTGCCGCGCCTGGTGCTGTGCGACGACTCGACGGGGTTCAAGCTGACGCCGGCCGCGCTGGAGCAGGCCATCACGCCGAAGACCAAGCTCCTGATCCTGAACTCCCCCTCCAATCCGACCGGAGCCGTTTATACGCGGGCCGAGCTGGCGGAGCTCGTCGCCGTCGCGGTCCGGCACAACCTCTACATCCTTTCGGACGAGATGTATGAGCATCTCGTCTACGACGGCGCGCAGCCGACGTGTGTCGCGACCCTGTCGCCGGAGGCGGAGGCCCGCACGGTGGTGGTGGCTGGTTTCTCCAAGACCTATTCGATGACCGGTTGGCGGTTGGGCACCCTGGTGGCCCCGGCCCCGATCGCGAAGGCGTGCGCGGAGATCCAGAGCCAGCAGACGAGCAATGCCACGACGTTTGCCCAGTTTGGCGCGCTGGCCGCGTTGAAGGAGCGGGAGAAGACCGCGGCGGCTCTGCAAACCATGCTGGCGGCCTTCGATCGTCGGCGGAAGTTCCTGCACACGGAGCTGAACAAGATTCCGGGTATGCGCTGCCTGCTGGCCCAGGGCGCCTTCTACCTGTTTCCCAACATCTCCAGCTTCGGGCTGACCGACCAGGAGTTCTGCAGCCGGCTGCTCGATGAGCAGAAGGTCGCCGCCGTCCCGGGCAGCGCGTTTGGGGCCCAGGGTTTCCTGCGGCTCAGCTACGCGACCAGCGACGAGATCCTGGCCAAGGGTGTCGCCCGCCTGGCGAAGTTCTGCGCGAACCTGCGCGGTTGACGCCGACAAAACATTGCGGGCGTGGCCGACAGGCCGCGCCCGCGTTGGTGTCGCCGGAAAGCGGTTACGACTGGGAGACCAGGTTCGCCACCCGTTGCGCGTAGTGGCGGGATCCTGACGGAATCTTGCCCGAAAGCACGCGCGACAGCCCCGCGTTCCAGGCCAGGGCGACCTCGTACGGGGTCCCGGGGCGCCCATGCGCGCGCAGGCTGCGGACGATCCACTCGTAATGGCGCATCGCGACCAGCGTTGAGATTTCCGGGTGATGCGCGCGCCGGAAATCCTCACGGGTGTGCTGGCGCCAGGTGGAACGACGGAACTGGTACAACCCACGCTCGCCCATTCGTCCGACGCAGGCAGGGTTGCCGCGTGATTCCACCTGCGCAATCGCCCGCAGCACCAGATCGGCTGTCGTGGGGCCGGGTTCGAACGCTTCGACCGCTTCCACCAACCCCGTCGCGTTGGACTCCGGCAAGGTGAAGGAAACAGCCACCAGCGTGTGCTCCGCGACCGGCGTGAGATCTGAGTTAAAGGTGAGCGTCAGAGGATCAGGATCCGCAGTGCGCGGCCCGATTCCTTGCCACGAACCCCATGCCACCGCGATGCTCACCAAGCCGAGCAGGATGCACGAAAGAAGCCGAAAGTGACGCATCTGCTGCGGACGGCGAAGGACGACTGAGTTCATAGTTCCCCGGTGCGGGGGAGGGAATTTGAGCACCCGCCAAGCCATGAGTTCCCGACGGTTATGCAGGCCGCGTTGTATCAGCAGTTTGGATGATTACGTAAGCAGATACCCGACCAGGTGCCTCCGGCAAAACTGTCGGCGGATCTGACAAAGTGGGCTTCCTGAGTGGCCCCATTCGATTAGCGCGATCGTCGATTTCCCCGGGGTCAGACGTTATCCCCGGCAAACCCCCGCGATGTGTCAGGTTCCGCCCGATACGGAAGTTTCCGGTCGCGTGTTAGGCTGGCCCTCCGCCGGTGCCGTGCGCCGCGCGCCTTTTTCACATGAAACGCAAAGCTTCCGCTGTCTGGCGCGGTGACCTCAAGTCGGGTCGCGGCACCATCTCCACTGAAAGTACGGTGTTGAAGGATACGGCTTACTCCTTCGGCACCCGGTTTGAGAACGGCCCGGGCACCAATCCCGAGGAGTTGATCGGAGCCGCCCATGCGGGCTGTTTCAGCATGGCGTTGTCGGCCGAGCTGCAGAAGGCGGGCTTCACCGCCGAGAGCATCTCAACCAGCGCGACGGTGACGCTGGAGAACCATCCGCAGACCAGCTGGACCGTCACGCGTATCCACTTGGACACAACGGCCAAGGTCCCCGGCATCCAGACGGATCGTTTTGCCGAGATTGCCGAGGGCGCCAAGGCGGGCTGCCCGATTTCGCGGCTGTTCAAGGCGGAGATCACCCTCGAGGCGCGGCTCGCCTGAGCCGGCGATGGGACTTCATGCGGCTCCGTAGGCCTCAGCCAGCCGGAGCTCGAGATGGCGGCGCTCGACGTCGTTTGTGACGAGCGCCAACGCCTGCCGGAACGCCTCGGCGGCTTCCTGGTGACGACCCAGCCGCAACAGGAGTTCGGCGCGTGTCGCGGGCAGCAGGTGATACTGCGGCAGGTGCAAGTTTTCCAGCAGTCGCAGGCCCGCGGCCGGGCCCTCCGCCATCGCCACGGCCACGGCGTGGTTCAGCTCGACCACGGGCGAGGGCTGGATGTCACGAAGCATTCGATACAATGCGACGATCTGCGGCCAGTCCGTGTCCGCCGCCTGACGGGCGTTCGCGTGCACTGCGGCGATCGCAGCCTGGAGGGCGTAGCGCCCGGCGGGACCGGCCCGCAGGACGCGGTCGATGCGCTGCCGACCTTCCTGGATCTGCTCCTGGTTCCACTTGGAGCGGTCCTGCCGGTCGAGCGGGATCAAGGTCCCGTCGGTGGCTGTGCGGGCGGCGCGGCGCGCATCCTGCAAAAGGAGCAGCGCGAGCAGGGCTTCGGCTTCGGTGGCCTGGGGGAGCAATTCGACCAGATCCCGCGCCAGGTGGATGGCCTCCGCGCAGAGGTCGGCGCGCACGAGATCCGCACCTGCGCTGGCGGTGTAACCTTCGTTGAAAACAAGGTAGAGGACGGCGAGCACCGCATCGAGACGCGCCGGCAGTTCGTTTTCCTCCGGCACTTCGAAGGGGATGCCGGCCAGTTTGATCTTTGCCTGCGCGCGCACCAGGCGCTGGGCGAGGGTGGGGACCGGCACGAGGAATGCGCGGGCAATCTCCTCCGTCCGCCGGCCGCAGACCGTGCGCAGCGTCAGTGCGACCTGAGCTTCGGGCGCGAGGGCGGGATGACAGCACGTGAAAATCAAACGCAACCGGTCGTGCGGTGCGGGAGCTGAGACATCCTGGGTCAACCGGGCGATCATCTCGTCCTGTTGCGAACGGAAACGTTCTCGGCGGCGGATCTGGTCAATGGCCTTGTGACGGGCGGTGGTGAGCAGCCAAGCGGCCGGCTCCTCGGGCGTGCCGCGATCGGGCCAGCTGGTCCAGGCGACGGCGAAGGCCTCCTGCAACGCGTCTTCCGCGAGCGCGAAATCGCCCACCACGCGGATCAGACTCGCGAGCAGCCGTCCGTATTCACGTCGATAAAGTGCAGCGAAGTCCAGGGACACGGGAGCTGGTCAGCGGTAGCAGGAAGGGCTTCGCGAGCCGTGTGTTTGGTCGTGACCGGGTGGCTACTCCGGTTCGGTGCAGTCGCTGCCGGGAACGAGCGGCCGGAGTTCGACGGTGGAACCGAAGCGGAGCGCCGGAAATGCGCGCGCGATCGCGAGCGCTTCGTCCAGGTTGCGGCACTCCAGGAGTTCGAAACCGCCGAGCGCCTCCTTGGTCTCCGCAAAGGGGCCGTCGGTCAGGGTAACGGCTCCGTTTTGCACGCGCAGGGTGGTGGCGGTGGAGGTGGGCTGCAGCCCGGCGGCGCCCTTGGTCTGACCGGCGCGTTCGAGCGCGGCGTGCCATTCGCCGCATTCGCGGTGCACCGCGTTGCGCTCAGCTTTCGTGAGCTGGGCGAAGGAGGCTTCGTGGTGATAAATGAGGAGGACGTAATTCATGGATCAGGGGTAAACGCCACCGATAGGCTGGCGTCACGGGTTGGTCGTCGGATCGCGTCGCTTTTCGACATAGAGCCCGTTTATTTTTCGTTCCGTTTCCAAAAGGCGATCACCTCGCGCCACCACGCTTCAGTCGGATTGAACGACAGCGTGTTGTGACTTTGGCCGGCCTGGACGCGCAGGAGTTTGGGGCCGGTGTATCCGTCGTGCAACTTCCGCCCGAGTTCGGACGGCACGCTCTCGTCGTTCTCCGCGAGGAGAAAGGCGACCGGTCCGGTGAAGCGGCTGAGGGTGGCGGCATTGTCGTAACGCTCACGCAGCAGCAGATTCACCATCCACCCCGGGTAGTGCTGTCGCGCCACCTCCCGCAGTGAAGAGAAGGGCGTGACCAGGAGCAAACCGGCCACCCGATTGGGCCGCTGCGACGCCAGAGCACACGCGACACCGCTGCCCAAGGATTCGCCGGCCAGGTAAACGCGTGGATGATCGATGGGCGACAAGGCGGCCAGTGCCTCTTCCGCCGCGTGCACGAAGGCGGGCTCGCTGGGTTCACCGGGCCGCGATCCGTAACCTGGATACTCCATCAAATAGACGGGCCACGGCTGTGGCTCGGTTGCGCGTTGAAACCCTGCCACGTAAGCCGCCCGCTGGGCCGCATGGCCGGCGTTGCCATGGAAAAGGATCACGGCCGGCCGCGGGCTCCGCGCCGTGGACGGACGAACCGGCGTCTTCCAGCCGATGCGTTCGCCCGCCGCGTTGGTCCACGGCTCCAGCCCGGCGGCTTGCGCTAAGGGCCGCAGGCGCGCCTCAGCCAGCCGCTCAGGGTAGTAGATGAAGGAACGATCACATCCGCCCATGAACACCGCGGCCACCAGCCAGACGAGCCGCGCCAGCCGTATCACGCGGCCGGGGCGCCGTCGACCGGCTTGGGATTGTCTTGGAGGCGTGAGGGTTTGCTTGTCCCCGTCGACGTCCCGCGGCGGACGCACGTGGGCTCGTCATCCCGCTCCGACTCGCTGCAGCACGAGCCACGGGACGCATAACAATCCGTACACAACGCTGCGTCTTCAAAGGCGTACGCACCAAACCGGCCGCACGCGTCGCAGGCGAGTTGAGGGTTAAAGGACACCGCGTGCGTCATCGTCGGGACGGCTCCAACTTGTGAGCGGGGCGCGGAACCGCAAGCGTGGCCACCGTCGGAGCGACGAAGTTCGATTTTTTTCGCACAATCATGTCCCTTGGCGCGTCCTTAGTCCGTTAGTTTCTCTGATGAGCCGCCGCGTTATGCACGACTTCTCGCCGTCGCCGATGTTCGACCCGGCCCGGGCCCATTCGCCACGACGACATCCGGAGGGACGTCTCGTCATTCGCGCGCGGGGCGTGCAGAAACAGTTTGGCTCATTTTCCGCGTTGCAGGGACTCGACCTGGAGGTGCGCGCGGGCGAGTGCGTGGGGCTGATCGGGCCAAATGGCGCGGGCAAATCCACCTTCATCGGCTGCCTTTACGGGGTCGTCCAACGCAGCGCGGGTGAACTGGAGGTCTTCGGCCGGGACCCGGCGACGGCGGCGCGCGACATCAAGCGACAGCTCGGCGTGGTGACGCAGGAGAACGCGCTCGATGAGGAACTCACGGTGATTGAGAACATGCGCGTGTACGCGCGCTTTGTCGGATTGAATGTGTCCGAGGCGCAGCCCCGCATTGATGCGCTGCTCGAACAGATGGCGCTCGATCACAAGCGCGATGCGACGATCAAGATGCTGTCGGGCGGGATGAAGCGACGATTGACGTTTGTGCGCGCGTTGCTGGCCGATCCGCAGCTGCTGATTCTCGACGAGCCGACCACCGGGCTCGATCCGGCGGTGCGGCACCTGTTGTGGGAGAAGGTACTGGCGCTGCGGCAGGCCGGCAAAACCGTGCTCGTGACGACGCACTACATGCATGAGGCCGAGATCCTGTGTGATCGTATCATCATTTTGAATCGAGGCGCAGTCGTCGGCACGGGTGGACCGCGTGAGTTGATCGCGCGCGAGTCGCCGGGTTACGTCGCCATCTTCGCACCGGATCAGGAGGAACATCTGCGCACTCACCTGGCGCCGGGCTGGCAACTGTTTCACCAAGGGCGGCAATGCTGCGTGCGAGCGCCCGCTTTGGAGGACCTGCTGGAACTTCAGCAACGGGCGGGCATCACGGCGCTGCAACTCCGGCCTGCCAATCTGGAGGATGTGTATCTGAAACTGACGGGACGGGAGCTCGCCGACGATGAGTGAAGCCGTGATTTCGCTGCAACTGGCCTGGCATGTGGTCGTCCGCAACTGGGTCGTCTATCGCAAGGATTTCCTGGCGAACATCTCTCCTACGCTGGCCGACCCGGCGTTGATGATGACGGCGCTCGGCATGGGCCTTTCGCCCTTTATCGGGCGGATCAACGGCCTCACGTATGCTGAGTATCTGGCGCCCGGCATGGTCGCCACGACCGCGCTGTTCACGGCGTTTTTCGAGTCCAGCTACGGATTCTATGTTCGCATGACCTTTGAATCCATTTTCAAGGCCATGCTCACGACGCCGATCGGTGTGCGAGAGATCGTGCTCGGTGAATACCTTTGGGGATTCATCCGTGCCGCGATGATGGGCGGAACGGTGGGACTCGTGCTCGCCGTGATGGGCCTGTTGATCAACCCCTGGGCGTTGCTGATCTTCCCGCTGGTCGCGGGTTTGCTGGCGGTGCCTTGTGGCGCGATCGGCTTGTTGGCGGCGTCCAAGGTCAGAAACATCAATCAATTCCAGACCGTCTACTCGTTTCTGATCGCGCCGATTTACTTCCTCTCCGGCGTCTTCTTCCCGCTGGATGACCGTCCGATTCTCGGCGTGATCGTGCAGGTGTCACCGTTTTATCACGGCGTGCGGCTGCTGCAGATGAGCGCGTGGGGACGTGGCACGGCTGTGGAGTGGGCCATTCATCTCGCCGCGCTGCTGGGTTTCGCGCTCGTGCTGGGTCTCTGGTCGCACGGGCGTATCCAGAAGAAACTGACCACGTGAGCCCGAAGCCCGCTTCCGCCGACGCTGGCGGCGTGCAGGTGGAGCTGCGCGCCGCGCGCTTGCCGTACGTCGGACGGATCGCGTGGCACCATTGGTTTGTCGTCCGGCGGCCAGGAGCGGAGGACCGTTGGGAGGTCTGGCAACGGGCCGATGCGGGTGGGCAATCGTGGGGCCACTTGCACCGCAACCTGCTGCCGCCGCTGCAGGGGGTGGGAAATGGGGAAAGCTGGCCGCTGCGGCAGTGGTCAGGGGAGCCGGCCGAGAGGCTGGCCCAACGAATCGAAGCGTCGCCCCAGACGTACCCGCACCGGTCGCGTTATGCCTTCTGGCCAGGGCCTAACAGCAACTCGTACGTTCAGTGGATCCTCGGGCAGGAGCACCGGCTGACGTGGCAGGGGTGGGGCCGTCGGCGCGGTGATCAAGCGTCGGCCTGACACTGTTCTCGAGTGCGGTCGCCTGCGCGGGTGCCGCAGATTTTCAGCGCCGGTGTCCGGCGGCCGTCGGTTCGAACGTTGATCTGGGTGAATACCCGTCACTCATGCCTACCACCACTCCGACTGCTTACGCGCTGCCCAGGGTTGTTTCACGCGAGGAATGGCTCTCGGCCCGCCGGGCCCTTCTCGCCGAGGAGAAGTCGATCAAACGTCAGCTTGATGCCGTCGCGGCGCGCCGTCGCCGCTTGCCCATGGTGCGGCTGGAAAAGCCCTACCACTTTACCGGCCCGGAAGGTCAGCTGACGCTCCTGGATCTGTTTGAAGGGAGGCGGCAGCTCTACGTGCACCACTTCATGTGGAACGAACAAAGCCGGACGTTCTGCCTGGGGTGCACGGCCGCCGCCAACACCGGCTTCAACAATCCGCACGTCCGCGCGTATCTGAACGATCGTGACGTGACGTTTGTCGCCATCTCACGCGCGCCGCTGGAGGAGATCGAAGCGTATCGGGCGGAGCAGGGTTGGACGTTCTCGTGGTACTCCTCGGGCGATTCGGACTTCAACTACGACTTCCACACGACGCTGGATGAGACCCGCGCGCCGATTGAATACAACTACCGCAACCGTCAGGAACTCCTCGAGACAGGCCTTCCGCCGGAAAGCCTGACGGGCGATTGGCCGGCCAACAGCGTGTTCGTGACGGACGGTGAGGCCGTGTACCACACCTATTCAGCGTATACGCGTGGGCTGGATCAGCTGTTTCTGCCGTTTCACTTCCTGGAACTCACGCCGTACGGCCGGCAGGAGGACTGGGAGGATTCTCCGGAGGGTTGGCCGCAGCGGCCGACCCACGGTTGATCGTTGGGGGTAACGAGGGAACTCCTGCCCCCATGGGTTCGCGAGGGCAGGAGTGTCTCCGCGTTTGCGGCTGAACTTGCCGCACGCGTGATTTTTGCCCGCGGCTAATCGCATGCCGGCGATAGCCTTACAGGACCGGAGCGGGTGGCCCGGACACTTGCCTTCGGAAGTCGGTTTTGGAAATGCTGGCCGGTGCTCTCATTCCGGCCGCGTTTGTTGGAGTGCCTGCGTGACTATTCGCGGGAGCGGTTCATTGCCGACACCCTCGCCGGCTTGACCGTCGGAATCGTCGCCCTGCCTTTGGCCATCGGCCTGGGTATCGCATCCGGAGTGTCGCCGGGAGCGGGAATCTACACGGCGATTATCGGTGGCTTCCTCGTCTCCGCCCTTGGCGGATCACGCGTGCAGATCGGCGGGCCAGCCGGCGCGTTTGTTGGGCTGGTTTACCTGCTGATCGCGCAGCATGGCCTGCCGAATTTGCTGGTTTGCACGGCCATCGCTGGCGTGTGCCTGTTCATCCTCGGCGCACTTAAACTCGGCACGTTGATCAAGTACGTGCCGCATCCGGTGACCACGGGGTTCACCTGCGGCATCGCGATCACCATCATGTCGACGCAAGTGAAGGACCTGCTTGGGCTCGACCTGGCGGTCGTTCCGCCGGAGTTCATCGATCGGACGCTCGCGCAGGTTCGTACGTTGCCGACACTCAGCTGGCCGACGGTGATCGTGGGCGTAGGCGCGATTGTGTTGATCAAAACGTGGCCGAGGCGCTGGCGCCGCTGGGTGCCGGGTTCAATCGTGGCCGTGGTGCTCGGCACGGCGGCAGTGCGGCTGCTGGACCTGCCGGTGGCGACGATTGCGTCGCGGTTTGGCCATGACGCGTTTCCCAGCGGGCTGCCTTCATTTGCGGCACCCACGTTCGATTGGGATACGTTGGGGCAATTGATCCGGCCGGCGTTCGCCCTGACGCTCCTGGGCGCGATCGAGTCGCTGCTCTCCGCCGTCGTGGCCGACGGCATGATCGACGATCGTCACGACTCCAACCAGGAGCTGATGGCGCAAGGCGTCGCGAATTTTGTCGTGCCGTTCTTTGGCGGCATTCCGGTGACCGGGGTGATTGCGCGCACTGCCACGAACGTTCGCAACGGCGCGACGTCTCCCGTCGCCGGAATCGTGCATGCGGGAACATTGTTGATGATTGTCCTGATAGCCGCGCCGCTGGCCAGACACATCCCGTTGGCCGTCCTGGCCGCGGTGTTGGTCATGGTGGCGTTCAACATGGGCGAGTGGTCGGAGTTTCGCCTGCTGCGGCGGCAGACCAAGAGCGACGCCGCGGTCTTCCTCGTGACTTTCGTCCTGACGGTGCTGTTCGACCTCACTGTCGCGGTGGAGATCGGCATGCTGCTCGCCGCCGGGCTCTTCATCAAACGCGTGACCGACACGACGCAGGTCGCGATGCTGGATGAAGGCACCGGGACAGGCGAGGGGCACGAGCATGTCGCGCGTTTGCCGCGCGGCGTGCTGGTTTACCGCGTGTTTGGGGCGCTGCTCTTCGGCGCCGCCGACAAGCTCGACACGGTCCTGCGTCGGGCCGGAGCGGATACAAGAGTCGTGGTGCTGCACATGGCGCCGGTCACGGCCCTGGATGCGACGGCGCTGAACGCGCTGGAACGGCTGCATGCGAAGCTACAGCGGCACAAGAAGCATCTCGTGCTGAGCGGGCCCCACACGCAGCCGTATTTCGTGATGGAGCGCGCGGGCTTTCTCGATCGCGTGGGGGCCGACAATATCGCGGCTGATTTGCCGAGCGCCATCGCCCGGGCGGAACAGCTGCTGGCGCAGGGCGGCTCTGAACCGACGTTCGCCCCGGCCACGACGCCGCCATGAAGGAAGCGGGCCGGCCGTCAGGCGTGCTGGCCCGCGTGCACGCCCTCGGCAAATTCCTCAATCATCTTCGCGTTGAATTCCGGGATGTCGCTCGGGCGCCGACTCGTGACCAAACCCTGGTCCGTCACCACCGCAGCGTCGCGCCATTTTGCGCCCGCGTTGATGAGGTCGGTCTTGATTGACGGATAGGACGTCACCTCGCGGTCGTCCACCACCGAGGCTTCGATGAGCAGCTGTGGACCGTGGCAGATCGCCGCGACCGGCTTGCCGGCGACGAAGAAGGCCCGGACGAATTCCACCGCCAGGCGCTCCTGACGGAGTGTATCCGGATTCTGAACACCACCGGGAAGCAGCAGCCCGTCGAAATCCGCCGGGTTGGCCTTGTCGAGCGCCAGGTCGACCTTCTCCGCCGGGCCCCAGTTGTCCTCATCCCAGCTTTTGATCTCTCCCGGCTTCAGGGAGATCAATACTGTCTCCGCGCCGGCTTCCTTCAGGGCCTGGCGAGGTTCAACGAGTTCACTGCGTTCAAATCCGTCGGTGGCGAGGATGGCGATCTTCCGTCCGGCGAGCGTGGTCTTCATTCGTGCACGAGGGGTTAAAGGTTAAGATGAGCCGTCGCCGCACAAAGGCCGGCGCGGGCATGGGCACGCGTGCTGGATCCCGCGAGCAAAGAACGTCTCCCGGACCCGCCACAGCGCCAAAGGTTCGCGCCGCTCTGGCTTCGGTCCACCCGAGATCGCCGTCGGGTGCGTCCTCGAGTGAGAGAACCAGCCCGAGCTCGCGAAACGTTAACGCCCCGCTCCCTTGCGCCCCCGCAAAAAAAAACGAACAGCGAGGTTCGCGCCCCGTGGCGCAAACCTCGCTGGTGAGTGGATGAGCCCACGCTCGAGCGTGGGCGCTGAAGGGACGTTTAGCCGCGCAGGGCGTCGATCACGCGATTGAGTGCGGTGCTCGGGCGCATTGCGGCAGAGGCCTTTTCGTCGCTCGGGTGGTAGTAGCCACCGATGTCGGCGGGGCGGCCCTGGACTGCGAGCAGTTCGGCGACGATCTCGCCTTCATTGGCCGTGAGTTGCTCGGCCACGGGCGTGAAGACGCGCTTGAGCTCCGCGTCCTGATCCTGCGCGGCGAGGGCTTGGGCCCAGTACAGCGCGAGGTAGAAGTGACTGCCGCGGTTGTCGATGCCGCCGACCTTGCGGGACGGCGACTTGTCGTTCTCGAGGAACTTGCCGGTGGCGGAATCCAGCGTGTCCGCGAGCACCTTCGCCTTGGCGTGCTGGAAGACCTGGCTGAGGTGCTCCAGCGAGGCAGCGAGCGCGAAGAACTCACCGAGTGAATCCCAACGGAGGTAGTTTTCGGCGAGGAACTGCTCGACGTGTTTGGGCGCGGAACCACCGGCACCGGTTTCGAAGAGGCCGCCGCCCTTCATCAGGGGGACGATCGACAGCATTTTGGCGCTGGTGCCCACTTCGAGGATCGGGAACAGGTCCGTCAAATAATCGCGCAGCACGTTGCCGGTGACGGAAATCGTATCCAGTCCGTCTTTCATGCGCTCGAGGCTGAAACGGCAGGCGTCGGCCGGCGCGAGAACGTGAAGGTCGAGCCCCTTGGTGTCATGCTGCGCCAGATACGTGCGAACCTTGGCGAGAACCTGCGCGTCGTGGGCGCGCTTTTCGTCGAGCCAGAAGACGGCCGGGGTCTGGCTCAATCGCGCCCGGTTGACGGCGAGTTTGACCCAGTCCTGCACCGCTTCGTCCTTCGTCTGGCAGGCACGCCAGATGTCCCCGGCTTCAACGCGGTGCTCGAGCAGCACGTGGCCGGCCTCGTCCACCACCCGCACGGAACCGGCGGCGGCGATCTGGAAAGTCTTGTTGTGGGACCCGTACTCCTCGGCCGCCTGCGCCATCAGGCCGACGTTGGGCACGGAGCCCATGGTGCGCGGATCAAAGGCGCCGTGCTGGCGGCAGAAGTCGATGGTGGCCTGGTAAACACCCGCGTAGCTGCTGTCGGGGATGACGGCGAGCGTCTCCTGCAGCTTGCCCTGGGCGTCGTACATCTTGCCGCCGGCGCGAATCATGGCGGGCATCGAGGCGTCCACGATCACGTCGCTGGGGACGTGCAGGTTCGTGATGCCCTGGTCTGAGTTCACCATCGCGACGCCCGGGCCTTGCGCATAGCGGGCCTTCAGGTCGGCTTCGATCTCGGCGCGCTGGTCCGCGGGGAGCTTCTGGATCTTCTGGACCAAGTCGCCGAGCCCGTTGTTCAGGTCGACCCCGAGCTCGTTCAAGGTCGCGGCGTGCTTGGTCAGCACGTCCTGGAAGAAGACCTGGACCGCGTGGCCGAACAGGATCGGGTCCGAAACCTTCATCATCGTCGCCTTGAGGTGCAGCGAGAAAAGCACCCCCTCGCGCTGCGCGCGCCCGATCTGCTCCTGGTAGAAGGCGAGCAGAGCCTGCTTGCGCATGACGGTGGCGTCGAGGATCTCGCCGGCGCGCAGCGGGGTGCGGTCCTTCAGCACCTTCACGGTGCCGTCCGCCCCCACGTGCTCGATCCGCACATTCGTCGGCGCCGAGACGGTCACCGATTTCTCGTTCGAAAAGAAGTCGTCCCGGCCCATCGTCGCGACGTTGGTCTTCGAGGTCGGCGACCAGGCGCCCATTGAGTGCGGGTGCTTGCGGGCGTATTCCTTGACGGCCTTCGGCGCGCGGCGGTCCGAGTTGCCCTCGCGCAGGACGGGATTGACGGCGGAGCCCTTCACGCGGTCGTAGCGCGCCTTGATCTCCTTCTCGGCGTCGTTCTGCGGCGTGTCCGGGTAGTTCGGAACCGGATACCCGTGGGCCTGCAGTTCCGCGATCGCCTCCTTCAGCTGCGGCACGGATGCGCTGATGTTCGGCAGCTTGATGATGTTGGCTTCCGGCTGCAGCGTCAGCGCGCCGAGCTCGGCGAGGTGGTCACCGATGCGCTGCGCCTCCGAGAGGGGTTCGGGGAAAACGGCGAGGATGCGGCCCGCCAGCGAGATGTCGCGGGTCTCCACCGC
>JAEWIY010000068.1 GCA_023386835.1 Verrucomicrobiota bacterium
GGCCTTGGGCCTGCTTGCGGCGTCCGTCCTTTCGCTCGGGCACCTGCTGGATCTGCCGGTGCCGTGCGGTGGGCGCTCAGGTTGCGCGATCGTGGCGGAGCACGCTGCGTCGCGCCTTGGCGGTGTCCCGATTGCCTACTTCGGCTTCGCCGCCTATGTCGTTCTGTTGGCGCTCCTCGCGCGGCCGTTGGTCAGCCGACGAGTCCTGGCGGCTGCGACGCTGATCTCTGGCGTCGGTACGGCGGTGAGTGCCGTCCTGCTGTTCATTGCGTGGCGTGTGATTCACGCGACTTGTGCCTGGTGTGTGCTCTCGGCCTGTGCCATGGCGTCGACGTTTGTCGTCACTTTGTGGCGACGGTGTTCCGCCGGCGCCGGTTCGCCGGGCGCGCCCAAGGTATTTGTCTGGGCGGCGTTGTTCGCCGTGGCCATTGCGGTGGGTGTGCAGGCGGGCTGGATGTTTCGGGGTGGAACGCGCGCCCCGGTGGCGCCGGAAATCCTGGCGCGGGTGGGTCCTGGGGAACTCTTCGCTTCTGCCCCGAGCCTCGGGCCTGTTGCCGACCCGGCCGTGACCGTGGTCGTGTTTGCCGACTTTTTCTGTCCCGCCTGCCGCCGGGCAATGAATTCACTTTTGCACTACCAACGCGGTCATCCTGAAGACGTGCGGTTGGTCTTTCGTCACCGCCCGCTCTGGCAGTTGCCCGGACATGAGACCAGCCGCGCGGCGGCAGCGCTCAGTGAGATGGCGGCCGAGCGCGACCGTTTCTGGGAGTTTCTGCTGGCGATGCACGCCCTGGACCGCGCGCCGGAAGAAGCGCGCTATCTGGCGATCATGCAGTCACTCGGCCTGGATCCGGTCACGGTCGCGCGACGCCTCGAGACGCCGGACGATCCCGCGGTGCAGCGCGTGCTGGCCGACGAGGTTTTGGCGGACCGCCTCGGTATCCACGCCACCCCGACGTTTATCGTCCTGGTGCAGGGTCGTCCGCCGGTCTCCGCGACGGCACGCACGTTGCCGCGCGAGTTGAATTCGCCGGCGGTCATCGAACTTTTGACGCGTCGAGCCGGCGCGCGGAGGCGCTGACGCTCAAACTTGGCGCATCACCGTCCAGGTGGTGTAGCCGATAAAGACCAGAAGGAGCGCGGCGCCCTCCCAACGATTGATCCGGCCGCCGGTGCGCACGAGGGGCAGGATGCCCACGGTGATGAGCAGCAGGATCGCGAGGTCCGACCACGCGAGGCCACCCGTGTCCGTATTGCTGAGCACGGCCACGGCGCCGAGGATGCCCAGCAG
Source organism: Verrucomicrobiota bacterium (assembly GCA_023386835.1). GTDB lineage: Bacteria > Verrucomicrobiota > Verrucomicrobiia > Opitutales > Opitutaceae > Actomonas. The sequence goes on from JAEWIY010000068.1 coordinate 1,292, forward strand.
GTTGAAGATGTTTGATCCGACGATGTTGCCGATGGCGACATCGCTCTCGCGCTTGATCGCCGCGACGACGGAGGTGGCCAATTCCGGCAAGCTGGTGCCGACGGCGACCACCGTGAGGCCAATGACGATGTCGCTGATCCCAAACGTCTGCGCAATCGTGACGGCTCCGCGGACAAAGAGGTTCGAGCCGAGCACGAGTAACGCGAGCCCACCGAGGGTGGACAGGAGCGAGAAGCCCAGCTTGGGTGGAGCGGTACCGATTTCAGTCGCGTAATCCTTGTCTGCTCTGGTGCCCGTCTCGCGGCGCGCCTGGCGAACCGTGGTCCAGGTATAGAGAACCAGGGCGAGCAGCAGGATCACACCTTCCCAACGCTGCACGCGCCCATCGACCAGGACGAGCAGCGCCACCACGGTTGCGCCGATCATGATCGGCACCTCGCGGCGGATGACGGTCGCGGTGGCCGTCAGCGGGCAAATCAACGCACAGAGTCCGAGGATGAGGGCGAGGTTGCAGAGGTTGGAGCCGACGACGTTGCCGATCGCGATGGCCGGGTTGCCCTGCCAGGCGGCTTGGGCGCTCACCACCATTTCCGGACTGCTGGTCCCATACGCCATCACGGTGAGCCCGATCACCAAAGGCGTGAGCCCAAAACGCAGCGCGAGGCCGGAGCCGCCTTTCACAAGGAAGTGCGCGCCCACCGTGAGGATACCCAAACCCGCTAGGAGAAGAAGCCAATCCATGAGGAAGGGCCGGAATAAAGGCAGGTTGCGTGCGGGCGCCAGTGAGTTCGGCGTCTTCCGATGCGCTTTTGCAGTCTCTGGCGCTCGCGAGTCGCCGAGCGGACCGCGTCTCCCCCCGGGTGCCGGGGGAAAGGCGGGTTTTCGCTGGACGAAGCCCGAGGCAGCGCTCACCTGTCGCGTTTCGCCTCACGTCTGTCGTTTTCGCCCGACGCCGGCCTGGTTCAAATCGCGGTTGTCGAACTGGCGCACGCGGGCTGCAGCCGGGCGTGGCATCCTGTTTCGGCCATGGCTCTCTTCACGCTCCTCGATCTCTCCCACGCTTTCGGCGGCCCGCCGGTGCTCGACCATGTCAACTTCCAGGTCGATGCCGGAGAACGCGTGTGCCTGGTCGGCCGCAACGGCGCCGGGAAATCCACGCTCATGCGGCTGATCGCGGGCGAGATCAAGCCGGACACGGGCACGATCTCGCGGCAGCCGGGCGCACATTTTGCGCGACTGACGCAGGAGGTGCCGCGCGATCTCACGGGTTCCGTGCACGATGTGGTGGCGGCCGGCCTGCGACCGGCCGATGCACATGAGGAGGAATGGCAACGGGAGCTGCGGCTCGAGCAGCTGCTGGATCGGATGCAGCTCAGCCCGACGGCACCGTTCGAAACGCTCTCCGGTGGCCTCAAACGCCGCGCCTTGCTCGCGCGGGCGCTCGCCAGCGCGCCTGACCTGCTCCTGCTCGATGAGCCGACCAACCACCTCGACATCGCGAGTATCGAATGGCTGGAGACATTTCTGCTGTCGGAGAAACTGTCGTTGTTTTTCGTGACCCACGATCGCGCGTTCCTCCGGCGGTTGGCGACGCGGATCGTTGAACTCGACCGCGGCCTCCTGACCAACTGGGCGTGCGACTTTGATACGTTCCTCGTGCGGCGGGCCGAGCGGCTCGAGGCGGAGGAACGTCAGCGCGCCGCTTTCGACAAGAAGCTGGAGCAGGAGGAGGAATGGATTCGCCGTGGGGTACGGGCGCAGCGCAAGCGGGCGGGCGCACGCATCGACGCGCTCAAAGCGATGCGCGCTGAGCGACGGGCCCGGCGCGAGGTGGCCGGAACCGCGCGAATGACCCTGGGCGAGGCGGATCGGAGCGGCGTGAAGGTGATCGAGACCGAGCGGCTTACGTTTGGCTATCCGGGGCAGGAGCCGGTGGTGCGCGACCTGACGCTCACCGTCGCCCGCGGCGACAAGATTGGGCTGCTCGGGCCGAACGGCGCGGGAAAGACGACGCTGGTCAAGCTCCTGCTCGGGGAACTCGCGCCTTCGGCAGGCCAGGTGAACCACGGCTCGCGGCTGCAGGTGGTTTACCTCGACCAGCTCCGGTCCGAGATCAACGACGACCGGTCAGTCGCGGACAACATCGCCGATGGAAACGCCTACGTGACCATTGAGGGCCGGCAGCGGCACGTGATCAGTTACCTCGAGGATTTCCTGTTCGAGCCGGCCCGCTCGCGCACACCGGCCCGCGTGCTCAGCGGAGGCGAACGCAACCGCTTGTTGCTCGCGCGACTGTTCACCCGGCCGGCCAACGTGCTGGTGCTGGACGAGCCGACCAACGACCTCGACGCGGAGACACTCGACCTGCTGGAGAACCTGCTGGTCGAGTTCGAGGGCACCTTGCTGCTCGTCAGCCACGATCGCGATTTCCTCGACAATGTGGTGACCAGCACGCTCGTCGCCGAAGGGGAGGGGCGGTGGAGCGAGTACGTTGGCGGCTACAGCGACTACGTGGCTGAACGTGAGCGCGTGCGCCGGATGGCCGCGGCGGCCTCGGCTGCGGCGAGCCCACCTCCGGCTGCGCCGGCGCCCCGCGCCCCCGCCCGCCCGAAACGACTGAACAATCGCGAGCGAGCCGAACTGGAGACGCTGCCAGCGCGTATCGAGGAACTAGAGACAGAGCAGGGGCAGCTGACCGCGCGGCTGGCGGACCCGGCGTTCTATGCCCGCGACGCGGCGGCCGCGCCGGCGGTGCGGGCGCGGTTGGACGAGTTGGAGAAGGAGCTGGCCGCGGCCTTCGCGCGCTGGGAGGAGCTCGAAGCACGTCAGGCGGCAGCCGAGGGTAGTTAGGGCCCTTTGGCCCGGGCCGCACGCAACCGTCGCACGGTGTCACCATTTGTTAACTACATGGTCTGACTGTCAGAGGCCCGTGCGATTTGTTTTTTAAGCAAACTTGGAAAGGGTGGTGGCCGCTCCGGGTAGGCTTCCCCCATCCCTCGGTCGACTTGGAGTGCTCACCCCTTATCCTCCCCTCTTACCCTGTTTGCTGCGTTCGTGATTCGTCCGCGCCTGCGGCCGGTCCGCTGAAGCCACGCGTTCGGTGGCTCCGCGACCCGCCGGTCACACGCTCGGGCGGAATGTGACGCGCGTTATCTTTCGCCCCATGAAGAATCGTCTGGCAAGCCTGCTCCTGGCCGGTCTCGTCGCCGTGGTCTCCACCTTTGCGCAAACCGGCCCGTCGCTTCTGGAAAACCTCGGCCGCGGCCTCGTGGTGCTGCGTACCGCTCCCGACACTACGGTCGTCACCTGGCGCGTGCTCGGCACCGATCCCGAAGGGGTCGCCTTCAACCTCTATCGCTCCACCAACGGTGGCGACGCGGTGCGTCTCAACGCGGAGCCGATCACGGGTGCCACCCACTACAGCGACACGACCGCCGATCCCGCGCAGTCACACAGCTACTCCGTCCGACCGATCCTTTACGGCACCGAGGAGTCCGCCGGCCCGGCCTTCACCCTTGCCGCTGGCGCGCCGGTTCAGCCGTACCTGCGGGTACCGCTGCAGGTGCCGCCGCCCGGCGTGACCACGGTCGGGGAGAACTACACCTACTCACCCAATGACGTCAGCGTCGGCGACTTGGATGGAGACGGTGAATACGAGCTGATCGTGAAGTGGGATCCGAGCAACGCGAAGGATAACTCCCAATCCGGCCACACTGGCAACGTCTTCATCGACAGCTACAAACTCGACGGCACCCGCCTCTGGCGGATCGATCTGGGGGTCAACATTCGCGCCGGTGCGCATTATACCCAGTTCATCGTGTATGATCTCGATGGGGACGGCATCGCGGAGATTGCCTGTCGCACGGCGCCGGGTTCCCGCGATGGCCTCGGCAACTACGTGGCCGACCCGGCGCGTTTTGCCGGGACCCGGCCGGAGGTGGACCATACCGCCGACTTCCGCAACGCCGGCGGCTACATTCTTGGCGGACCCGAGTTCCTGACGATCTTTAACGGCACCACCGGAGCGGAGTTGGCCTCGACCAACTACAACCCACCGCGGCATCCCGACACGCTTTTCCCGACCACGGCGCAGATCAACGCCATCTGGGGCGACAACTACGGTAACCGGATCGACCGTTTCAACGCCGCCGTGGCCTACCTCGATGGGCAACGGCCCAGCCTGCTGATGGCGCGTGGTTACTACACCCGTGCGGTGGTGGTGGCCTACGATTTCCGCGACGGCCAGCTGAGTGAACGCTGGATCTTCGACACCAATCCCAATGGAGGCCCGGACGGCGAGTACGGCGCCTGGCGCGGGCAGGGCAATCACCAGGTCAGCATCGCGGACATCGATGGTGATGGTCGCGATGAGATCGTTTTTGGTGCCGCCACGATCGACGACGACGGCCATGGACTTTACTCAACCGGACTCGGACACGGCGACGCCTTGCACGTCAGCAAGATGGATCCGGATCGGCCCGGGCTGCAGATCTTCCAGCCGCACGAAAGTCCGGCGTCCTACGGAGCCAACGGCCTGTCGTACATTGACGCCGCCACCGGCGAATTGATTTGGGGTGTGCAGGCGACCGGCGACATCGGCCGTGGCGTGGCGTTCGACGTGGATCCGCGCTATCGCGGTTATGAGATGTGGGGTTCGGGCAGCACGGGTGGCATGTACACGGCGCAGCTCGCGACCCCAAACGCGGTGCTCGGGCCGCGGGCGGTGCCGATCGCAGCCGCCAAGCCGGCGATGAATTTTGGCATCTGGTGGGACGGCGACCTGTTGCGTGAGCTCCTCGATGGCGTGACGATCACCAAGTGGGATTGGAACGCCAGCGCGCCGGTGCCGATGCTGACGGCAGCCGGTGTGGCGTCCAACAACGACACGAAGGCCACGCCCGCGTTGAGCGCCGACATCCTCGGTGACTGGCGCGAGGAAGTGATCTGGCGGGAAACGGGGAACAACGCGTTGCGCATTTATGTGACACCCCATTCCACGGAGCAGCGGCTGTATACGCTGATGCACGACCGTCAGTACCGCCTCGCGATTGCGTGGCAGAACGTTGGATACAATCAGCCGCCTCACCCCGGGTTCTTCCTCGGCCACGATATGCCGGCTCCGCCGACGGCGAACATCGTCACGTCGCTGAGCGTGCTGCTCGGGCCGCCGGCTCCGGTGCTGACGCACGTCACTGAGGATACGGGTGCGTCGAGCACGGATCTGCAAACATCCGACCAGACGTTGATCCTCCACGGCACGGCTCAGGCCGGTGCCACGGTGAACCTGATCCGTGCCGGCGCGGGGCCGATCGGAACCACTCTCGCGGATCCGCAGGGCCAATGGACCTTCGACTACACAGGGACGACGCTCCCGGCCGGGCCGGTTTCGTTTCTGCTCAGCGCGACGGATGGCGCGGGCAACACCGGTGCGACGTCGCGACCGTATGTTGTGACGATTGATACGTCCGCGCCGCCGGCGCCGACGATCGCGGTGGTGGCCGCTGAGGGAAATGACCGCTACACCATCTCCGGCACAGCGATGCCGCAGAGCGTCGTCACGATCTTGCTCGCGGGTGTGGGTGTGATCGGAACGGCGCAAGCCGACGCGGATGGCCAGTGGAACCTCACCTACGAGGCCGCGCTGGGTGCCGCGGCTCATGAGTTTACCGCCGTGGCGACGAATCCGGTGGGTACGGACAGCGCGCCTTCTGCTCCCTATTCCATCGACACGTCGCTACCGACGCCGGCGATCGCGGGAATCACGGAAGACACCGGCATTTCTTCGACGGATGGAATTACCTCTGACAACGCACTGGTGATCCACGGCACGGCGGCGGTGGGAGTGACGGTGAACGTTCTCCGCTTCGGCTCCGGTACCGTCGCGACCACGACCGCGGACGAAAATGGTCACTGGAGCGCTGCGCTGCCGGCAGCGCTTCCTGACGGCGACTATCTCTTTGCCGCAAGCAGCAGCGCCGGGAGCAGCACCAGCGCGTCTTCCCCGCTGCTGGCCGTGACCGTTGATACGGTTGCGCCATCGGTGGAGAGCGTGACACGTTTGGTTCCCACCAGCCCGAGTGGAAACACGGATACGGTCGTGTATCGGGTCGAGTTTAGCGAACCCGTGGGGGGAGTGGATGCGAGCGGCCTCTCGCTCACGGCAACGGGCGGTTTGACCGCTCAAATAAGCAACGTCGTGGCTGCTGATGCGCGGACGTACGAGGTCACGCTCACGCTGATGGGTGAGGGGACGATCCGCCTGGACGTGGTGGGCGCCGGGACTGGCATCACCGATCCGGCGGGCAATACGCTCAGCGCCGGCTACGAAGCGGGCGAGACCTTCACCCGCCGCTTAACCGGCGATGGCGTCTGGACTCGTTCCACGAGCGGGTTGTGGAGCGATCACGCCAACTGGGCCGATGGGATCATCGGTAGTGGAATCAACACGACGGCCGACTTCAGCACGGTGGAGTTGACGGAAAACGTCACGGTCCAGCTCGATTCGTCGCGAACGGTCGGCAACGTCATCTTTGGTGACACCGACATTGCGTCCGCGGGTAGCTGGACGGTGTCGGATGGTGGCGCGACGAATACACTGACGTTCGCGACCAGCGCGGGCACGCCGACGCTTTCCGTCCTGCCGATGGGACTGAATGCGGAGACGCGCTTCGAGACGGCGATCGGCGGCACGCAGGGGCTCACCAAGCTCGGCACTGGTACGGCCGTGCTCGCCCGCAGCAACCCGCTCTCCGGCACGTTGACGGTCAGCGCCGGCACGCTGCGGCTGGATGCGGACGCCGAGTTGAACGTGGGCAACATCAGCGTCGCCAGTGGTGGCGCGCGGTTGCACCTCAATGGCGGCATCCTGAATTCGGTGGTGTTGAACAGCGCCACGCCGCCGGCGAACGTCGCGACGCTCACGGTCAACGCGGGTGGAGGGTCCGCGCTCATCATCGACGGCGGCACCGCCAACTTCGGCACCCTCTCAACGAGCAACTCCGCGGGCGGTCTGATCCGGATCAACGGAGGCACGGTGACGGCGACAACGGTCAACCTGCCGCGCAGCAACGACAACAGTCTCGCCTTTGGTGCCGGGTTCGTCGTGGCAGGCGGGAATGTGACCGTCAACGGAACCGCCGGCATCGGGACCAACAACTCCTACGGTGTTCTGTCCGTCGAGGGCGGCGAACTCCTCGTGAAGGGCAACATCCGCATTGGAGACCTCGGCGGCAGCAGCGCCCGCGGTGGCGTGATGCGCGTAACCGCGGGACGTCTCACCAACACGGATACCGTCGGTGGTGGTCTGATCTTGGCCGTGCGTAACCCCAATACCGCCCATGGCTGGTTCACCGGAGGCGTTTCGACGCTCGAGGTGCTCACCCTCGGCGGCCCCGATAACAATGCGGGCGCGGCGACCCTCCATTTTGAGGGCGGCCAGGTGTACCTGGGCTCGGGCGGTTTGGTCAAAGGTGGAGGCGCGGGCATGACCACCACGGTCAACCTTCTCGGTGGCCGGCTCGGCGCCAAGGCCAGTTGGAGCTCATCGGTTCCGCTGACCCTGAGCGCAGGCGGAAACATCGCCCTGCATGCCGCTGACGAGGCGGGGGCCCCGCACGACATGACGTTGACAGGTTCACTCGGCGGAGCGGGCAGCTTCACCAAGACCGGTGGTGGCGTGCTCACGCTCGCCGCGGCGAATACGTTCAGCGGCAGCGCCACGGTGGTCGAAGGCACGCTGCGCCTCGACGGTAGCCTGGCCAACGGCAACGGTGGGTTGACGGTTGCGTCGGGCGGCACGCTGACGGGCCATGGTTCGTCGGTGAAACCCGTGGTCTTGGCCAACGGTGGCCTGATTGCTCCCGATGGCACCCTGGCTGTCGCTGGGCTGACCTGGCACGGCGGTGGCACGGTTGCCCTCGAGTTGTCCGCCGGCGAACGGCTGGCGGTCAGTGGTGCCCTCAACAAGGGCGAAGCCGGCGCCTACACCTTCGCCTTCACGGCGGACACTCCGCTTGCACCCGGTGCTTGGCATACGGTGGGCACCTTCGGATCAACGGACCTCACCGCGGCTGATCTGACCTACACGGGTTTGACCGGCTACTTGGGGGCGTTCGACGTTTCTGGCGGCGAGATTCGCTTCACCGCTGTGCCCGAGGGTCCGGCTGCTGCGTTCCAGCTGTGGAGCGTGTTGCAAGGATTGCCTTCCGGCCAGGACGGGCCGGCCGATGATGCCGACGGAGATCACCGATCAAATCTCCTCGAATTTGCGCTCGGCCTCGATCCACACGTGATCGACGGCCCGGATGCGTCCACGACCACGGTCGACGTGGGCTCGGCAAAGTATCCGGCGTTCGTCTACACGCGCCGTGCGGACTTGGGTGGAGCCACCCTCACTGTCGAGATCTCGCCGGACCTCGACTTCGACCAGCTGCTGTCTCCCGTGGTCGTTTCGGAAACGCCGCAGTCGGACGGGACGGTTCTTGTCGTTGTCCGTTCGTCGGTCCCGCTCACTACCGAGCCGGACCAGTTCTTCCGACTGTCGGCCGCACTTCCTTCCCTGAACAACTGAGCGGTTCCCGCCCTGAATTCACTGCCATGAACTTCTCCTGTTTTGCTTCTCCTCGTGCGGCCGCCGGAGTCCTGGCCCTCGTGTTAAGTACGTCAGCCACGTGGGCCCAGACGGGGGCCCTTTCCACTGCTCCCTACGGGGTGATGTCCCTCGCGCTGCCCAAGGCCTCGCGCGGGCTGGCCTTTCCCTTGCCGGCGCAAGACCTCTACTTGGGACGCGTGGCGGCCAACACCGCGTCCGCCCTGACCCTGACACCGGAAAGTGCCGACGTGCGCGTGGCGCTCGAAGACGCCGGCCCGTGCTATGTCGAGGTCCTCTCGGGGCCCTGGGAGGGCGAACGCTTCGATCTCGACGTTCCGGCAACGCGGGCGGGTTCCGGTGAAACACTGGTGCTGCTGGCCGGCGCCGGTAATCATTCCACGGTTACGCTGGCGGCCGAGGCCTTGGCGGACGCACTTGTCGTCGTCCGGCCGCACGTCACGCTCGCCACGTTGCAGACGATGCTCACTCCGGCCCTGGTTGGGAGCAACAGCCCTGGGAAAGCGGACGGTGTGCGTCTCTTTGAGGCGGGCCAGTGGGTCCAGTACACCCTGCGGGCCGATGGGAAAACCTGGCTCCGGGCGAACGGTTCAACCGATCAGGCGCACACGGTGATTCCGCCTGACACCAGCGTGATCCTCGATCTCCGTTCCGGAGCGAAGAGCTGGCTGCATCACGGGGTGGTGCGCACCAACGCGTTCCGCAAAAACCTCGTCACGGGTCCGCAGGCGTTTGCGTCGGGCTTCCCGGTGGATCTCACCCCGGCGGAGATCGGCGCGTTCGTCGATCCACAGCAGCCGACCGGCATCCGTTGGACGGGCGCGGAGAACTTTGACCAAGCCGATTCCTTTGAGCGGCAGGCCGCGAGTGGATCCACGGCGTCGAACCGATATCACCTGCGGGCCAACGGGACTTCCTGGCGTCGCATGAATGTGAATACGGACGTGACACAGGAGCCGTTTATCGCCACAGCCGACGCTTGGCTGCTGCGCCGGAAGAACGCGGATCCGGGGTACGTGATTCCAGTGCCGTTCGCGCCCTGAGGGCCCGCGCGGAGCGTCGCCGCCGGCGCACCCGGTTCGCTCAGGCGGAGCTTTCTCGATGGAAACCGGGCGACTCCTGGCTAGGTTGGCCGATGGATCTCGAACTTCAGGGAAGGCTGGCGCTGGTCACAGGCTCAACGGCCGGGATCGGCCTCGCGATTGCGGCTGCGCTCGCCCGCGAGGGCGCACGGGTGGTGGTGAACGGTCGAACGGAAGAGCGCGTCCGGGCGGCTTTGGAGGAGTTGCGGGCGGTGGCGCCGACTGCGGAATTGTTGGGGCTGACCGCGGATCTCGGCACGCCGGAGGGCGCTTCCACCGCGCTGTCAGCCTTCCCGGAGGTCGACATCCTCGTGAACAATCTCGGGGTGTACGATCCCACACCGTTTGAGCAACTCACGGACGAGGACTGGCTGCGGATCATCGGGATCAACTTTTTCAGCGGCCTGCGTCTGGCGCGACATCACCTGCCGCGGATGCTGGCGCGAAAAGGCGGGCGCATCATCTTCATCTCGAGCGAGTCGGCGCTCAACATCCCGACGGAGATGATTCACTACGGCGTGACGAAGACCATGCAGGTCGCCTTGGCGCGCGGCCTGGCGGAACTCACCGCTGGCACCGCGGTGACGGTGAACAGCATCCTGGCTGGTCCGACGAGGTCGGAAGGGGTGGAGCGTTTTATCAATGAACTCGCGGAAAGCGGCGGCCGGACTTCCGAGGAGGTGGAACGCGACTTCTTCCGGACGTCCCGGCCAGGTTCGCTCCTGCAACGCTTTGCCACGCCGGACGAAATCGCGTCGCTCGTCGCGTACGTGGCGAGCCCTCGCAGTGCGGCGACCAACGGGGCGGCGTTGCGCGCCGAGGGCGGCCTGTTGCGGACGCCCTTCTAGAGCGTTGGCCGCGAATCGCGCTTTTCCGCGCTAGAAGCGCACCGTCAGCGCCACCTTGATATTCCGTCCCGGCGCGGTCGAGAGGCCGGTGCCGGAGACGCGACCGCCGGCCTGTTGCAGGTAACCTTCGTCGTCGAGCAGATTGTCGACGTTGATGCGCAAATGGTAGTTGCCCCAACGATACGATGCGCCGAAGTTGACGATGGTATGGGCCGGGATCATGAAGCTCTGGCGCGTGATCACACCCAGGGGGGTGAAGTCGACCGGCGTGGTGTCGCCCGCCCGTTTGCCCGCGTAGGTCACCCCGAGGTGAAGGGAAAGGTTGGCCAACGAACCTTCCCGAAAACGGTAGTTGAGCAGCAACGCGGAATTGCGGTCGGCCACGGCCCGCACGCGTCGGCCGAGGCGGTCGCGCATGCGCAGCTCCGTGTGCGCCGCGATGAGAGAGAGGTTTTCGGTCAGGCCGCCGGTGAGTTCGAATTCGACGCCGTGGTCACCCAGGTTCGCCAGCAGGTGCTCGGGAGCGTTGAGGTTCGTTTGGCGTTCCGGGTTTGGCACGGAGACGTTGGTCTGGGTGATGTCGAACCAGGCGATGTTCGCGGCGAGTCGCTGGGCGAACCATTCCGTCTTGACGCCGATCTCATGCTGCTGGCCGTCGCGCCAGAGCGGGATGTCGTTGACCACCGTCGGTGTGGAATTGGTCGAGTAGCTGTAGTAAACCGAGATGTTCTCGCGTGGCTTGAGCAACGCGCCGGCCAGCCACATCTGGTGAGAATCGCGCAGGATGTTCAGCGGCGACATCGGGCCGACGGCGTTGCGGAAGCTGGTATCCACATCGTAATGCATCAGGCCGGCCGTCAGCAGGAGACGGTCACGCCAGAGGCCGGCCCGCTGATTGAGATAGATCTGCCAGTTGCGCTGCTTCGTCCGGTGATTGGCGTACAGAGACGATTCCCATTGGGGCGTGAGGTGATCGAGCGGCGCGTAGAGGTTGATGGGCGGCAAGACACCATTGCGCAGTTGCCCCGTCTGATTGCTGACGAGGACCGCCCAACCGGCGACCGTCTGCAGGCTGAAGTGCGTGGTCCGGTGTTCGGCGACCAAATCGTTCTGCAACGTGAAACTGTGCAGCGTGGTTTCCTGGGTGTCGCCGCGCACGGGAATCGCCGTGGGAACAAACAACGGAGACGGCGTGGGCTGATAGGTGCCGCTGCCGGGATCGAGCGACCATACCTGATCCTGGGTCAGCACGCCGGTGTACGGATTGTAGCGGTTGATCAGGCTCGGAGTTTGCAGGAACACCTGCGTCGAATCCTCGAAGTAGCGGCGGCCGTTAAGCGCCAAACGGACGTGGATGCTGTCGGTCAGTTCGCTCGTCAGGAGCGCGTACGCATCGAGGGTTTCCGTGCCAACGTGACTCCAGGGCTGGATGCCGTTCCGGCTGCGGCTCGAAAAGCCGGGCGCGAGAAACGGCTTCTTTGTTTCGAGGGTGACCGATGGATCGAGGATCAGCGCCGGCTCGCGGAAGCTCCAGAGTTCGGTGGCGATCAACTTGGTGGTGAGCATCGTGCGATCGGAGAGCCGCCACGTCAGCATTGGCGCGAGCGCCTTGCGCCGGAGTCGCACGTCATTGCCCCAGTAACGGCGGGTATCCTGCCACACGCCCACAACCCGATAGGCGAGGGCGGTGCCCTCGATCGGACCTGTGGCGTCGAGGGTCAGCTTTTGTGCGTCGAAGCGACCGGCCAGCGCGGTCAGCGTGCGCCGCGGTCGGAAGGAGGGAGACTTGGTGATGACGTTGATTGAGCCGCCGGGCACACCGGCCGGCGAAAGGATCGCGTTTGGCCCCTTGAACACCTCAATCCGTTCGACCAGCGCCTCCTCGTAGTTGTCGGCGCCGGTTTGGATGAAGTTGTCGACCGTGCGGCCGTTGCTCTCGAATCCACGAATAATCTGCCGATCCAAAAACTGGATACCACGACCCTCCTCGATCCCGGCGACGTAGCGGGTCAGGTCGAACAGCCGGGTCGGGACCAGATCGTCGATGGTGTCGCGAGTGATGACGGAGATCGAACTCGGCGTGTTGATCAGCGGCGCCCGGACCCGCACGGCGGAAACGGCATCGGCGGCGCGATACCGGTCGGCCCCCTGCACCGAGACGGTGAAGGCCGACAACGCGATGACTTCATCCTCGTCGTAGGAGCGACTGCGCCAGGGCAGCGCCCGCGGCGGTGGCGGAGGTGCGGTGGCCGTCTCGTTTTCGGTTGCGCGCACCACGGTCATGGCCCCGCTCGCCGGATCGCGGCGCATGAGCAAACCCGTGCCGGTCAGCATGTGCTCCAGCGCCCGGGGTGCCGCCAGTCGTCCGCGCACCGCGCGCGTACGATGGCCTTGCACCGCATCGATCAGGTACACGATTTGTTCACCGGATTGCTCCGCGAACAGCCGGAGCGTCACGCGGGCGTCGCCGGCGGGGACATCAAAGCGTCGCGCGGCTTCCGCGGTGGGAGCAGGCGCGGCGAACATCGGGAGCGGGCACGTTGTTCCAAGAAGCAGCAGGGCTCCCGCAACGGGTACGCATTCAGCGAGCCGGCGGGCGACGGCTCTCGCACGCGCCCACCCACACCAGCCAGCACAAGCGACGGCTCGTCGCATGGAGGGCAGAGGATAAGGACCCCGTCTCCGACTACGGGGCGGGGCGCAGCACGATGCGATTGGCGTTGACGCGTTCCGCTTGGATCTCGCCGCCGGCGGCCAGGATGGCGGCAAAGGCCTCGGCATTATCGGCGCTGAAGGTGCCACCGACGGCGCGGGACGCGAGCGAGGGATCGGCGATCTCGAGTTGCACCCGGCTGTGCTGGTTGAGCTGTGCGACCGCGTCGGCGAGCGTGGTATTGGTGAAATCGAGACGCGGAGCGGCGCTGCGTCCGATTCTCGCGCCCGTGGCGGCCACTGCGGGGGAGCGGGCGAGCACCGGTTCCGCCGGACGGCCCAAGTCCCAGCGCAACTGATCGCCAGCAATCAGGACCCGGGGAGCCTGTCCGGAAGTCGACGCGCCCTCGGTGCGTTCGACCTGCACCTTGCCCTCGGTCACGAGCACCTCAACCACGTCCGCTTGGGTGTGACGCACGGTGAATGCCGTGCCGACGGCGCGGACGGAGAGCGCGCCGGCCGTGACGAGGAATGGCCGAGTCGGATCACGAACGACCTCGAAGTGCGCTTCGCCGCGAGGCAGGTGCAGCCGCCGCTCCGCCTGAGAATAGCGAACCTCCAGCGCGGTGGCTTCTTTCAGGCGCACTTCGGACCCGTCAGGCAAACGCAACTGCTGCGCTGCGTCCGTTGCTGTCTCGTAGGCACCCGTGAACCCGTGCACGCGCTGGAAGGTGTTCCAACCGAAGAGCCCGATCGCGAGCAGGGCAGCGGTCGCCACGGCTGCACGGGCCCAATAGGGGAAACGAAGCAGGCGCGGCGGCTGCGACCAACTGTCAACTTCGGCCCGCAGGTCTTCGAGGCCAGGCGCCGAGGCGAGCCCGGCCAGGAGCTGTTGGGTGGACTCGAGCCGTCGGACGGCCGCGGTGTGACGCGGATCGGCCCGCTCCCACCGGGCGAAAGCTTCCGCATCGGCGGCGGACCAGCCAGCGTCGCGGCGGGCCAACCAGCGCGCGGCTTGCTCGTTGATGGCCGATTGCTCCGGCGGGAAGGGGGAACGAGACGTCATCACGCGCCCTCCTCCTCCGCGGCCAGCTCTGGTGGCAGCATGCCACGGGCTTCAAAGAACTCCGCGCAGCGCTGCAGGCCCTTCGCCATTTGGGTCTTCACCGTCTCGGTGGAGATATCCAACGCCGCGGCGATCTCTTTGTAGCTGTAACCTTTCATATAGCGGAGGAGGATCACTTGGCGGCAGCGGTGGGGCAGCGCGCGCACGGCTTCGGCGAGCAGTTCAATCTCCTGCTGCCGTGCGGCGGCTTCCGCGGCGTCGGGCTGTTCTTCCAAGACGTCGGAAGGCAACGTTTGGGTGATTGCGACGTTGCAGGCGACGCGTTGATGCCGAAAGAAGTCCAGCGCGACATTGCGGGCGGCCGTGAAAAGGAAAGCCCGGGCGGAGCGCAGGCGACCGGTGGCCTGTTCACGCAAGGTGCGCCGGTACGTTTCCTGAATGACGTCGTCGAGGTCGGACAACGAGGGGAAGCGGGCCTGGAGGTAAGCGCGCAAGGCGGCCTCGTTCGGCTGCACTTCCGTGGCAAACCAGCGGGAAAGTTCGCTCTGCGGTGGGGGCATGGGGTAGGGCGGCGAGCGCCAGCTCCAAGCTGTAGATGGCGGATGGACGCAGGCAAGCATGGCCTGCACACGCGACGTCGCGCGCCGGTGCGGGCGGGAAAGTGCGAATCGGCAATCCCCCATTTCTGCGGCTGGCGCGTCTTCTTCGGACCGCAGTTCTGCGGCCACTTATCCGACACCTATGCACATACCCCAATGTCCTGCCGCGCCCGGCTTCGGGCGCTTTTCGCCATCCCGTGCCCGCACGTCGCTGGGTTTGTTGCTCGGGCTGACGGCGGCGGCTCCGTCGAGCTGGAGCCAGGCTCCCTCATCCTCTTCCACCGATGACGAGGTGGTTGAGCTCTCCGCGTTCAACGTCTCCACAGAGGCGGAAGATCGCTATCGCGCGGCGGATGCCATCTCGGCGGTTCGCGTTCGCGCGCCGCTGCTCGACACGCCCAGCTCGATCAGCGTGGTCACGCGCGACATGATGGACGACCTCGCCCCGACCCGCATCTTCGACGTCACTCGGTATGTCGCGGGGGTGCAGGAGGGCCGCGGTATCCAGTTTCAGGATCGGGTGATCCTGCGCGGTTTCGAAAGCACCGGCCAGCGCACGGTCGACAACTTCCTCCAGCCCGGCGACGCGGATAACATCAACGAGGCCGTGATTGACCGCATTGAGGTGACGAAAGGCCCGAACGCCATCCTGCAGCCGTCCGGAGCACCTGGTGGTGCGGTGAACGTCGTCACCAAGGCTCCGATGTACACGACGCGTCGGAGCGTCACGGGCATTGTTGGCCTATTCGACGCCCAGAAAGTGACGCTCGACATGACCGGGGCCTTCTCCCCTGGCAGCCCGTTTGCCTATCGTCTGGTCGCGGCGGGTCAGGATACGCGGCGGTACTGGTCGAGTGATGCGCGGCTCCGCACAGCGGCCGTCGCGCCGATGTTCTCCTGGAAGATTTCCGAGGCGACCCAGCTGACGGTGAAGCTGATCGCGGCGGAGAGCTGGATCTTCCGCGAGCCGCTGCTGATCCTGGATCCGAACACAACGGCAAGCACAAAGGACCCGAAGCTTGGACCCGGCCTCCGGCCGAAGAGCCTCAACGGCATTCAGGATTGGAGCCACGTGGGCACGCACACGGCCGACCTGTTCGCACAGCTCACCCACACCTTCAACGAGCACATCAGCCTGCGTTTCGGCGCGAATGGCCGCTACTACTTCGAGGACTCCGATCAGCAGTTCCTCAGCACGCCCAGCCTGAACAATCGGTACAATCCGTACACGGGCGAACTGACGCAGGACTACACGTGGGCGCTGCAGACGGCCGGCCAACCGCATGACGCGACCACCAACCCGTACGTGCCGACGTTCTCGGCGTTCTATAATCCCACGGGTATACCGTCGCGGCGCGATGTGCAGGCGACGCGGCGCAAAACGGGAAACTTCCAACTCGATGTGCTCGCGCGCTACCAGTTTGGCGAGGTGAGTTCGCAGACCGTATTTGGCGCCGGACTGTCACGACAGAACGCCTACGGACGTGGCCGCAATGTGACGATGCCGCTGATCGACCTGACGCTCGACCAGCAGCCGTACGCGCGGCCCGAGCCGGCCGCGGGCCAGCCGTTTGCGTTCTACAACAACAATACGTTCACGAACTGGCAGTTCTACCTCAACGAACGCCTTGGGTTCTTTAATGACCGCCTCTTCGTGACCGGCGGCGTGCTGCGCTTCGAGACCAAGACCACCTCGCGCAACGTGCTGACCGGCGCCGCGCCCGGGGTGCTCGATGACGGCAAGGACATGTACATGGGGGCGATCCTGTTCAAGGTGCGTGATAACGTCGCGCTCTACTACAGCCACTCGACGAACTCCTCGCCGACGATCGCCAACAACGAACCCCTCTGGCGCGACGGCGAACAGGACGAGTTCGGGTTCAAGACCGAGTTCTTCAACCGCCGCCTCGCCATCAACGGCGCGTACTTCGAGATCACGCAGACCAACGTGACGATTCCCAATCCCGCCCGGCAAACGGACCCCACCGCCCCTGAGCAGTTGGTGTCGGACTTCGGCAACAAGGGCTGGGAACTCGAGGTCGTCGGCAGCCTGACGCCACAGTTGTCGGCGATCGCCACGTACTCGCACCTCGACATGAAGGACAGTCTGGGCCGGCGGGTCCGCGCGGTGGCGGACGAGACGGCCTCGCTGCTGTTGAACTACCGCTTCGCCGAGGCCAGCTCGTTCAACAACCTGTCGGTATACTTGGGCGTCAACTATGTGGGCGAGCGGGCCGGTGATATCCCGATCAACTACACCCCGCTGCAGGTCGTGGGCAAGGTGAGCTTCTACCTCAAGGACTACTTCGCGACCACGGTGGGTGCAACGTACCGATGGAACAACTACACCTTCCGGCTGATCGTCGACAATCTGCTGGACGAAAAAGACTTCATCAGCGTCGCCGGCGGGCGGGTCTCGGGCACCGGGATCACGACGCAGCCCGGTCTGAATGCGAAGCTGGCCATCACGTTGAACTTCTAGTCCGACTCCGCTGGTGGAGCGTCCCATTTGGGCGCTCCACCGGCCAAGCGCAGTGAGGGGGGCCGGCGGGTGTGTTCGGCACAGCGCCGGCGGGCCGATCCCGCCGACTTGATCTCTGACGGTAGGCGTGTGTGCTCGGAGACATGTCGCTTGAAGCCGCTGCGTTGCTTTCGCCCCTGGAGGCCCGCGTCCTGGGCTGCCTCATTGAGAAGGAGTTCACCACGCCGGATGTTTATCCACTGACGCTGAACGCGCTGGTTAATGCCTGCAACCAGCGCAACAACCGTTCACCGGTGCTCAGCGTCGGCGAGGCAGAGGTCCGGGCGGCACTGGAGCATCTGCGGGAGAAGCAGCTGGTGACCCACTTTGCCGGGGCCGATGCGCGGGTGCCGAAGTACCGCCAGAAATTGGAAGTCGTGTATCCGATGGAGCCGGTGGCTCGCGCTCTGATGGCGGAGTTGCTGTTGCGCGGGGCGCAAACCACCGCGGCGCTGCGTTCAAATGCGGACCGCATGCAGCCGATGCCCGATCAAGCGGAGGTCGAGGCGGTGCTGTCGGATCTCGCGCAGCGACCCGCCGGCGCCCTTGTGCGCAAGCTCTCACGGCAGTCCGGGCAGAAGGAGGCGCGTTGGGTACAATTGCTTACCGGGGAACCGGCCGATGAGCCCGCTGTTGCCGCGGGCGGCGACGGGCCGGCGCGGACCGAACCGCTTAAAGTCGCACTTACACTTCCGCCGGAGGCGGAAGCGCGTATCGCCGCGCTGGAGACCGAAGTTGCCAACCTGCGGGAGGAACTCGTCCGGTTGAGGTCCGCCCTGGGCGGGTGAGCGTTTCCGCGGAGTTATTCCGACTCGTCAACGGTGGCCGCAGCCTTACGGTCCACGCCTGAACCCGCGTATGCCTGCTGCCGTTCCGCCTGTGGTCGTCCGCCGAGATGACGTTCTGATTCGCGCCCTGTGATGAACGAGGTCAACAGCTCCGCCGTGCTCGAGATGGTGGTCCGGGCGACGCAGCTCGGCTGGTGGGAGTGGGAGATCGGTACTGAGCGCACGTTCTATTCCGCCGGCTGGAAGCGCCAGCTGGGGTATGCGGACGAGGAGCTTTCGAACGGGTTGGATGAATGGCGGTCCCGCGTGCATCCCGAGGATCTCGCGCGTCTGCAGCGGGTGTTTTCCGAGTACCTGGCGGCGCCGACGTCGCACTACGAGTCGGAGTTCCGGATGCGCCATCGCGATGGTGCGTGGCGATGGATCCGCGCTTTCGCTCACCTGATCTTCGACTCCGAAGGTCGGCCGCAACGACTGTTGGGCAGCCATCTCGACATCACCGAGTTCAAGCGCAACGAGCTCGCGTTGTCGCAGGCCAACCGGATGCTCCGGCTGCGGACCGAGGCGAACGCTGCGGTCACCCGCGTGGCGGACGAACTCACGTTTTTGCGCCACGTGTGTCATGCGGCCGTTCACACGGGAGGCTATGCCGGGGCCTGGGTCCTTTCGAGCGACTCGAACCCGCAGGTGCGGGCGGAAGCCGGCGAGGTGGCATCGGAGCTGGTCGGACTCGACGAGTCGGACCCGGTGACGGCGGCGTTGCGCACGGGCGAGCCGCAATGGGCCCGGGCGGGCCTGCGCTGGTCAGATGAGAATTCTGCGAGGGTCGGGCAGGTCTTGGAGAACGGCACGATCCTGGTGCTGCCGCTGCTCGTGGAGGGAGACCCCTGTGGCGTGCTGGTGGTCCGCGCCACCCTCGAAGACGAAATGGGGCCGGCGCAAGCGGCGGCGTTGTTGGAGCTGGCGCACGACGTGGCGGTCGGCGTGCAGATGATGCGGACGCGGCTGGAGCGCGACCGGGCGATGCAGGCCCTCTCGCGGAGCGAATCCCGGCTGGAGGTCGCCGAGCGCATTGCGCACGTGGGGTGCTGGGAGTGGAACCGGCTCACGCGCGAAGTTTTTCTTTCGGCGGAGGCGTATCCAATCTTTGGATTGCCGTCTGACGGTGGCTGCCCCGAAACGGGTCGCCTGTTGGAGTTGGTCCACCCGGAGGATCGTGATCGGGTGCGGCGTCTGGCGAATGACCAGGTGTTTCAGGACGGCGTGGCTGAAACGGAGTTTCGCGTCGTGCGCCCGGATGGAACCACGCGTTACGTCTTGTCCCGGGTGGCGGGTCCGGGGGGAGAGCGGACAGCGAACTCGGCACTGCTCATTGGCACGGTACAGGACATCACGGATCGCCGGCGAGCCGAGGATGTTTTGCGCGCCAACATCGCGCGCGCGTTGTGCCAGGAGGCCACCCTGCTGGAGCTGATGCGTCCCGGCACGCTGCCCCAGGGCGATTTGCCGGCGGCCCTGCAACGGCTGACGGAGGCGGCCGCGCGGGCTTTGGGCGTTGCCCGCGTGAGTGTCTGGCGCTTGACCGAAGATCGACAGGCAATCGAATGCCTCGACCTCTTCGATCTCGCGACGGAGCAGCATTCGTCCGGCGGCAGGCTTTCGGCCGCGTCCTGCCCGCGGTACTTCGCCGGGTTGGCAGACGCGGAAGTGTTGACGGCCGATGATGCCCGCTCCGACCCGCGAACCGCGGAACTGGACGAGAGCTACCTGCGACCGCTGGGTATCACCGCGTTGATGGACGTGCCGCTGCGGTTGAAGGATGAAGTGGCGGGAGTGCTCTGCCACGAGCACATCGGCGAGCCGCGCCGATGGACGCCGGAGGAGCGGACCTTCGCCCTCGCGATTTCCGGGCTGGCGACGCTGTGCTTCGAAGAGGATGCCCGACGGCGGGCGCAGGAAGAGCGCGCGAAGTCGGAGCAGGCCTACGCAGCCTTGGTCAGCAGCGTGGACGGCATTGTTTGGGAGGTGGAGCTGCCGTCGTATCGATTCCTGTACGTCAGTCCACAGGCCGAAAGGCTGCTCGGTTATCCGATCGATCGTTGGATCAACGACGCGAATTTCTGGATCGAGCACATGCACCCGGACGACCGAGCTTGGGCGCCGCTCTTCTGCGAGCGCGCCACGGCGGCCCGGCAGGACCATGAGTTCTACTACCGAATGGTGCGCGCCGACGGGCAGATCGTCTGGTTGCACGACCTCGTGACGGTGGTGCTGGAGAACGGCGTGCCCTGCCGGTTGCGCGGCATCATGGTCGACGTCACCGAGACGAAGCGAGCCGAGGAGGCGCTGCATGCGCGCGAGCAGGAGTACCGTGCGCTGGTGGAGAATTCGCCGGACGTCGTCTGCCGCTACGGACGCGACGGGCGGCGCATCTACGTCAACCTGAGCGGCGAGAAGCTCTTCAACCGCGGCCGGTCTGAGCTGGTGGGCACGCGTGGCGTCGATGAGCACCCCGGCCACCCCGGACTGAGGCGATTCTACGAATTGTTGCAGCAGGTGCTGGCGACCGGACGGCCGGCTGAGCTCGATCTGGAACTCGACTACCTGTCGTTGCCGAATCCGCCGATCCACTACGTCCGCTTGGTGCCGGAGCGGGATCCGCAGGGCAACGTCGTCAGCGTGCTTGGTATTGGCCGGGACATTACGGCGATGCGCGAGACCGAACGCAAACTGCGGGAATCGGAGGAGCGCCTGCGCCAGTCGCAGAAGATGGAGGCGGTGGGCCGGCTCGCCGGCGGCATTGCGCACGATTTCAACAACCTGCTCGCGGTGATCCAACTGCAGTCCGACCTGTTGCTGGCCGACAGCTCGCCAGAGTCGATGCGCGAGGGAGTGGAGGAGATCAAAGCCGCGGCCGAGCGGGCGAGCAACCTCACGCGGCAACTGCTCACCTTCAGCCGCCGGGGCATGCCACAGGTGCGCGTCCTGGATCTGGCCGAGGTCCTGAGCTCAATCAGCGTTTTGCTGCGTCGCTTGCTGGGCGAGGACATCGCCCTCGAAACCCGGTTCGCCCGCGGCTTGCCGCAGGTGCAGGCCGATCGTGGCATGATGGAGCAGGTGATCATGAACCTGGCCGTCAACGCGCGCGACGCGATGCCGGACGGCGGACGCCTGCTGATCGAACTGGCCGTTGAGGAGGTCGACGCGGCGCGTGCCGAAGCTCGCCCAGGAGTGGAGCCCGGCACCTTTGTCTCGCTGACTGTCACCGACACCGGCTGTGGGATTCGCGAGGACGATCTGCCGCACGTTTTTGAGCCCTTCTTCACCACGAAGGATGTGGGCCGCGGAACGGGCCTGGGGCTCTCAACCGTCTTTGGGATTGTGCAACAGCATCGCGGCTGGGTGGAGGTCTCGAGCACCGCGGGACAGGGCGCGACGTTTGGCGTTTTTCTTCCGGCCGCGCCGCATAGTGTCGCTGCGCCGGCCACACAGAACCGCCGTGCGGCGCCGTCGCAGGGCACCGAGCGGATCCTGCTGGTCGAGGATGACCTGGCGGTCCGCCCGCTGACACAGATGGCGCTGGAACGCCACGGCTACAGCGTGATCGCCGCTGATTCCGGCGTCGAGGCTCTGGCGCTGTGGGAAGAGCACGGCGACTCGGTTGATCTCCTGCTGACCGATCTCGTCATGCCAGGGGGCGTCAGTGGCGCGCAACTGGCCGAACGGTTGTTGGCGGAGCGGCCTGGTCTCAAGGTGATCTACATGAGCGGATACAGCGACGACGTGATCGAGCGCCGCCTGCCCGCGGGGACCGAGGGACATTTTCTGTCGAAGCCGTTCTCGATGGGTGACCTGCTGGCGCAGGTGCGCCGCTGCCTGGCGAAGTAGTGGCGAATTGGCGACAGCCCGGGTGCCCCACGCGGCCGTGACGCCAGAGGCACTTACGTCGGCAGTTGGGCCCCATTGCGGGTCGTCGACGCGTGTTACGCGTGCTGCGCGACCAGCAAAAAACCCGGCCGCGTGAGCGACCGGGTTTGGAAGAGGGAAACCCGGGTCGAGGCCCGGGTGATGGGCGGCGCTTAGCGCTTGCCGCGCCCGCTCTTCGCGGCGGCCTGGAGATCGACGACGGCAGCCTGGGCGGCGGCCAGACGCGCGACCGGCACGCGGAACGGCGAGCAGGACACGTAGTTGAGGCCGAGCTTGTGGCAGAACTTGACCGAATCCGGATCGCCACCGTGCTCACCGCAGATGCCGAGCTTGATGTCGGGGCGGGTCTGGCGGCCCTTCTGGATCGCGATTTCCATCAGCTGGCCAACGCCCGACTGGTCGATCGACGCAAACGGGTTCTTCTTCATGATCTCGGCCTCCTGGTAGGCACTGAGGAAGGAGCCGGAATCGTCACGCGACATGCCGAGAGCGGTCTGGGTCAGGTCGTTCGTGCCGAAGCTGAAGAACTGCGCGGTCTGGGCGATCTCGTCCGCCGTCAGGGCGCCGCGGGGAACCTCGATCATGGTGCCGACGGAGTAGTCGAGCTTGACCTTGGTTTCCTTCTGCACGGCCGAAGCGACCTCGTGGACAACCGCGACCTGCAGATCGAGCTCCTTCTTGAAGCCGACCAGCGGGATCATGATTTCCGGCTTGGCCTTGATGCCCTGCTTCTTGGCTTCGGCGGCGGCCTCGAACACGGCGCGCGCCTGCATGGCGGTGATTTCCGGATACTTGATGCCGAGGCGGCAGCCACGGAAACCAAGCATCGGGTTGAACTCGTGCAATTCGTGCACGCGGGCCATGATCTTTTCGACCGCGATGCCCAGCTTCCGCGACAAGTCCATCTGCTGCTCCTTGGTGTGGGGCAGGAACTCGTGCAGGGGCGGGTCGAGGAACCGGATCGTGGCGGGGAAGCCCTTCAACGCCTTGAAGATGCCGAGGAAGTCGGCGCGCTGGAAGGGGAGCAGTTTGTTGAGCGCCTCCTGGCGGGCCTCGAGCGTGTCCGCGAGGATCATCTCGCGCATCGCATCGATGCGGTCGCCTTCGAAGAACATGTGCTCGGTGCGGGTGAGGCCGATGCCCACGGCGCCGAACGCAACCGCGTTGCGGGTCTGCTCCGGCGTGTCGGCATTGGTGCGGACCTGCAGGCGGGTGGCCTGGGAGCACCACTTCATCAACTGGACGTAGCTGCGGTACTTCTCCGTCTTCTGCGCCTTCGCGTCACCGTTGATCAGGCCCGAGATGATTTCGGACGGAGCGGTCTTGATCTGGCCGGCGTAAACCGTGCCGGACGTGCCGTCGATCGAGAGGTAGTCACCTTCCGAATACGTCTGACCCGCGACTGAGATCGTCTTCTTGTCGTAGTCGATGTGGAGCGCCGCGGCGCCGCACACGCAAACCTTGCCCATCTGACGGGCCACGAGGGCCGCGTGCGACGAGACACCGCCACGGGCGGTCAGGATGCCCTCGGCGGCGATCATGCCGCGGAGGTCTTCCGGGGAGGTTTCGACGCGGACGAGGAGGACCTTTTCGCCCTTCTCGGCGGCCAGCACGGCGCGCTCGGCGTTGAGGTACACCTTGCCAGTGGCCGCGCCCGGGCCGGCGGGCAGGCCGGTCGCGATGACCGTGGCCTTCTTGACGTCATTCGGGTCGAAGATCGGCGCGAGGAGCTGGTCGAGCTGGTCGGCGGGGTTGCGCAGGATCGCCGTCTGCCAATCGATCAACTTCTCCTTCACCATATCGATGGAGAACTTGAGCGCGGCGGCGGCGGTGCGCTTGCCGTTGCGCGTCTGCAGCATGAACAGCTTGCCTTCCTGGATGGTGAACTCGATGTCCTGAACATCCTTGAAGTGCTTCTCGAGGATCGAGCGCACCTTCAGGAGCTCGGCGTAGGACTTCGGCATCTCCTTCTTCAGGTTGATCACCGGCTCCGGCGTGCGGACGCCGGCGACGACGTCTTCACCCTGCGCGTTGATCAGAAACTCGCCGTAAAACTCGTTCTCGCCGTTGGCGGGGTTGCGGGTGAAGGCCACGCCGGAACCGGAGTTTTCGCCGGTGTTGCCGAACACCATCGCCTGCACGTTGACCGCGGTGCCCCACTCGGACGGGATGTTGTACTTCCGGCGATACACGATCGCGCGGTCGTTCATCCAGGACCCGAAGACCGCGCCGGCGGCGCCGCGCAGCTGGTCCCAGGGATCATTCGGGAAGCCCTTGCCGGTGCGCTCCTTCACGAGGGCCTTGAAGCGCTTCACGAGCTCCTTCTGGTCCTCGGCGGTGAGCTTGGAGTCCTCGATGTCCGCGTGGTATTTCTCGTGTTTGAAGTTGTGGATGACCGTTTCGAACGGCTCGTGGTCTTCGCCTTCGCGCTTCTGCACGCCGAGCACGACGTCGCCGTACATCTGGATGAAACGGCGGTAACAGTCCCAGGCGAAACGCGGGTTGTTGGTCGTGTTCTCCAGCGCCACGACTGTCTGGTCGTTGAGGCCGAGGTTGAGGATCGTGTCCATCATGCCCGGCATCGAGTCGCGGGCCCCCGAGCGAACGGCGACCAGCAGCGGCATTCCATGGGTCGCCCCGAACTTGGTGCCCATGATGCGCTCCATGTTCGCGACGCCCGCTTCCATCTGCGCCTGCAGCTGCGCCGGGTAGGTCTTCTTGTTCGCGTAATAGTACGTGCAGACCTCGGTCGTGATGGTGAAGCCCGGAGGCACCGGCAGTCCGATGCGCGTCATCTCCGCGAGGTTCGCGCCCTTGCCTCCCAGCAGTGCCTTCATGGAGCCGTCGCCGTCGGCTTTGCCGGCGCCCCACGTGTAAACGTACTTCGGGCCCTTTTTGGCGGTTGGCTTTTTCGCCGGAACTGCTCGGGCGGAGGACTTGGCCGCGGATTTGGCGGCCTTCTTGGCTTTGGTTTTGACTGCCATGTGAGATGTCTGAGTTGGAAATAACCTGTGCCTCCGGTGAGGACACAAAGACTTGACCCAAAACCTCGTGCCGGGGGTGTGTCAACGGTGCAGAGGGCCGGTTCGTCCGCTCTGAGCCACACTCGCGGCCGGTGGCGGCGCGCTTTTGCCAAAAGGGCCGCTGCCGGGTGGGCACCCGGTGGGAGTGACCGGTGATCGCTCAATCGCCGACGCGGGACAACCAGACGGCGGTGTAACGGCTCACGGGAGGGGTGGGGAAGTGCCAGGTGCCACCGCCGTGCCGGACCTCTTCGCTCGATTGCGGCTTTCCCGTTTCCACGTTCCACCAGGTCACGCGCCACGTCCCGGCCGGGACCTCCGCCAACACAAGTGTGGCGGGGACCGCGGGCTGTTCTTCCACGCTGAAGACCCCCGCTCGGTGGTAGATCCATAATACGATCAGGTCGCCGGCACGACGGCCCACCGCGGCGATGGCCGGGATCTCCAGACCCGTGCGCAAGCTGTGCAACTCGACCCACTCCGGGCCATGTGGATTGGACAACTCCAGACGCCGAAGCCCGGGCTTCAGCGGCAGGACAAACTCGACCGGTGGTTGAGGGGGCGGGTTCTTCGCTTCAGGAGGAATCGGCGCCCAAACGTGCTCACCGGCGACTTGTCCGTCGAGCTGCACGCGAACGGATGCGCCCCGCGGATCCGCGCCCGCGAAACGCAGGGTGGCCGTGGTGTCGCGCGGCACGTCGAGCTGGAGTTCGACGCGCGACGGAAACGGCTCCAGTTCGAGCGCGGCCGACGGGACCGGTTTCTCCGCGACCAGCGTATTGGGGATCGAGCCGAGTTCGGCGGGAGCCTGGCCATCAAACGGGACATACACGGTTGGCGCGGGCTGTCGGTGCCAATGTGCTCCGGGAAAGACGGTGTACGGAAGGCTGCTGGACGCGCGAACGGCGGGCGAAAAGGCGACCATATCATTGCGATGGGCCAGGCCCGACTCGCGCACGAATGCGGTGA
The DNA here is from genome assembly GCA_023386835.1 of Verrucomicrobiota bacterium. Lineage (GTDB taxonomy): Bacteria > Verrucomicrobiota > Verrucomicrobiia > Opitutales > Opitutaceae > Actomonas. The sequence continues at coordinate 27,375 of JAEWIY010000068.1, forward strand.
GTGCCGCCAAACCGTCCAATCCACCGGCTTTGAGCAAACGGTCGGCGTACCAGATCTGAGCCGGATAACCGCCCTCGTTCATCAATCCCGCCCACGCCAGCGGAAGGTTGGAGTATCCCGTGTCGCGCAAGGCGGCGGGCAGCGTGGTGACGTTGTCGTCGCCCACCTCACCGTAGAAGATCGGCCGGTTGAGAGCGCGGGCCGGACGGTCGAACCGCCGCACCGCGGCGAGCAGGTCGCGGGCGTAGAGGTGGGGCTGCAGGAAGTCCATCGCCCCGTACAGGGCGTGGCCAAGGTTGTCATCGCTCGTTGTGATCAGATGCGCCTCCGTATCGAGACTGCGGATATAACGCGCCATGTGCGCGTGCCATTCGGCGACGGCGGCATTGCTCGCCGGGGTGGCGTCGGGCCCGGTGCGCGCATCGGTCCACTTGACCTCGTTGAACAGCTCCCAGGCAAAGAGGGCCGGCGAGTAGCTCCAGCGCGCGACGATGTAGCGGTACTTGCGCCGGGTAAGCGCCCGCGCCTCGGGTGACGTGAAGAACTCGCTGGGAGAAGCAAGAAAGCCGCCGTTGGCGACATTCCACGGATTGATCGCCCAATCGGAGTTCACCCACGAGCTGTATTGTCCGTGGTGTTGCAGCACGACTTGCAGATACAACCCGCTGGACTCCGCCAGTTGCACCAACCGGTCCCAACGTTCCGCCGCCTCGAGATCGAGGTCTCCGCGGGGCGGCGAGGCACCCTGTTTGGCGTCGCGCCAGTCCAGGTTGAGACGACCCCAATGTGCCATCCAGACGCGAGTCCAGTTCAGGCCGGCCTCCCGCGCGGCGGCGAACGCGCGCGGGTAGTACTCATCGGGTTCGCCCGTCGCCCACGGCAGGTTTGCACCGAATGGGAAAAACGCTTCGCCGTCCGAATGCACGAAGTGCCGCGGCGAGCGCGGGTCGATCCGGATCGGTCCCGGCACGGGCGACGTGACCTCGGCCGTGGAGTCGCCGATCAAAACCGTTTCGATGGTCTTGTATCCGCTTTCGTGTGACTCGGTGATCCGCCCCAGCCGGTAGGTTCCGGTTTTGGCGGCGCGCACACGAACCGCCCACTGGCCGTCGCCGCGGTAGAAGGCTGGACGCACCTGTTGCTCGCCGGCCGGTGTCGTGACTTCCGCCCACAACTCGCGGGCGAACGGGCTGCCGGGCGCCGGCGCTGGGCGGAAGGCGAACTCCACCGGCTGAGCGAAAGCCGAAGCAGCGGAGAGAAAGAGGACGAGGAGCAGGCGCAGGAAAGGAGTCACGACGCAAACAGGGCAACCGGACCAGATAGGCCATCGGGACGAGCCGACCGGTGAACTGCACCGGTAAATTCGCTGGCCGTAGGGGCGGTGCAAGGTTGTTCGCCGAGTGCAGAGCGGGTGGAAAAGGTTCTCAATGATCAAGCAAGCGCCCTCATTCCGTTGGACGGCCCGCAACTGTTAGCTTGGGGCCGGCGTCGCGTGCCTGCGCGCGTGTGGCCTCAACCCTACCGTCCTCGACGACTAACCGCCCATGAGCCTCTCGATCGTTGGCCCGAACATCCCGAATCTGCCCTGGCAACCGCGGGCGGCGGACACGGACTCGGCCTGGCGTTATGATCGCAGCCCGGTGATCGGCCGCCGCCCGCTCCCGCGCGTCACCGGCATGTGCAGCCGCGCGGTCGTGTCGATCCATCGCGGGCCGCGCGGATCACGCCGATCGAGGGCGTGCCCTCTGTCACTTGGGGCAACGGTTCTCATGCCCCACGCTCCGCGAACAAGCAGGAGCCGGCTCCGAGTGTGAGAGGGATTTCGCGTGCCCCGGCCGCGCGATTCCTCACGTTTCTTGTTTTCCCATGATCTCGTTCCCCCTTTCCACGGCGGCCTGGCAGTTCCGCGACGCAACTCGGCGCTCTCCCTGGCGCGCCGCGGTTGTGCCCGGTTGTGTGCACACGGACCTTCGGCGGCATGACCTCATTCCGGATCCGTTTTGGGGAATGCATGAGGAGGCGTTGCACTGGATCGAGGATCACGACTGGGAATACCGCAGCCGGTTTGCCGTCACGGCCGACCTGCTCGACGAAGAGGTGGTCGAACTCGTCGCCGACGGTTTGGATACCGTGGCGACTGTGACCCTCAACGGCCATAGTGTCGCACGCACGGAGAACATGTTCTGCGGCTACCGCTGGAACGTGAAACCCTGGCTCCGCCGCGGCCGTAACGAGCTGTTGATCCACTTCGGTAGCGCCATGGACTACGTCCGCCGGAACCGGCTCGAGCACCAGCCGCGGGAGATCAATGATCCGGTGGGAGGCTGCACGCGGATCCGAAAGCAGCAGTGTCAGTTCGGCTGGGATTGGGGTCCACGTCTTGTGACCGCGGGCATCTGGCGCGATCTGCGCCTGGAGGGCTGGTCCCACAACCGGCTGCTCGGTGTCGTGGTCCGGCAACGACACGAGAAGAAACGCGTCACGCTCGAACTCATGCCGGAGCTGGCGCGGGCGGACGCCGGAGCGACCGTGCGGTGGACGCTGATGCTTGGAGGGGCGACCATCGGCGCGGGGGAGGGGCTGACGGTTCCGATCCGCCAACCGCAACTTTGGTGGCCGAACGGGCAGGGAGCGCAGCCGCTCTACAGCTTGAAGGTGGAGGTGACAGGCTCGGACGGACGCCCCATCGGGCTGTGGGCCCGTCGCCTTGGACTGCGCACGATCGAGCTGGAGCGGAAGGCGGACGCCTGGGGCGAGAGCTTCCACTTCGTGGTGAACGGCCGGCCAATTTTTGCGAAGGGGGCCAACTGGATCCCGGCACACAGTTTTGTGACCACGCTCGGGCGCGAAGCGTATGCGCGTGACCTGCGGGCGGCCGCGGATGCCAACATGAATATGATGCGGGTCTGGGGCGGCGGCATCTACGAGAGCGAGGAGTTTTACGACCTGTGCGATGAGCTGGGCCTGCTGGTGTGGCAGGACTTCATGTTCGCCTGCACGCTGTATCCGGGCGACGACGCGTTTCTTGCGAGTTGTCGCGATGAGGCCGATTTCCAGGTCCGGCGGCTGCGGCACCGCGCCTGCCTCGCTCTCTGGAGCGGCAACAACGAGCTGGTCTCGATCAACGTGAAGGAGCTGCAGCAGGACGCGTCGTTGCTCCGCAACTACGAGGCGCTCTTCCACCGCACGCTGCCCGAGGTGGTGGCGTCGCTCGACCCCGCCACCCCGTACTGGCCGAGCTCGCCGTGGCGTGGGGAACTGGAGTCGGATCACGCCAACGGCACGCGGCGCGGCGATACCCATTACTGGGACGTCTGGCACGCGCGGCATCCGGTGAAGGATTACGAGAAGCACGCCTTCCGGTTTGTCTCGGAGTTCGGCATGCAGAGCTACAGCTCGCCGGCGACCAACGCGACGTTCTGCCCCGCGGATGACACCAACGTGTTTGGCCCGGTGATGGAGAACCACCAGAAGAACCGCGCCGGCAACCAGATCATCCTCGACTACGTATCGCGCCGCTACCGCTTCCCGCAGTCGCAGGAGCACCTGATCTACCTGTCGCAACTCAACCAGGCCTACTGCATGCAGGTCGGTGTGGAGCACTACCGGCGCCTCATGCCGCGCTGCATGGGCGCCTTGTATTGGCAGCTCAATGACTGCTGGCCGGTCGCATCGTGGAGCTCGATCGAGTTCACCGGTCGCTGGAAGGCGCTGCACTTCCTCGCCCGTCGCTTCTTTGCGCCCGCGCTCGCCAGCGTGCATGTGCCGGGCGATGAGACCGCGATCATCGGCAACTATCGGCGGACCTCGGTCAACGAGGCGCACCTTTATACGGTGTACGATCACCCGGAGCCGACGGACGCGGTGCTGCGTTGGGAGTTCCGACACCTCGAAGGCCGGGTGCTGAGCCGGGGGCGCAAGCGGGTGCGCCTGCGCCCGGGACAAAGCGTGCGGCAGCAGACCCTGTCGTTGGAGTCCCTGCTCAAACGCTTTGATCGCGACCACTTTTACCTGCGCGTGATGCTCGAGGTGGGAGGCGAGATTGTGAGTGAGGACACGACGTTCTTCACCGCGCCACGCTTTCTCGCGCTGCCGCAGGGGAAGACGCGTGTCACGATCCGGAGGCTCGGGCAGAAACTGGCCCAGCTCACGTTCACGTCTGCGGTCTTCCAGCACCGGTTTGCCTTCGATCTGGTGGGCGTGGAGCACCAGAGTTCCGACAACTATTTCGAGCTGTACCCGGGCGAAGCCAAAGTCGTGCTGGTCGATTTGGCGGCACCCGCCACCTCGGCGGAGCTGAAGAAGGCGCTGCGGTATCAGTCGTTGGTTGATACGTACGTCTGAGGCTCTTCGAGTTCGCGCAGCGGGAGCGTGCGGGCGGACATCCACCGCGTGGTTTTTCGGAGCGCGCCGCTTCAATCACGCGCAGCCCCATGCGCATGGCCGAAATCCGCCAGCACCTCGAGGCACACCGCGGCACGGTCTTGGCCGGCGGTCGTGCGGCGTCGGTCGGCGTTGCGGACGCCGCAGCGCAAGTGGGCGAGCAACCCGCTCACTCTGTTTGCCGCCACAACATAAAGCGCGTCTGCCGTTCGTACGGTGGATACGCGTGGAAGGCGCCGGAGAGAAGTGCCGGTTTGCTGGCGCCCTCAAGCTCGATCGCGACCAGCGCAAGCAGGTGGGTCGGTTCGTAGGCGAGCACGATCGGCGTGAAGTTCAGCGCGCCGTCGTTTCGGAACCACATCATCGAGACGGCGCGCGGAGCGCTCCAGTCGTTGAACGCACTGACGGCGAGGACGTCGCGATGCCCGTCACCATCGACATCCACGACCACCGGGCTGTAGGCGCCGGCGAGCGTGCCGATGCGTTGGAAGCGAAACTGACCCGCGCCGAGATTCTGCAGCCACTGGACACCATGCCAGGGGCGTGGACCGGGATTGGTGGCGGGGCCAAACCCGTCACCATTGGCAAAGATAATGTCGGGCCGGTGATCGCCGTCGAGATCGGCGACCGCCAGGTTGCTCATCGCAAAATCGTCGTTGGTCGACCCGAAGAGCACACGAGAGCGGAAGCGGCCGCGTCCGTCATTCTCCAGCAAATACACTTCCTCCCATTGCTGGGAGATATTGACCGCGATGTCGGGGATGCCGTCCCCGGTGAAGTCGGCCACGCGCAGGTTGATGCCGCCGGCCAGGTTCAGCAGGTTGTGGCTGCGAAACTCCCAGGGCCCGATCCGCTCCATCCAGCGGACTTCGCCCTGGTCGTAGCCAAACTGCACGACCGCGAGGTCGAGTTGGCCGTCGCCGTTGAAGTCACCCGGCTGCACGTCGGTGACCCGGGCCACTTTCTCCAGCAGGATGTGGGAGGTGAAGTTCTGTTGGCCGTCATTCTCCAGCGCGAATAGCGTGCCAATCCGGTCATTGTTGGGGAACAGTTCGCCCATGCTGGCGACGAGCACGTCGAGGTCACCGTCACCATCCAGGTCAACGGCTGAACTGTGCACGGGTCCACGGAGGTCGCGGGCGAGCACGATTTCCTCGAACGTGCCGCCCGGTTGCTGACGCAGCCAGATCAACTCGTGATCCTGGCCTTCACACGCGAGAGCGTCCATGCGGCCGTCCTGATCGAGATCAACCGTGATCAGATTCGCCACCCATGGCGGGTGGCCGGTATTCGGTCGACCGACCGGCTCGGCGCGGAAACGCTGGAGGTCTTCCGCCATTCTTGGCGCGGCTGCCGGTCGAGCGGGCGCCGGATCACGGCCACAACCTGCGAGCGCCAGCGCGAAAGCGGTCGCGAGGGGGAGCCAACGCACACGGGGAGAAGGAAGTCGACGCAACGGAACGATCATCGAATCGAGATGGAAGGCGCCGCGCTCGGCGGAGGCTGCCCGAACTTTTCCTGGTAGGCCTGTCGCAGCTTTTGCACTTCGGCGGCGCTCACCCGGGGCTGGTCCTGCACCTCACGAAGCCAGCGCTCGGCCGCGGCCCTTTGCCCGGAGTGGATGCAGGCGAAAGTGAGGATGGCCAGCGCAGCCGGGTGTCCCGGTTCAGCCACAAGACCTTGCTCCAGAATTTGAATACCCTCGTCGGTCCGCTCCTGGGCGAAGTACAGGCTTGCCAGCTCCACAAAAGCGAGCGCCTCGTCCCGGCGCAGTTGCGTGACGCGCCGCAAGTCCGCCATCGCCGCTTCGGTGCGTCCCTGGGCTTTGAAGCGGCGGCCGCGTTCCAGCAACAGGACCGGGGATTCCGGGTTAAGGGTGAGGCCCTCGCTCAGCACGCGCCAGGAGCCGGCCGGATCGCCCGCCGCCGCCAGCACCCGGACCCACGCCGCCCAGGCGTCGGTGAGTTTCGGATCACTGCGAACGGCCGCCTGAAGCTCGTTGCGCGCGGTTGGCAGGTCGCCGCGCTGCTCCGCCAGCGTTCCTGCCTGAAAGTGCAGATTGGCGTCCTTCGGATCGAGGCGCAGCGCACGCTCGAGCAGTTGCCGCGCGCGTGTGCCATCGCCGCGGATGTTCGCCGTGCCGCTCTCCAGCGCGAGCCGGTACGGATCGAAGCACTCGTCCATCAGCGCGATCACCCAAGGATCGGCGATGCCGACATACAACCCGTGGCTCTTCTGGCGCGCGCGCAACGCCGTGCCCCGCTGCGGCTCCCCCGTTTGTTCGAAGGCGGTCGCCAGGAGATCCGCTCCCAACAATCCCTCGGTCTGGCGGGCAATCTTCTCCAGCTTGGCCCGCGCGGCTGGCCAGGCATCCCGCGCGATGTCCACGCGGGCGAGGCCAAGTTGCGCGTAGGGATTGTCCGGCTCACGTTCAAGCGCCGCGGAGAAACTGGTGCTTGCTTGGTCCAGGCGCCCGCGCTTGAGCTCGGCTTCGCCCAACCGCACCCGAGCCGGGACGTAGTCCGGGGCAAGGCGCACCGTCGTCTGCCAAAGCGGGACCGCCTCATCGAGCTCACCAAAAACGGCGTGAATGTCCGCCGCGAAATGGGCCCAGCGCGGTTCACGCGGCTGGAGTTCACGCAACGTCGTGTAGGCCTGCTGCGCCTCGGCGTAAAAGCCGTTGGCGTGATAAAGCGCCGCCAAGGTGCCGAGCGCTTCCGCCGCTTTGTTTCCCGCGAAAATCGCATCCTCCTGGGCGGTCAAGCGCGCCCTGAACTCAGCGGGCCAGCCTTCGAGCGCGGGCTGCGGTGGCACGCCGGCCATTGCGATGTGCCGGTCCGCGTTCTTCCGTTGCCAGCTCAGGCCCGCGTAGGCGAGTGCGCCGAGCACGAACAAACCAAGGGCCCACCAAAGCAGGCGACGGCGAGGAGAGGGGGCGGGTGGCATCAGAGACGGGAGCGAAGGTCGGCCGGCAGCAGGTCCAACGCAAGCTGTCGCAGCTCCGGGTCGGAAATCGAAAGATCAACCGCGCGCGCCAGAATGAGGAAATGAAAAAGTGAATACGTCGTGAGCTGGCGCAGGCGCTCCTCGTTCAACTGCGACAGGCACCGTTCGACCTGGGTGCGGGCCGCGTCGAGCTGTTTGCCCCGGGCGAGCACGATCGCGAGGCTGACGCTGCGGTCCCACGGGAGCGTGCGATCGCCGCGCGCCTTCAGCCGCTGCTGGATCGTTTCGAGCGTGTCGGGGAAAGCGGCGGCGTCCACCAACGCCGCCTCGAGCTGCGCGCGCGCCACGAGCGCACTGAAATCCGCTGGGTAGCGTCGCAGGGTCTCGCCAGCCGCGCGGGCGGCATCCAGCTGGTTCATCTCGATGAAGTACTCGGTCACGCGACTCATCGCGATGGCCGGCTCCTGCTCATCCACGACTTCGAAGAGAGTCACCGACTGGTTTTCGAACCCGCCGATCGTCGGCATCTGGTACGGGATCGGACGCAGCCACATCGGAATTACCCAGCGGCGCAAGCTGTCGAAAAACAGCTCACCCGTCTGGACCGACGCGGGGCGCGTGTAGGTTTCGTAGAACGGATCCCAGGACGGGAGGATCAAATGGGTCACGCCGCGACTGAGGGCAAGGGCATGCGCTTCTTCGCGGGAGGTTGAAATGACCATGCGCAAAGCCACCGACAAACCGTCCTTGTTTTCCCAGGACAACGAGGAGAGGGAACGGAAACCCGCATGGTAGTTGAGGGCCGTCGACATGCCGGGTGGCGCGAGCACGATGGCGTCGCGGCCCTGGCCGAGACGTTTCACCAACGTGTGCGCGAGATCACGTTCCACCAAGCCTTCGACCTCCGGTTGGCTGAGGGTGGTGCCACCCGCCGAGGACGAACGTGGCCACAGCTGGATGGCGCCGAGAACGAAGCACGCCGCCAGCACCGCCGGCATAAACCTCCACGGCCATCGCGGGAGATTGTCGTCCTGTCGCCAAGTTGTCATGACGGTGGCGCCGGCGAGCAGGACGAATGTGTCGGCCAGTTGCCACCAGCGCAGATGCACCGTGGCCAGCCCCAGCGCGACGAGCACGGGGCCCGCGACCAACGCGAGGGCGGCGCGGGTCGGCGTCGGTGTTGACCGTCGCACCAGAATCCACACGGCGACCGGCAAGACCAGCAGCGGGAGGAGTGTCGTGACCAGCGGCTGAAGGGACGACGCCCGCACCAGCCACTCCACGAGATTGGGCGCAACGACCGCGTCGGTCTGCTTTGTTAAACGAAAGGAGAGCAGATCGGCGTTGAGAAAACCGAGGTTGCCGGTCCGCCACATCGCCACGGGCAAAGCGGCGGTGGCCGCCGCGGCGAGGAGGATTGCGACAACGCGACTGCGGGACCAGTCGGTGCGTTGCCCGGAGATGATCGTGGTCAGCAGAACGAGCAACTCCGCGGCGCCGATCCAGGTGATTGCGTAAAGTGGATGCACCGCCCGCAGCTCCCAGCCGGTCAAATGCGACGGGAAATACTCGATCAGGTAGCCGGCCAGCGACGTAATGGCGCCCGCCCAGCCCCAAAGGCGCCACAGCGCTGGCGTGAAGGATGGCTTCTCCTCGGGACTCCGGTTCACCCAAGCGGCGAGAAGCGCTCCGATTGCGATGCTGCAGAGGAGAGGAACCTGCAACGTCACGTTGAGCCATAGGCCAAGGCCGCTGAATACACCGGCGCAGACGAAATCCCGGCGCGCGGTTTCCGGACGCCGTTGCGCGAGGAGCAAGGGAAGCACGAAGCCGGGCGAGAGAGCCAGGAAGAGCGCAAAATCTTCCGGCACCCCGGGGAGAAAGCCGGCGCTGAAAGGGAACAGGAGGGTCAGTCCCAAGGCGGTGGCGGCAGCGGCCGCAGGCCCAAATGAACGCGCGACGACGGGTGTCAGCACGAGCAGCAGCAGCCCCTGCAACAGCGGATCGGCCCACAACGCAACGCGCGCCATCGACTCCGACAAGCTGCGGCTGGAGAGGGTTTGATCCGCTTGGGCGAGTAGCGCCAGCCACCAGCGGTAAGGGGACGCGCTGTGCACCGGCCGGCCCAGCGGGGCGTTGTCGGCATCGGTGTGCCGCAACCGCCATTCTCCACGTTGCAGCATCTCCTCGGTCTGCCCGAGCCATTCGTAACTCGGAGTGAGGTGTTCCGGCACCACCAGATGACGCAGCCCGCTGGCGACGGTTGGCGCGATCGTTTCCTGGCCGATCAAAGCGACCTGCTCAATCCGTTCACGCCGAATGGCGTTGGCCCACCAAAGGAAGCCGAGCGCGAGGAGCAGACAGAGCCACCAGGCGCGATCACGGACGGGGGACAGGCGCATGCGCAGAGCGTGGGGACGGAGGGGCAGGGCAGGACGCAACCGGACATCGAGACCCTGCGCAAGCTCAGGCACGCAGCACGTTGCCTCCACGCGGTCCGCGCATGGATCGTGTGCTTCGGATCCTGTGACGCGGGCCGGCCTTGCCTGGCCCCTTGACGCCGCCGGACCCGGAACGCGTATGCTGGGTGATGCCCCTTCCCCTGCTCGTCATGAGCCGCTGTCGTGGTCGTGCTGCGTCTTTGATCAGGAGGATAATTGCTGGCCTGACGGTTTGCGGCGCGGTCGCGCCAGGTTGGTCTCAGACCGCAGAGCCATTGACGTCCACACCGCTGGCAGCCCGGAGCCGCGCCACGGGCGCGACGCTCTTCTCGGTGGTGCCCGCGGAGTCGAGCGGCGTGCGGACGGAAAACCGTTACGCGGACCCGCGCATGTGGGGCGAGTTGTACCACGAGTTCGAAATCGGACCGATCGGCACGGGTGTCGCGATTGGCGATTATGACAACGACGGGCGCCCGGATTTGTTTGTCGTGGCGAAGACGGAGAGTTGCCGGCTTTTCCGCAATCTCGGCGATTGGAAGTTCGAAGATGTTTCCGAAAAGGCCGGGATTGCTGATCGCGGTGCGGCGGCAGCGGTTTGGAAGCAGGGGGTGACGTTTGCCGATGTGAACAATGACGGCTGGCTTGATGTGTACGTCTGCCGCTTCAACGCCCCGAACCTCCTGTATTTGAACCAGCAGGACGGGACATTCCGGGAGGCTGCGCGCGCGGCTGGACTTGATGTGGTCGACAGCTCGGTCATGGCCGCCTTTGCCGATTACGACCGGGACGGCTGGCTCGACGTGTTTGTTCAGACGAACTTGTTGAACAACGCCGAGCGGCCGGCCGGGCAGCGCGACTTCCTGTTTCGCAATCGCGGCGACGGCACGTTTGTCAACGTGACCGCCGGTTCCGGCGTGGACGGAGGCGAGACCCAGGGGAACTCGGCGGCGTGGTGGGATTACAACCAGGACGGCTGGCCGGACCTCTATGTGGCCAATGACTTTGCCGCGCCGGATCGGCTGTACCGGAATAAGGGTGACGGCACGTTCACGAACGTCGCCGATGAGGTGCTGCCGCACGTGCCGTATTCATCGATGGGGACCGACATCGGGGATGTGAACAACGATGGCTGGATTGACCTGTTGGCCACCGACATGGCGGCCACAACGCACGAGAAGGACCAGCGCAGCATGGCGGAGACACGGGGGCGCACCAAGGATCCAGCTGATGGTTCAACCGCGATTCCCAATTACCTGCGCAACGCGTTGTACGTGAACACGGGCGTTGGGCGCTGTCTCGAGGCGGCTTTTCTGACCGGGTTGGCCGCGACCGACTGGACGTGGTCCGTCCGTTTCGAGGATCTCGACAACGACGGCTGGCTGGACCTCCACGTCACCAACGGGATGCATCGCGAGATTCACAATAGTGACCTGATCCACCGAATGATGACGACGGAAGGGGCGGCTGACCGGATCCGGGTGGCGCGCAGCAGCCCGATCCTCGCCGAAAACAACCTGGTGTACCGGAATCTCGGTGACCTGCAGTTTGAAGAGGTCGGGGCGACGTGGGGCCTGAATCAGAGCGGCGTCAGCTTTGGCGCCGCCTTTGGTGATCTCGATGGCGACGGAGACCTCGATGTCGTGTACAGCAACTATCTCGCAGGTGTGACACTGCTGCGAAACGATGGCGCCACCGGCCACCGCGTGCTGGTGGCGCTCCGTGGGCAGGCTTCGAACCGATTCGGCGTTGGAGCGGTTGTCCGCCTTGAGACCGCACGGGGCACGCAGGTGCGTCAACTGTCACTTGCTCGTGGATACATGTCGGCCAGCGACCCCGTCCTGCATTTTGGACTCGGCCAGGAGCCGGTGGTCCGGCGCCTGACGGTGATCTGGCCAAGTGGCCAAGAGCAGGTGTTTGAGCGACTGGAGGCGAACGCGCGTTACACGATTACGGAACCCGGGGATAAACCCCTGCGTGGGGCGACTCCGGCGCCGCTGCCGGCAGGACAATTCAAAGAGGCGACGACTGCGGTGAACTTGGGCTGGTCGGCGAAGGAGGAGTTGATTGACGAGATTGCGCAGCAGCGACTCCTGCCCGTGCGGCTCAACCGCCGCGGGCCCGCTTTGGCGGCGGGAGACCTTAACGGCGACGGACGTGACGAGCTGGTGATGGGCGGAACCAGCGTTGATTCCGCCCGTGTGCTGTTTCAGGACGGCTCCGGGCGCTTTGACGTCGTGGGGAGGCTCGGTCGAACCGGGACGGTGGTGAACGATGGCCCGGTGCTTTTGTTCGATGCCAATGGTGACGGCCGTTTGGACGTCCTGATCACAAAGGGTGGAAACAGCGCGCCAGCGGGGGCACCGGAGTATGAACCGGAGTTGTTTTTCGGCGGCGAAAAGGGACTCCACCGGGCGCCCCCCGGCACGTTGCCGGAAATCGCAGAGAGCATCGGTGCGGCCGCGGCCGTGGATTTCAACGGTGATGGTCTGTTAGACCTGTTCCTGGGCGGACGCGCGTCGCCGGGCCTGTATCCCTTGTCGCCGCGGAGCTTTCTCCTGCTCAATCGCGGTGGACGCTTCGAAGATGTGACTGACCCATGGGCGGCTGGGCTGCGTGAAGCCGGAATGGTCACGTCGTGTCTCTGGAGTGACGTGGATGGCGATGGATGGCCGGATCTGCTCGTGGCGATCGAGTGGGGACACGTGCGTTACTTTCATAATAACGCCGGGCGGCTGTTGGAGGACTGGACCGAACGCGCTGGTTTCGCGGCAGGTGGGCTCGGCTGGTGGACCTCGCTGGCCTCGGCTGACTTTAATGGTGATGGCCGACCGGATTTTGCCGCCGGTAACGCTGGCCTGAATACGCCCTATCGAGCCAGCGCGTCCGAGCCGGCGGTGCTTTTGGTGCAGGAACCACCGGAGGGGGGCTCGTTGCGACTGGTGGAGGCTTATGCAGAGGGCGGCCGGTGGCTCCCGCGCCGCAGTCGGCGTGACTTGGCCTCGATCCTGCCAACGGTTTCGCGACGTTTTCCCCGGACCGATCCGTATGCGAAGGCGACCTTGGAGGAGGTGCTCGGCCCCGAATTCATTCGGACAGCTCAGCGCTATGAGGCGACGGAGTTGCGCAGCGGGGTGTTTTTGAGCGCACCGGATGGCCGGTACCGTTTTGCGCCGTTGCCGCGCCTCCTGCAGATCTCGCCGGTCCAAGGGCTCGTCGTTGGCGACTTCAACGCGGATGGTTTCGTGGATCTGTTTGCCGCACAGAATTCGTACGCGCCAACACCAGTTGTCGGTCGGTGGGATGGTGGGCTCGGGCAACTCCTGCACGGCGATGGCACGGGCACTTTCGCGCCGGTGCCGGTGGCGCAGAGCCGGCTGGTCGTGCCGGGCGACGCCAAAGCGGTGCTGGCGCTCGACCCGAACGAGGATGGCTGGGCGGACATTTGGGTCAGCCGGAACAATCAACCCAGTCTGTTCTTTGAAAACGGTGGCATGACGGGGAACCATCCCCTCCAAATCCGGCTCACCGGTCGCGGCATCAATCCGACGGCGAGTGGCGCACGAGTGATGGTGGAGTATGCCAGCGGCCGGCGCGAGATGCAGGAGGTTCGCGCGGGGAGCGGCTGGATGAGCCAGTCGTCGTCGAGCTGCTTTTTTGGATACAGCGAAAAGGACCCTGCGGCGACCGTACACGTGCGCTGGCCGGATGGACGGGACACCCGGCACGTGGTGGTGCGGGACACGCCGGTGATGCGGATCGCTCAGCCGGACTGAGGCTGTCCGGAGGGGGCGCTCCCGAAGAACGTGCGAGGGGGCTGTTGGTCACGCGGGTCCCCGCCGGGGATGGCACGCCGAACCTAGCGGCGGTGGAGGCCGGGCCGCGATCCCGTGCGGTTGTTGCAACGCTGGCAACGAAAAGCCCGGTGGCGAGGAGCCACTGGGCTTCAAGTCGGACGTGAGGTCCGACGGGCAGGATTGCAGCCGACCTAAAACTCGAAGGTATTGGTTAACATCCACGTCATCCCCTGCTGGATACGGGAGAAACCAATACTTCGGTCAGGATTTATGGTCACGGGCACCAGTCTCGTGTCTTCGCCCACGTTGCGGAGATTGAGTTGCACGCGCCAGTTCAGCCGTTCGGTCAACCTTCGCGAGTAGCCGACCCAGAGGTCGAGGCGGTCGTCCGTCTCGCCTTTGAGGGGCTTGCCGACATCCACCGCCGTCTTCTCGGCGTTAAGCTCGTATCCCAGCACGCGGGCATCTTCCCAACGGTAACCGCCACCGATCCAGACTCCTTTCAGTGGGCCTTCCGTGAAGGAATAGGTGCTGATCACGTTAAACCGCCAGGGAGCGATTTCTGGAGCCTGACTGCCGCGTTGGGCGAGCAGCGTGTTGTAGGGGTTGATGATGTTGTTCTGCCACTGCACGCGCATCGCATTACTGGCGCCGCCACCCCACAGACGCAGGTCTCCGGCGGGCCCGGCGAGGAACTCGGTCATGTTCTCGATGTAGGTCGCGATACCCGGTGCGAGCGCCACACGCGACGCGAAGGTTTTCGAGGCGTTGACCGTCACGTTCCAATTTTTTGTCGGCTGCGCATACAGCTCGATTTCCGTGCCCTTCGAAACGGTATCGACGGACATCACGGGTGCGGAACCAAAGCCGGCGAGCAGACCGCCGCTGATCGGCTGGTTGTCGAACTTCAAGTTCCAGATCGGATCGGCGCGAACCCAGTCGCCGGCACGGATGCCGTCCACGTTGATCAAGGCGACCTCGTTGCCGTACGCGTCAAAGAAGCTCTGTTCGAGCGGGATTTGGCGCCAGGCCTCGATCGCGTTTTTCAGTGTGACGGTGCTCGGATGTTCCAACCAGGCCGGGTTGATCGCACCGTCCGGGGTGCGGAACGGCGGCGCGTTGGGATCGTCGCTGGCCGCGTAGTTCCAGGCCCACGAGTTGTTGTCGTTGTTGCCCTTGATGCCCTGATCGGCGTTGGCGATGAACGCCGTACCCCACGCCGGGACGGCCCAGAGGAAGTAGCCGTTTTGACCGAGTCCGGCGCCGGCCAGCGTAGCATTGGCGACGCTGGTCTCGTAGCGCGTCACCCGCAGGGTGAAGCGATCATCCAGCACGCTGAGCATCACGCCCCATTCCTTGGTTTTGCCTTCCGGATTCGGGATAACGTTGCCGAAAACGTCGCCGCGCGGAGCGTCGGCCTTGAAGTTCTCGGACTCGTTGTAGAACACGCCGATGTTCGAGTCATAGGGCAGGCGTTCGGCCCAGGAACTCGGCAGGCGCAAGACGGCGCCATAGCTCGTGCTCTCACCCTTGGCGACACGACGACTGGATTCCGGAATCTCGAAGTTCGTGTTCGCGATGCCCAAGGCGTCCACCGTGCCGGACGCAGCATGGTTGATGACTTCGTCCTCGCGCCAGCCGAAGACCGGCAGGAAGGCGTCGTCAAACAGCCGCCCCTGCCAGGTGATCGCCTTCGACTCGATCTCGTTGCGCTGCTTCTGCGCGTTGTAGGTCAACGCGTCGATGTCACCGTTGTCGGCGTTGAGGAAGTTCACCGTGGTTGTGCGCCAGCCGACATAGTTGGCCGGGTTTTCCGACTGCGTGGTGTCGACCGGAGCGGCCCCGTTCTGCGGCTGATACGTGTAGGGTGCGGACGGATCGACGTAGGCGGGATCGTTCGGGTTGAGCGGGTGCTTCCACGTGTTGTCGAAGAAGTACACCTGCGCCTGGGACGGGGCCTTGATGATACCACGCACGCGGTCGATGTTGGCGCCGGCGGCCGAACTCAGGTTGGAGAGATTCGGGCTGAGGTACGCCACATAGTCGTACGAGCGGAAGTGCGCCGTCAGGCTGGGCGAGATGGGCGCGTTGGGCGAACTGAAGAGCGCGACGTACGACGGGTCGGCGGCTGACGTGGCCCAGTTGCGCGTTTCCGTTTTCTTGACGTCATTGCTCAGCAGTCCGGTGAACGTATGACGTCCGAGGATACGCGTGAGACGCGAGTCGCGGTCCAGGAAGTCTTCGAAGCGCAAATCGGCCGTGGCGGTGAAGCGCCAGCTGTTGCGATCGATGACATTTCGCGAGTTGGCCTGCTCGTCCGAGTTGGCGACGTAGGCGCGACCGACATTCGGATTGGGCGTGCCGTCCGGGAAGTGCGAGTTGATGTCGATGCCGAGCTTGTAGGTGTCGGAGTTGCCGAGGAAGACCCGCTGGCCGTCTTTGTAGCGCTGGCGGTCATACACGAACTCGAAGCCCAGCCGGTCCTCGAACAGCGTCTGCGAGACCGCGAGGTTGCCGGCATCCCACTCCTGCCACTCGGACTTGTTCTCGCCGTCGATCAAGTTCTTGTAGAAGTTGAAGACCGAAGGATCGGAAAGGGACTTGTCGTAATAGAAGCTGCCGCCTTCGAGGGCCTCGAGAGCGTAGCTGGAGTACGACGCAATGGCGAAGGCGTAACCCTGCGGCAGGCCGCCGATGCTCCCGTCCGGCTGACCGTTGGGCCCGATGCCCTTGTTGCCGAGCGGCAAGGGCTGGCGGTACGCGGTGGCGCTGGAGTCGCCGTTGTTGCCGTAGTATGCCACGACGTCGGCCCAGAACTGGCGACCGACGGCTCCATTCTCCAACCACGGTTCCTCGCTATAGGGCGTGTTGCCCTTGTTCATGGTGGATTGGTTGAACGTCTGTTTGTTCAACCCCGAGAACCAGGGTGTGACTGCGTCCACGGGTGGCACGAGACGCGGGCGGTTGGCGTCGACCTTGCCCGTTTCGAAGTTCACCCGAACGAGGGTATTGCCGTTCTCGAAGAGTTTCGGCGCGTACCGGACCGTGCCAAAGGCGCGCTTGTCGTGATTGTAGGCGGGCTCCTGTTCGTACTTGGTTTCGTCGTCGAGCAGCGCGATTCGGATCGCCAACGTGTCAGGAATCAACACGTGGTTGAAGTCGCCGGAAAAACGCAATGAGCCGAATTCGGCGATGCGATTCTCCACGACGTAACGATTGCGGAAGGTCGCGGTGTTGACGCTCGTGTTGATGATACCGGCGGGGCTGCCGACGCCGAAGAGGATCGAGTTGGGACCGCGTTGCAGGTCGACGCGGTCGACGTTGAAGCCGTCCCAAGGGATCTCGGTCAGGAAGTAGTCGCGGGTGTTGTCGGCCGAATCCAAGCCACGCACGCGGGTGTTGTTGGACGGACGCAGCAGGTTGTTGTTTTCGTTATACTGGAAGCCGCCGGCCACACCAGAGAAGTTGCCCCAAGTGCCGCCGACCTCGGTATTGGTTGTGTATTGGAGCAGGCTCTCGTTGTTGACCGCGCCGGTGTCCTGCAGGAATTGTTTTGTCACCACCGAGATAGCGGAGGCGACGTCCTTCAGATCGGTGCGAATACGCGTGCCGGCGAGCGTGGCGGAGGCTCGGTAGCTGTTGGCGTCCTCGTCTGCCTCGACGAGAAAGGGGGAAAGGACAACGGTGCTTTCCTCATCACCGGCGGAGTTGGGTGCAGGAGCAGTCTGGCCCGGTAGTTGGGGCGCAGCCGCGAAGAGCAACGCCGCGAGGAGGGGACTCCCCGGCGGCACGTTTTTACGGCACATAGGGTATTTGGGTTCAGGTTGGCCCCGGAACCTGGGTGGGGTAGAGGGGCGCGGTGGCTAATCGAGGGTATTAGCGCCGAATGGACTCTATCCCTCCGCGGCCATTGTGGGAATGAGTTCGGTTGTGTGCCGAATGAGACCCTTTGCGACGTGCAGTATCGGGCTGAGCGAGTGTCCCAATCGCGCTGTTGCTAGAGGGAAAACCCTGATGTGAAGCTTGGGCGAAGCGGGGCTCGGGACGGCTGCGAGTGTGCACGTTCGATCCGTCGTTTAAGAAACTTGTCGCGGAGCGGCCGGCGGTGCGTTTCCCGGTTTACTCCCGCGCCGCCGGTCCGTTGAACTCGAACATGCGGCCGCAAGTGCTCCTCGTATTCATGGCACTCCTCGAGGAATCGACGGCGATGTTGAAGGGAATCGCGCTCTACAGCCGCTCGCACCGGGCCTGGCAGGCGTTTCTTGATGACGAAGCGCGTGCGGAGTCGGACCCTCGCTGGTTACACGAGAGGCGTTGGTCCGGAGTGATCAGCCGGCACACCACGCCCGGCATGGTCAAAGAGTGCGAGCGGCTGAAGATCCCCTTGGTGGATCTGAGCGATCGCGAGCCCTATCCGGGCGTGCCCAAGATCCGTCCGGACAATCCCAGTCTGGGCCATTTGGGGGCTGAACATTTCCTGGAGCGTGGCTTCCGGCAGCTGGCCTTCAGCGGCTTCGGCAACTGCGGGTGGGCCTGTGAACGACGGGATGGTTTTGTTGAAGCCGCGCGTCTCGAAGGACGCGAGGTGACGGTGCTCGATGTCGACTACCCGGGTGATCTTACGCCCGAGTGGGATGAGGAGCAGATTCAACTTCTGTCGCGGTGGCTGCAGCAGTTGCCCAAGCCCGTGGGCGTCATGGCTTGCAACGACATGCGGGCGCTGCAGGTGATCACGGCCGCTCAACTTGCGCAGCTGCTGGTGCCGGAGCAGGTGGCGGTTCTCGGCGCCAATAACGACGCCGTTCGCTGCGAGTTGTCGTACCCGCCGCTGTCGAGCGTGGCGACCGATCCATTCCAATCCGGTCATCAGGCGGCCGAGACCCTTGACCGGATGATGGCCGGGTTGCCGGTCGAGCACTCCCAGTTGCGGATCGATCCGCGGGGTGTCGTGACCCGCCACTCGACGGACGTGCTGGCGGTGGACGACCGCAATGTCGCCGCCGCGCTTGCGTACATTCGCGAGCATGCGTGTGACGGCATCACGGTCGATCAGGTGTTGCGCCATGCCGCGGCCTCCCGCAGCCAACTGGAGAAGAAGTTTCGCCGCTTTCTCGGGCGTTCGCCGCAGTCGGAGATCCGCCGGGTGCAGATCGAGCAGATCCGCCGGTTGTTGGTGGAAACGGAGTACCCGTTGAAGAAAATCGCCGAGTTGGCCGGGTTTGAGCACGTCGAGTACATGAGCGTGGTGTTCAAGCGGATCACGGCGCTTACGCCGGGCGAGTTTCGGCGTCGTCATCGCGACGAGCGGCGACGTTCCTGAGGCGCGGGCAGGCGGCAGGCTGACAGGAATTCGAAAACCCGCTTCACCTCCGGCACAAAACTCGCACGCTCAACCCTTGCGTCACACATGGGCGAACCCACCGAAACTCCTCCGTACGATCTCGAGCCGCCCGAGGTGGCCATTTCGCCCCGGGAGAAACCGATGGGGTTCCTCGAACACCTCGAAGAGCTACGATGGACGTTGGTGAAGAGCGCGATCACCTTCGCGATCTTCGCCGCGGCCATCGGCTTCTTCCTTCAGCAGTTCAACGAGGTGCTGCTCTGGCCATTACACTTTGTGCAGGCGAACCGGCCCGAGTTCCGCCTGGAACTCGGTACGACCTCCATCATGGAGGGGTTCACGGTCGTGCTGCAGATGTGTTTCATGGGCGGCTTGGTGATGTCGGCGCCCTTTATCCTGTTCTTCGTCGGGCAGTTCGTCGCACCGGCGCTGCATGATCGGGAGATCAAACTGCTGCTGCCGGGATGTGTGGCGGCTTTTGTCCTCTTCCTGCTGGGGGCGGCGTTCAGTTTCTTCCTGCTCGCCCCCAGCACCATCCGAGTCTCGCTGGAGTTGAATGAACTCCTCGGTTTCACTCAGCGTTGGACGCCGGGCAACTACTACAGCCTGCTCACGTGGCTGGTATTGGGCGTGGGGGTAGCGTTTGAGTTTCCGTTGGTGGTGATGCTGCTCGTGTACCTTGAGCTGGTCACGGTGGCCAAGCTGCGCCGCTGGCGGCGCCATGCGGTCATCGTCTTTTTTATCATCGCCGCCATCGTGACCCCGACACCGGATCCGTTCACGCAAACTGCGCTCGCCGTCCCGCTTTACGCTTTGTACGAGATCGCGATCCTGGCGGCTTCCCGGATCGAGAAGCGCCGCAGCGTGCTGTCGTCCGCGGAGTAACTTTACTGCCGCAGCCGCTCGAGCACCTCGGGATTCTGCTCGAGGTAACGGGTGAGCCGCTCGAGAGCGTGGAAAGTGTCGCTGCTCACGTGGTGCTCCATGCCCTCCACGTCGTGGGCGATGACCTCCTCGTTCAACCCAAGCATCCGGAGGAAGTGGGTGAGCAGTTCGTGGCGGTGGGCAATACGGGCCGCGACGGCTTCCCCCGCGGCGGTCAGTACCATGCCACGATACTTCTCGTACTTCACCAGCCCTTCGGCATCCAGCCGTTGGACCATGGTGGTGACGCTCGCCTGTGAGATTTTCAGCTCAGCCGCGATGTCCACCACGCGAGCATACCCCTTCGTCTTGATCAGCTCGCTGATGCGCTCGAGGTAGTCTTCCACCGCCGCCGTTGTACGGGGGGGAGGGGAGGAGGATTCGGCGGACACCGCCCAAATCAAAACCGCCGGCTGGACCAGTCAAAACCAAAGCCGCGCCACGCCGGCGCAGCCGGTCGTCTTACCGGCGCAACCGCAGGTCGCGCTGGTACCGCAGCACCACGCGGAACATCCAGACGGCCAGCCAGAACACGCCGCTCATGCAGGCGGAGGCTCCGGCGCTCCAGATGGCGACCCACATCGGGTCGTTCGAGGGCACGTGCGAGCGCAAGACGAAGAACATGAACACGAAGAACGCACCGACGACCAGGACATCGACCAGGAAGTCGAACTTGCGAACGAGCTGCGTTTCAGGATGCGCCATACGGGGCGTAGCGTCCGGGTCGGAAAGCGTTTGTCCAATCCATTTTTGAGGTCCGGCGCCGGATTCGTCGATCGGACGCCCGAGGGGTGGAGGCGGTGCGCGGCTGGCACGATGACCCGGCTGCGGAATCCGGGGCGGGAGCGTGGCCCGGAGCCTGGCGCGCTGGAGGCCGTCACGTTTCGCGGCGACATGGGTTGACCGCGCCCTGGTGGGGTGGGCGGATGAGCCGAATGACCGGGGCCGCGTGCGATCAATCCGAGTGGTCGTGAGTTGCATATTCTGGCGTATCCAGCATGTGGGTACAGCCTCGGCGGGCGTTGCGTAGCCAGGCGGGTCCGGGGCTACGTGTATCTACACATCGGCTACGCGGCCTCTGCGCAAGCCACGGCACGGCAGCTGCATAGTGGGCGCTCGGCCGTCCCGGCTTTTACCCGGTTTTGATGCAAATCCAGACATCGCTCCTTGAGCCGAGTTTCACGCCGCCCGATAAACGCGGCCTGGAGATGATGTCCCGTATTCGGAAGTTGGTGATGGTGGTGGCGGCGGTGGCCAGCGCGGTGCTGGTCTCCGGCCAGGAAGGCGCCCCCATTCCGTTTTCCGAGCCGGCTGATGGCGGCAATCTTGACGTGCGCCGTTCCACGTTTGACGGCGCGGTGGCGTACCTCGTGCCGCGCTGGCACGAAAGCGAGGCGCTGGGTTCGGGTCCGGGCGCCCGGCGTTGGCGCAACATGCTCTTCGCCCTGCGGGGTGTGAAGGGCAAGACCGTCACATTTCATCTGCCGGCGCGCCCGCCGGAGACCGGCGTAATGGTGCACAACATGGATGCCGCGACGACGAATCTGATTGAGCCGGTCTGGAGTTACGAGGCGGGCAGTCGGGCGTGGAATGCGTTCACCGTGGTCGATTGCATGCGGCCGGATGCGGCTGATACGCCCGGCGCCGTTTTCCCGACGGACTCGGTGGTCGACAACTCGGGCACCGTAGTCGTCAAGACGAGCTCGGGCCGGCGGGAGGACTACGGCTGGGTCTTCCGCAACACCACGCCGTTCACGGAGGATGTCGTTTACGTTTCGATCAACGAGCACTATCCAGTGCAGGCCTTCTACGGCTGGCTGGAAAAGGAGGTGTTCACGCACCCGTGGGTGAGCCCGACCAGCAGCGAGTTGGTCTCCAACACGTTTCTCATCGGTTATCAGGCGGGCGCGACCGGCGACGGCCAGGCGTTTACCCGGACCATTCCGGACACGCCGCTGTACGCGTTCAAGATCCAGGATCCGACCGCGCACCCGAACAAGGTGGTGATGCTCGTCAGTGGACAGCATCCGTACGAAGGGCAGACCAAGGCCGCGCTGCATGGCGCGCTCGAGTGGATCCTGGATCCCAATGATCCCGCTGCGGCGGCTTATCGTTCCGAGTACGTGACGCTCGTCTACCCGTTCGTGAATCCGACGGGGGAACTGGCCGGAATTTGGCGCGGCACCGCGTTTGATCCGCGGCGCGACATCAACCGCAACTGGAACACTGCTTTGACCGATCCGTTGGCGGACCGGGGGATCGACACCGTGATCATCCACAAGCAGGCGATGGTGCGCGACGTGGCGGCGCTCGGTTTGGGGCAGCCCTACGCGGTGGTCGATCTGCACCAGAATTTCGGCGATCAGTTGCCGGCGCTCGACTATGTTCTGCACCACAGCAACGCGGCCGCTTCGGCGTGGGTGAAGCGGCTGCAGGAGCGCGTGGAGATAGCGGACATTGTTTCCAATCCCGCCACCGATCAGACCCTGCGCAGCTTCTGGCAGTCCGCGGGTGCAGGGATGTCGTTGTGCATCGAGCGTTCCACGTACTCGACCTTGGCGACCGAGCACGCGTTTGGACGCGAACTGATGCGGACCTTCGTCTCCGAGCGCACCTTTGTTTCGCCGGCGGCGGCACCCGTTTCTGTTCTCGTGGACCAAGTGGCGAAGGCGTCGGCCGCCGTCACAGGCGCGCATGTTTTTGAGGACTCGTTCACCGGCAATGGTGAGATCGACGGCCGCGCGTTGGAAGCGGGAGCGGCGGAGGATGTCCCGAATTGGATTCTCGAGATGGGTGCGATGCAGCTCGTCAATGGAGCGGCTGTTGCTGGTGACGTGGTGACACGCACGATGGTTGAAACGGGGAGCATCAACGGCGCGGTCGAGGCCGACGTGCAGTTGAACTCTGACCAAGCGTTCGCTGGGTTGGTTTTCCGGGCGGTTGACCGCGACAACTTCTACTTCCTCCGCATTCAGCCGGCGGGGTGGACCTACGGCCGCGTGCTGAACAATACGGCGACGACACTCGCGTCCGGGCGCCGTGCGTTTGCGGTCGGCCAGCCGCATGCGCTTCGGGCCGAGGTCATCGGCAACACGGTGGTGCTGTCGAGCGGCCGCACGGTCCTCCATGCCGACAATCTCGCGGCGGAGCCCGGCGCGACCCGGGTCGGCCTTGGGTCCGCCACGCCGTATTCATTCTCTGCCTACAACTTTCGCGGGCGCGTCAGCAGCTCGGGTGGACAGGGCAGCGAGGCGGGGGTGACGCTTGCGGCGGAGCCTCCGGACGCGGCGGAATTGCCGGCCGGCTCACTGAGCCTGGCGGACGAGTTTAGTGGTGAAGGCACCTTACAGGGCCGGCGGCCCGATCATGCGCCGATTGGCAGCCCGGTCTGGAATGTCACGTTGGGCGGGTTTCGGGTCGATGACCAGTCGCTCCACGCCGAGGCGGCGGCGAGTCGCGCCTATCTGGATGTGGGTGCGGCCGACGCACGGGTCGCCGCGCGGGTGACGCTGCCGTCCGCGGGCGCACGGGCAGGTCTCGTTTTCCGGGCGACGGATCGCGACAACTTCTACTATTTTCGGCTGCAATCCGACGGCTGGTCTTTCGGGCGCGTTGTGGAGAACACCGCCTATCCGATCGAGGCGGGGGTTCGTAGCGTTAGGCTCGATACCGCGTACGAGCTGCAGGCGGAGTGCCTCGGAACCGAAGTCGTGCTACGGATCAACGGCCGGATGGTGCATCGCGGAAACGTCGAGGCCCCGGCCTCGGCGGCCACGGGCTTCGGATTGGCCTCCGGCACGCCGGTGCCGTTTATGGCCGCCGCGTTTCGCGTCGATACAGGGTCGGCGATTTCTCCGGCCGGCGAGGGCGCTGGCGTTGCTCATTGGGAGCACCCCGACTCACCGACTCTCCGGCTTTGGCGCGTCCGCGGTCCCGCGGGTCGCACGTTGCCGTGGCGCAAGCACCTTTCTGATCCCTTTTCCGCCGTGAGTTCGGCCGCGGTGGAATCCAAGTAGAGAGCGGCTCCGGCCGTGTCAGGTCCTGGGACGCAGGGGGCAACAACCCCCTGCGTCCTCTTCGTTTACGGAACTCGAGGAGGTGTGTTTATGCTCGGGGAAATCCCGAGCAGAACTCAGCTGTGCCGCCACAAAAGTCACGAGCCGCCCCCCTATTCCAAACCTCCCAGCGAGCTGGTACAAACGGGCATGATCTCAGACGCCACGTCCCGTGACCGTCGGGTCAATCACACTGGGGGAGGCAGGTGAGGCGAAGCGCCGCGCGGACTACCCTATTCTGATTTCTCCGTTCGGTAACCAAAGGAGATGGGATTGCCGAAGCGGAGGGGAGCGGACGGCCCCGGGTCGTCCGCTCTTTCTTTTTTTGCACCGTGGTTGGTGCTTGAGCTCAGCGGCGTCGGCAGAATTCGGGCGAAACCTGCGTCCGTCCGAAACCCAAAGGCGTAACCCGCGCTTCAACGATCCATCAGCTGTTTTGGTGAACCGTCGGATTCCAGACCACCACCTGCTGCGGAGTCGGTTCGAATTCGGCGCCTGTGCTGCGACCTCGGGTAGTGACGAACACCTATTTTGGCAGTCCTCACCCTCCCGCTCAGACGGCACTTGAACTTACTCCATCTCGAGACGTTTTTGGGCCCAAAGTGAGGCGATCGCGGAAGCAGGTTAGGAGCCGGAGTTTGAGGTGGGTAATTAATGTCTGCGCCAAGCGCGTTGCAAAGGCCCTGCGGCAACTCCCAAGCGTTGGGCAGTCAATTGATAACGTTTGGCGCAGCCACACCGCTCAGGGATGCCCTTACGTGGGGTTAGGGACTGCGCATGGCGATGCAACAAGGGGCCCAAAAGCAGTTCTTCTCGCACTCTTTTTTGGGGCACCGGTCTACCGGCGACCTAAACCATGCTGAAGAACCGCCAACAGGGTTTGCTCCTCATCCATGGGTTCGTCTTGGTCGTCTGGACGGTAGTCCTTTTCTTGGGGTGGGCGTGGCTCCTCCAGGCAACGGGGATCATCATGTTCAGCCAGCCAATGAATCTACCGCTCTACGTTGCCAGCGTCTTCGTGGCGGCATGCTGGATGCAGGAAGCTTCGAGAAATTACGCCAGTCAGCTGGGAATGATGGACTGGATGGCGTCTTTGCGGCTGAGCCGCCAGCAGCTGCTGAGGGTGGCTTTGGTGCTCTTCGCGGTGGTGTTTATCACCCAGGGAATTGAGGTCTCGCGCCTGTTCCTCGGCAGCTACCTGCTCCTGCTCGGGATCTCCCTTGTGGTGGCGAACATGTACGGCCCGCGGGTGCTGGGACGTTTATTTTTCGGCGGCAACGTGCTTCGCACCGTCGTTCTCGCGCTGGATGATCAGGAGGACTGGCTGTGTCGCTGGGTGAACCAGCACCGCCATTTGGGC
Source organism: Verrucomicrobiota bacterium (assembly GCA_023386835.1). GTDB lineage: Bacteria > Verrucomicrobiota > Verrucomicrobiia > Opitutales > Opitutaceae > Actomonas. The sequence continues at coordinate 52,619 of JAEWIY010000068.1, forward strand.
TTGGATCTCGTCGGCTACGTCGGTCCAAAAGAGCGCCAGGTGCCGACGGATAACGGCCGTGTGCCGTCGATTGCGTGGTTGGGTACGCCTGAGCGTCTGCAGCACGTGCTGGCGGAGCATCAGATTGCGCAATTGGTCGTGGCGCCGGCCGGATTCGATCCGAGAAGCTGCCGGCAATATATCGAAGTGGCCGAGGCCTCGGGGTGCCGGGTTCGGGTGCTGTTTCCCTTTGGCCGGGTTTTTCACCACCATCCCCTCAGCGTGGAGCAGGAAGGCGAAAACGCCTGCGTGACCCTGACCGAGGAGCCGCTCGACAATCCGGTCAATGGGCTGCTCAAGCGCATGCTGGACATCGCCATTTCGGTGCCGGTGGTGCTTTTCGTTCTGCCGCCGCTTTCCTTGGTCGTCTGGTTGGCACAGCGGCGGGAAGCCCCGGGGCCGTTGTTCCATCGGCAGCTTCGAGCCGGTCGCAATCGACAGCCCTTCCTGATCTACAAGTACCGCACGATGTATCAGCGGACGGACCGCAGCGATGAGCGGGTGCAGGCGACCCGCAACGATAGCCGAGTTTACCCATTCGGGCGATTTCTGCGCCGGACGAGCTTGGACGAGATCCCGCAGTTTCTGAATGTCCTGTTCGGAGAGATGAGCGTCAACGGGCCGCGGCCGCACTTGTTGGAGCACGACACGGAGTTCGCGAACTTGGTGGGACCGGTTTATCACCGTCGGCACTTCGTGAAACCCGGGATCACTGGTCTGGCCCAGAGTCACGGTTTCCGGGGCGAGATCTCGTCCGCGTCAGTGCTGCACCGCCGCGTGCACTATGACATGCTGTACATCATGCGCTGGTCGCTCCTGTTGGACCTCAAGATCCTCGTGAAGACGGCCCGGCAGATCCTGTTCCCGCCTCGAACGGCGTATTGAGCGCCCTCTCGTCTGCGCACGGTTCTTCGAAGCGTGCGCAGCGGAGCGACGATCTGCCGGCGCGGAGTTTACCGTGAGGCTGATGGCCCGTCCCGTCCGCGTTGTCGCCGACGAACGGGTGCGAGCGATGCCCGCACAGAAACAAACGGGCCCCGAAGGCGGCACCCCAACCCCGAGAAGGGACTCTACGCGTTTTGGGCCCGGCGACTCAATCAGCTGGCAGCCAGGGCGCCCGGCGGCGTCATATTGCTGCTGATGGACGTCGGCGGTGCACTGGGCGCAGCCAAAGACCGGCGGTTCTCTTCCACCCAGCGGACGCAGAATTGCACCAGTTGCGTCGCGTTATCCAAGTTCAGCTTGCTCTTGATGTGTGCCCGGTGGGTCTCGACCGTCTTGATGCTGATGTGGAGCTTTGTGGCGATTTCGCGCGTTGGCAGGCCGTCCCCGATCAGCGCGACGATCTCGAGTTCACGATCGCTCAGGCCCGCCACGGGATCGTCGGCGTCCGGCTGATCGCCCACGAGTCGATTCAGCATCTGGCTGGCCACACGATCGCTGACGTAGAGCAGACCTTTGCGGATCCGGCGGATGGCCTCCATCACCTTGTTCGCCATGTCCTGCTTCATCACGTAAGCGCGAGCACCCGCCTTCAAGACACGGAGCGCGTACAGCGACTCGTCGTGCATCGAGAGGACGACCACTTGAATGTTGGGATCGAAGGACTTGATGTTCTTGATCAGTTCCAGCCCCGAGTTCCCCTTGAGGCTGATATCAACCACGACGAGGTCCGGACGGATCTGCATGATCTCGGCGGTGGCCTTGCTGGAGTCCTCGGCCTCCCCGACCACTTCCATATCGCGCTCGGCATTGATGAGACCAGCCAGGCCGCGGCGCACGATGGGATGATCGTCGACGATGTAGATGCGTGTTTTCATCGAGAGAGTTCTTCCGTTGGTATCAGAGAACCGCGCTGGGCGGTAGGTAAACTTGGACCAAGGCTCCGCCTTGCGGCCCATTGCCGACTTCAAGCCGACCGCCGAGTAGCGCGGCGCGATTCCGCATTCCGTTCAGCCCAACGCCCTGATTCCGGGCGGCTTCAGCTGGAAGGCCGCAACCATTGTCCTGAATGGACAAAACGTCCCAACCATCGCGCTGGTCGAGGTGAACATCGACCCGATTGGCGCGACCGTGTTTGAAGGCGTTGCTGGAAGCTTCCTGCACGATGCGGTAAAGGTGGAGGAGGCACTCCCGGGAATAGGGCGGCTCCGGCGACGGCACCTCGTACGTGAGCTGCAGTTTAAGCCGGGTGGCGACCTGCTTGGAGAGGTCCCGAAAGGCCTGCTGAAGGTTGTTGAAGTCGGATTGGGCAGGGAGCAGACCGTGAGCAAGGGCCCGGGTTCGCTCCAAACCTGCTAGAGTCTCACAATTTATGGATTCCAGCTCTGTCGCGACGTCGGGACGCTCGGACTTCAGCCGCTGTTGCAGCGTGTGGACGAGGAGGTTGAGCCCGGTAAAAATCTGGCCGATGTCGTCGTGAATCTCCTGCCCGAGCCGAGCCTGCTCAATGTCGCAGGCTTGCGTGAGCTCCGCTTGCAGTCGTTTTTCATCGGTCACGTCGCGAACCAGACCGACGACTTGGGTCTCATCATCGTTCGACGCTTCAAGCGCCAGCAGCCACTGCCGAACCCAGATCAACTCCCCGTCGTTGACGATCAGGCGGTAGTCAATTCGGGGGGTATCGGTTCGCCCTTCGAGATAGGCACGCACGGCGTGGCGGAAACATGGCCGATCAGGTGGGTAGATCAGCGCCTCCCAGTCTGTTGCGGCGGTGAGCGAGAGCGAATGGAGGGCAGAGGGGGGACCCGCCTGTGCGTCGGTCGATTCGGCCGACCATCCCGTGAGTTGAAATGGATCCACGGTGGCGCGCCAGATGACCGCGTCCAAGGTTGTGAGCAACGCTGGCAGGGCCGAAGGCGGAAGCGAACGGAGAAAGTCGTTTCCGGTTAGTATCAGAGGTGGCGACGGCCGAAGTGTGGAGTCCACAGAGCGCTGGAGGTGTTCAGACGGTGGATACAACACGGGGAGAGCTTGCGGGCCCACGCCAAGTCCGGGCCGGGGAGTGACCCGAACCTTCAACGCGGGCGCCAATCGCTTGCGCTCCGCACAGTCTGCCGGAGCCCTGATAATCTAAACGAGAACAAAAACCGGATTCGCAACCTGAGGGGTACATCGGGGAAAGGCGCATCGCTACGTAGGCCCGCTTTCAGGAAAGCAAAAAGCCTTGTCCGAGGGAATGACTGACGGCTTATTTGAGCGCATCGAACCGCTGGCCAGAGGTTACCCTTCGCGTTCGACGCTCTCAACGCTCAATCCGCCCAAGATCCAAGCGTCTGTGCGACGTCCTTCGATGATCGTCCGTCCCAGCTCCCGTGTAGAGTGTCAGCAGACCCGTTCTGCGACCGCGGGAGGACTCGGCAGGGTCACTGGATCACGAGAGGATCGCCAGCAGAGCGGCTTCTGGGCTGAGGCAGGTGCTCGCGGCTATCAAAGCGCCGGTTTCATTCTCTTTCCAGTGACCTCAGTTCTGAGTGCTTTCGGGTGTCGGTTCACCTTGGGTTCTCAGTCCCACTTCAACAAAGCCGCATGAAAACCTTGGCGCCCTCGCACGTGCAGGACCGTGACATCCCCATCATTGTCGTCGAAGATGAGGAGACGGTCCTTAGCTTCCTCGAGAACTCTCTGAAAACGTCTGGTTATCGGAACGTCTTTTCGTGTTCGGATCAGACCACGGCCTTGCAACGGCTGCAGCAGGTGCCGGAAGGGCGCATGGCATTGATTATCGACGTAGCGCTCAAGACCGAGAACGGCATCGACCTCGCGACGCGGCTGCTGACGGAGCGGCCTGGTGCTCGGATCCTGCTGATTTCCGGGTTTATCGACGAAATGGTCTTACCGGAAGAGGCGACAGAGGAGAAGCGGGTCGCTTTCCTGGCCAAGCCTTTCAACTACAAGCAATTTTCGGCGCAGTTCGAGAAACTGATGGCCGGTTAGGTTGTGGCGGCGAGCGCCTGCGGCGCGGCTCTACCCCTATTACCGCTTCGCGGGCGCTCGTCGGCCACCTTATTTGCTCCCTTCGGAGAATTGCGGGGGAGGTTGGAGCACGGGTGCGGCTCGGCGGTTTGTCCGGCTGCGAGCGCGGTCCAGCGCAGTGATGCAGGCTCGCGGTGATGATCGCTCGACGACCCACTCATGATTTCGGTGAGCTTCGGGACATCGACCATCCCTCGTGGGTGTGACTGTGTGGACGATCGCCAGAAGATCCTGCGACGTCTCCACGAGGCGGAGGCTTCATGACGGAGCTTCTGCCTTGGCTGGCGCGACTCTTCATCAGCAAGAGGAGCGGAGCTCGCCGCAGCGGATTGGATGCGACCGTTGGGATTCCGGCAGCGATCTGACGAGGGTGCTGTCATGGCCGTGTCACTACACGACGCGCCCCATGGGGCGCATTTGGCGTTCTATCGCTGTTTCGCGCCAAGAGCCGGCTCCCACGGGGACCGGGTGGAATGAGAACTTGCGGCGCCCGGCATCTGTGCCTACACCATCGCCGCACTTCCCCCTCAAATCTCCATGCGCGCACGTATCTGGTTCAGCGGATTTGGAACTGTCAGCCCGATCGCCACCCGTATGTGGCGCCTTGTTCTTGGTGGCGTGGCTGCGATCGCGCTGGTGGCCTCTGCTTATAGCCAAGAGGCTGCCGGTGCCAGGAACGACTCGCAGAAACTGCGGGAAGGGGACGTCATTCGCGTCGTGTTTCCTGGTGCCCCTAATTTGGATACAACGCAGCAGATCCGGCGCGATGGACGGGTAAACCTGTTTATTATTGGCGAGCTTCAAGTCGCGGGCATGACGCCTGTCGAATTGGAGCAGGACCTGGTTCAACGATACCAAGGACAACTCGCGTCCAACGAGGTCAATGTCACCGTGGTCTCCTCGACGTTTTCCGTGCTGGTGACCGGCGCGGTCCTGAAGCCGGGAAAGATCGAGTCGGGGCGGCCGTTGACGATCTTGGAAGCAATCATGGAGGCCGGTGGCTTTGAACCCGGTAATGCCAAGACGAAAGCGGTCGTTGTGATGCGTACGGAGGGAAACAAGATCAACCGGATCACGCTAGACCTGCAAAAGGTTCTCGATGGCAAGGATGACGAGGCGTTCTACCTCGAGCCATCCGACATGATCTACGTTCCGCGCCGTTTCTCCGTCTTCTGAGAAAACGGTCTCGACGATTTTCCGAGGTCGGCGTGTAGCTGAGAAAAAAAGAAGGCCGGAGGTGAGTCCGGCCTTCGAAAGCACTCGGAAAGGTTGTTTGTCGCGCGCTCTGAACCGAACAGTTTTAAACGAGCGACCGGACCTGAATCGCAGGGTTCATGCCAAGGGAGTATCTTTGGCGTAAGTTGCTTGTCCCGCGCCGTTTGTGCAGTTCACGTACTCGCGTCGCAGAGCGTTTCCCAACGAAATGCGTAATGCGGTCCGACAGATGTCGGGAGTGCTTCTACGCAGCTTTGCTTAGTGGTCGTGCGGGAACCTCGACTACTCCGGTCGCTGGAGCCCGAGTTTCTCGATCAATTCGTACAAGGTCGGTCGACTGATGCCCAGCTCGGTGGCGGTGGCGGACATTTTCCCGCCGTGTTTCCGCAAGGCGGCTCGGATCATGTCACGTTCCAAGTTTTCGCGCGCTTCGCGCAGGGTTGAGCCGACGGCCGCGCCGCGTCCGGCGACCAACTCGAGATCCTCGGCGGTGATGCGTTTGCCGCCCATGATCACCGCGCGGCGCACACGGTTCTGGAGTTCACGGACGTTGCCCGGCCAGTCGTGTTGACGGATGGCGCGGATCGCGTCCGGCGCAAAAGCAAGGCCGTCCTTGCCGCTTTCGCCAGAAAACTGGCGGAGAAAATCCTGCGCGAGCACCAGCACGTCGTCTTCTCGCTCGCGCAGGGGGGGCAGGTTGATCTGCACCACGGCGAGCCGATAGAACAGATCTTCGCGGAACGTCCCGCTGGCCATGCCCTTCTTGAGGTCGGCATTGGTCGCCGCAACAATTCGAGTATCCACCACGATTTCCTGACGGCCACCGACACGCTCGATGCGTTGGTCTTGGAGGAAACGCAGCAGTTTGACCTGGAGGAGCAGTGGGATTTCGCCGAGTTCGTCGAGAAACAGCGTACCGCCTGCGGCCATTTCGATGCGGCCCTTTCGAGTCGCATGAGCGCCGGTAAAGGCGCCTTTCTCGTGACCGAAGAGCTCGCTTTCGATGAGTGCCTCGGGAATGGCGCTGCAGTTAATGGCGACGAACGGACCCTCGCGGCGATTGCTGCGCTCGTGAATGGCCCGGGCGGTCATCTCCTTGCCCGTACCGCTCTCGCCCAAGATCAGCACCGGTGCGTCCGTCGTGGCAACTTTCCGGATGGCGTTAAAGACACTTTGCATCCGCGTGCCGGAGCCGAGCATGCCTTCGAACGCATCGACCTTCAGTCGCTGCTGCATCTGGCGGTATTCCCGCTCCAGTTGCGCCACGTGGAAGGCGCGTCGAAGGAGAATCTTCAGCTCTTCGGGGTCGGCGGGTTTGTTGACAAAATCGTAGGCTCCCGTGCCGACGGCGCGTAGCGCCACGTCCTTTTCACCCTGACCGGAGACAATCACCACTTTCGTCAACGGATCGATCGCGAGGATTTCGCTGAGCGCGCTCAACCCTTCCTCAGGTGAGGCAGGGTTCGGTGGCAGTCCCAAATCAAGGAGGACGACCAACGGCGATTGATTGCGCACCGTTTCCACGGCGCTGGCTCGATCGGACGCGAGACACACCTCGTAATCGCCCGCCAACGCCCAACGCATCTGGGTGCGAATCTCATCGTCATCGTCGACGATCAAAAGCTTGGATTTCATGGATACGTCACGGGGGCAGGGAGCGCGAACAGGAAGGAGCGCTCGCAAACGGTCCTATCGGCTAGGCGCTGCGGAGATTTAGCGCCGGGTGTCGAATTCCTTTACACCCAGCGACCATGAAATTGGCAACTGCGTTCCGGCACCCCGACAGATCTTCCTCATGTTCCGGCAATTGCAGGCGCAGCAGTCGAAGACAGGGCCGGACTCATCACCACAGGCAAGCGCACTTCGAAGGTCGTTCCCTTACTTGCTTCGCTGACCGCTCCGATTCGCCCTCCGTGCGCCTCGATGATCATCTTGCTTTGGAACATCCCGATACCCAACCCCTGCTTCTTTGTCGTTTGGAACGGCTTGAAGAGACCGGAGCGAAGAAACTCGGGGCTCATGCCGCTGCCATTGTCGATGACGCGAATGACGGCCCATTGATCGCTGGCTTCGGTTTGCACGCGGATTTGCCCACGCCCGTTGGGGAGTGCCTCGCGAGCATTCAGCAGCAGGTTCAACAGCACCTTCTGGATCTGCTCTCCATCGAGGTCTGCGAAGACAGGCGCGGCAGGACTCCACTCGACCTGTTGCCTCGTGGTGGCGTCGAGTTGTTGCAGGACCTGCTCCACCAACCGGTTCACGTCGGTTCGGCTTTGTTTCAGTCGCAATTCGCCTCGAAGCAGGCTTAGGCGACTGATGAGGCTGTTGATGTGATTGACGGTTTTGCCGATCCCACGAAGCGCGTCCTGCCGGAACTCAGGGTCGTCGAAGTGAACCGGCAGGTTCTTCAGCATTAGGCTCAGGGTCGACGTGGCGTTCTTCAGATCATGTACGAAGAACGTGGCCATCGTCTGGAAGGCCTGCAGTTCCTTCGTCTCAAGCAGCCGTTGGGAAAGTTGCAGGTTCAACAAGCTGCCGCTGATGTGATCCCCGATGGATTTTAGCAGGTCGAGGTCCTGGGCTTCGAAGGGGGCCCCGCCGACGCGGTCTCCCACGATCAAAAAGCCAAGCACTCCGTTCCGGCCCGTGAGCGCGGTGACGATACGATGACCGCCGTTGGAGAATTTCAGCGGATGAAGGGTGTGAAATTCGGTGGCCCACGGAAATCGGGTGCTGTCGATGTCCACGGGCTCAGGATGAGCCGAAAAGTAGGCGAGCGCATCGGCCAGCGCGGGCGGGCGGTGGGCCTCCTTCGTGCCGTCGTCGGTTTCGGGCAGGAATGTGGACGCGCTGAGTTGCAGTTCCTGCCGGTGATCATCCAGCAGCCAAAGGGAAACAGAGAGCGCGTCGAAGGCCTCCGCGACCAAGCGGGTCATTGAGCGGGTGAGATCACCCTGTTCGACCTTTGTGGCCGAGCATTCGGTGAACTGCCGCCAGATTGACCGGTAGTCGTGCAACGGTCGCTGAAAATACCGGCTGAGGACGCGACGGAACTGTACCCGTGCACGGTCCGACTGGAGCACCGCGCCAATGATGACGATGCCAACGAGGACGAGAAACGCCTTGGACGCGATCGACTCTCCGCCGCCCAGATAAGCAACAATCTTGGCGAACACCCCGACGACGAGCAGGTAGACGCCGGCGAACAGAACGGTCATCGAACTCTGCAGAATCGAGCGTGACGGGTAGACTTCGCTCGGTTGGCCGCGGTCACGGTGCAGGCCCACGGCCAGCAATGGCGTCGCGACGATCAACGCGATCGCGTTCACCAGTTCCAGCGGGACGTCGATGCCACGTTGCAGCAGCACTTGGCTCGCGGTGTAAAGGCGAGCGATGAAGATGAGCCCGACGCCCAGCAGGACGAACTTGATCCGCCACCGGATGACGCCGATGGACGCTCGAAACGTTCGCTCAAGATCCATCAGGACGGCCACGCACCCGATGACGAGCCAGATGAACAAAACGAAGCCCCACCATGAGACGACCAACAACGGCCGATCGCCGGGCGTGAGTGGCTCCGCCAGGCCGTGGAGGAACTGATCTCGAAGCAGGAGTCCACCGACGAGCGGAATCGCCAAGCTGGCTACGGCAGCGCGTCGTCGCGGACGGGCGGCGCCCCGCGCGTACCGCAACGCGAACAGCATCCACGTACCCGGCACGACGGACAAAAGCGTCAGCCGCCATGATTCGGATTCGAACATCGGCGCAGGCTCGGTGGCCGACAAAACCTGTCCCGCCAGCACGCTTTCGGCGGCCAGCAAGGCCAGACCTGCCAGCAATGCGACGTCAGCGACGTGCCACCGGCGGCGCGACAGGCACATCACCATGAGCAGGACGGCGCAAACAGCGGCGACGAGGGGAAGTGGTGGGAGCGTCAAGGCGGGCTGGTGATGCCAGACTGGAATGAGCGGGAGGTATGTCAAAGTTCGAGTGCGCGGCCGAGTCGCGCGTCAGGAAAACAAAAAGGCCGCCGGTTTCCCGGCGGCCTTTGAGCTGAAGCTGGCGAAAGGAATTAAGCGCGCTGACGGCGGCTGAAGATCGCCAGGCCGGCGAACGCCGAACCCAGGAACAGCAGCGTCACACCACCATCCGGAACGCTCGGGGGCGGGGGAGTGATCGCGTTGAACAGAACGTAGTGGGAGAGACCGAGTACCTTGTTCTCGCCGAAGCCGAACTCCGCCGGCAGATCGACAACGCCATCATAAATCCCGAGATAGAACACGTAAGCGTCGTTGCCGTACTTGCCGAGCACGTAGGTGTAGGAGTCGGCATCGATGCTTTCAAAGGGCGCGCCATCGTCTTTTAGGACGAACGTGACCGGCGTCGGCAGGGTGGCGCCGAAGTCGTTACCGCTGAGCCAGAAATTCGCATTGTCCAGCAAATCGACGGTGGATGCGGCGCTCTCGCCGTTGAACCAGCGAACCAAGGCGTCAGCCGCTTGGGTTGCCTGAGTGTCGTTGTTATAGGACGAGGCCGGCGACCAGCCGCCGATGAGGGCGCTGGAGGTGATGGTGACAGCGCTAGCGGTCGAGCCGAGCGCGAGAGCAGCAACGAGGCTGCCGAGGATCAGTCTTAGCTTCATAGGGGAATCGTTAGTTGAATGGATAGGGAGAAGCGCCTAGACGAGGTTAGGGAGCAGACCCCATGCCGACCCAAATCAAGACTGAGTCATTATATCCAAACGGCTAGAAAACAGGCACTTACGTATTGGATATTTTTCCATCGCTTGGACTGGCCCGCTTTAGGTGCCGCTTAAGAAGTAAAGAAATCCGACAGGCTTTTGCATAAGGCGACACCTGAGGCCGCTCGCGAACTGGGGCGTATAAACGCAAAAAAGCCGCACGCCGGGAGGCGTGCGGCTTTAGAAGGTAGATCAGACCAAGATCAGACGCGGCGGCGGGCGGCGACGCTCAGGCCGACCAGCGCGAGGCCGAGGAGAGCGGCGGTCACGCCACCGTCCGGAACGGAAACCGACGTAACCGTGCCCGAGAACGAGGTCTGCTGGGCGACGTTGCGGAGACTGTCCAAGTTGCCGCTGCCGGCGAACTGGAAGGTCAGCGTGTTGATCGCACCACCGTCAGCCAAGAGGCTCAGGAGGGTGGCGTCCGAACCGCTGTACGAGAAGTTCGAGAGGTTCACCGCGCCGTTGAAGTTCAGGCCACCGATCGTCCCGGTGCGGGAGATGTTGACCCACTCGAGGTCGGCCGAGAACCAGGAACCAGCGCCGTCGTCGATCGAGAACGAGCCGACACCGGTCACCGTGGCTTGATTCACGCCCGCGCCGATCGCGAACGAGCCGGAGATCGTACCTTCGAGGCCGGCCGCATCACCCGTGGTGATTTCGAAGTTCTTGCCGCCCGTGAAGGTGAAGTTGCCGGCGCCGTCGAACACGATGGCGGAACCGACGATGTTGGAATAATCAAACGTGACCGCTTGCGCGATCGAACCGCACGCCAAGGCCATCAGCGCGCTACCGACTTTGAGGAGATTTCGCATGGTAAAAGGGTAAGGAGGTTGATTGCTGAACCGAGTGCGGCGTCCATAGTGCACTCCCCGTGCCAGTTTCATCCATTGATCAGTAAGTGCCAGAAGATAAGCGTATAGCGCAATTTTTGACGAAAATGGAGCGCGGGAGGGAGGGTGGTTTGTGTAAGCTTTCCCGACGAGCGTCGGAATGGGTGACTTTCCCTAGCGGGAAACAAAAAGGCCCGCTCCAATGGAGCGGGCCGAGTCAGCCGTTTGGCGGAGGCGTTAGGGTAAATCAGCAAGCGCTGCTTGCGCAGCAGTCGCGTTCTCACCCGTCAGGTTGAGTTCCAAGGCTCGCTTGAACGAAGCTTTGGCCGCACTGAGCCGATTCGCCTGCCGTTGCGCTTGGCCGAGCAGGAAATGGAGCTCCGCGTCATTGGCGTTGGCGCGCGAGGCTTGCTCAAACAGCGGAATGGCCCGGGCAAACTGATTCTGCCGGTAGAGATGCAGGCCGACTGCACGGGCGAGTTCCGGATCGTTTGGAAAGGCTTCGCGCGCCTTGAGCGCCATGGCGAGTTGCTCTCCATCCGTGGTCGAATCCGTTGCCGTCAGGATCGTCAGGCGGCGCTGCGCCTCTGTCATGTTCGGGTAGATCGCGAGAACTTTTTGATACCCGGCTTGGGCGGAAGCGCGATTGCCTCCTCGTTCAGCCAACACGGCCGCCGCCATGAGGGCGGGTCCATGGTCGGATCGCCCGAGAGTCTCCGCGTTTGAGACACTCGTCCCCTTTCCTTGGACGACCGCGATCAAGTTCTTGAGCTGACGCGCCTCATTCGCGCGGGCGAATACAGGTGCCGTCAATGCGCGATCCGTCGCTTCCTGTGCGGCATCGAGTCGGCCAATGGCAAAGCTCGCCTCGGCGAGATCGAGCTGAAGCTCGGGGTCGCTCGTCGAGCGGCGTGCCGCCTCCTGCAGCAGACTCGCCGCCCACCCGTGGTCACCGCTGGCGAACGCAATCCGTCCCAGAGTCGTGGCGACTTCGGGCGAATCACTGTTCAGCTTGCGAGCCTGCCGGCCATACTCGAGTGCCCGCTCCTTGTTTCCTTTGGCGTGATGCAGCCGCGCCAAGTTCAGCAACGGTCGGATATTCTGCGGGCTGGCTTTCTGGGCCTGCTCATTCTCGGCAATGGCATCGTCCAAGCGCCCGGCCTGCTCATGAAGGCTCGCCAGACGGACGAGAACCACCGGGTCGTCCGGCAGCTTAGCCAGGCTGCTTTCGAGTTGGCTCAACGTTTCGCTGGCCGGTTGGGCCGGATCGATCTGGAGGAGCGTCAAACGCGCTTGGGCTTCTTCCGCCGCGGGGCCGTCGAGCTTCAGTTCGAGTGCGCGGTTGAGGCTGGCCTGGGCTCCGGTTTCGTCGCCCAACATCGACCGAGCCATGCCGAGATGATAATGCACCGTGGCGTTGTCGGACAACTTGTTGGCGGCTTCCTGCAGGAGGGTGGAAGCCCACGCGTAGTCCTTTCGTCGGTACGCGATCCAACCCAGCGTATCCGCCACGCTGCCATCCGCCGGCATGACTTCGCGCGCTCGTTGCGCGAGTTCATAGGCTCGGTCGTAGTCCTTGAAATCCTCGGCGTAGAGATAGGCGAGGTTGTTCAGCGCCGCCCCGGAGCGGGGCTGCATCGTCAGGACCTTTTCGTAGGCGTCGCGCGCCGCGGCGAGGTTTCCTTGCTGTTGCCGGATCAGCGCAATCACCATCGTCGGTCCGGCGGCGGTGGCGGGGTTCTTTTCCGCGGCTTCCGCCAGCTTGGCGATCGCCTTCTCCGCATCGCCCTGGCTCATGTAATAACGCGAGAGCAGGGCGTAAGCGGCGGAGAGGTCCGGCTGCAGTTCGATCGCTCGATTTAAGGCGGCTTCCGCCTGTTCCGGCTGCCGCTCGGCGAAATGAAGCTGTGCGCTCAACAGGTGCAGCGAACCCGAGTTCGGCGTGCGCTGGAGTTGCGTCTGCAGCCGTTGCCGGGCCGCGTCCGGACGTTTCTCGGCCACATCGAGTGCCACGAGTTGCTCAAGTGCGGGCTGGAAGTTCGGGTAACGTTGCCAGGTCGCCTCGAAGGCCCGCCGTGCTTCGTCCCGCTGGTTCTGCCTCAGCGCGATCTGGCCTGGAATGAACAGTGTGTAGGGATTCGCATTCCCGGCCGATTCGAGCTGACGGAAGTGCGTCAAGGCGTCTTCCAGTTGGCCGGCCTGCCGGTGAGCCTCCGCCAACAAAGAGACGGCGACCGTCAAATCCGGTCGTTGGCGGACGAGGGGCTGTAATGTCGTGATGGCCGTGCGTGGATCACCGCGCGAAAGATTGATTCCGGCCGAAGCGACCAGGGCGTCGGGATGATTGGGGTCCAACGTCAGCGCCTGCTGAAATCGATCCGCGGCTTTATTGAGGTCACCAGACATCGCATAAGCCACGCCCAACTGATGCTGAACCATGGGCGCCTGCGGGAAATCCTTGGACGCCTTCTCCAGCAGCGTGACCGCCGACGCGACTTCGCGTTTGGCGATCAACAGGCGCGCGCGCAGCAGGATGGCCTCCAGATAAGTCGGTTCGCGTGCGAGGATTCGTTCGACGATCGCTTCGCTTTGCTCGCGCTGGCCTTGCGCGGCCATGACCTCGGCCTGCATCTGCAGGACCGGCAGGCGGTCGGGCGCGTGTTTCGCCGCTTCGTCCAGGATCTCGCGAGCGCCCTTCAGGTCGCGGTTTTGCAGGCGGAAGCGAGCATAGCTCAGCCGGAAAGGCGTACGATTGCCGCCCCGCTGGGCGGCGGCCGCGAAGGCTTGGTCGGCTTTGGCCGTATCGCCACGTGCGGCGTGCAGTGCGCCGAGTGCTCCCAGCGCCGGCACGAAGGCGCTATCAGCGGCTTGCGCCTGCTGCAGGCGTTGCTCGGCCGCATCGAGCTTGTTTTCCTTCAGGTCCAGCACCGCCAGAGCGGTCAGGATCGCGGCCGTCTGTTGGTTTTGCAAAAGATCCTGCAACTGCTGCCGGGCGCGCCCGATCCGGTCGGGCGTCCGAACGGATTCGGCCAGCAGCAGGGGTGCCTCGGCGTGACGGGGATCACGTTCCAGGACGGCATTCGCTTCCACCGCCGCTTCGTCCACTGCGCTGGCCGCGAGGAAGACCAAACCGAGCTTTATCCGAGCTTCCACGTTCTCCGGATGCGTGTCCCGCGCCTGGCGGAGCAACGGGAAGGCGCGCGCGAGTCGCCCTTGTTCAAGGTATATCGTGCCGAGGCGAACCATCGCCGTCGCATTGGTCGGATCGGCCTTTAACGCATTGAGGTATTCCACCTCGGCACGGTCATAATCTCCGGCGTCGAAATGGGCTTCCGCCGACGAGAGCGCCTCGCTCGCATTCTCGTTGGAAGAGCAGCTGGCGCCAAGGAGCGCGGAGACGGAGAGAACCGTGAGGGCAAGGCGATGACGGGCTCTGGTTTTCATGAAGGGGACGCGATGCTTGAACTGGATCAGAAAAAGGACCCCCGCGCGCCCGCCCCCGGGGCCAAG